>CASETE010000001.1 GCA_949290785.1 uncultured Pseudomonadota bacterium
AGCCATTTTGCAACCAGCCGGCGTCATATTCAAACGCCATAAGATTATCTGGCGTCAAGGCCAAACGACCGACAACCATACCATGATATTTTACAACAAGCATCTTATTCTGCATTTGACTTACCTTCGTTCACGACTTCAAATATAGACTGGTAATTCTTGCGACGGAATAAATCGTTAAAATCTTCTTCATAGCCCAACACCATCGCAAGTTTTATCAATGATGATAATGATATTTCACCAGTCCGCTCAAAACGCTTTATACTGCCCAAAGACACCCCAGAGCGTTCCGCCATTGTCATCTGAGAGATTTTGGCCGCACGTCTGGCATTACGAAAACGCTCCTCAACACCATCTTTAATAGATAATATATTGTCTACATTTGTCATATTATGCCACTTTTAGATATTATTTTATCTATTTGATTGTAGTATATGCTTGTTATAAAGTCAAAGATTATTTACTTATCACGCCTTGCACTACTTCCTGCAGGAAAATCATTGCTATTTGATGCTAAACGGGCTATTTTTGTATTGATATGGCAAAGATTTTTACGATTGGTTTCAGTGGTAAAAGTCCTGACGCGTTTCTGGATGTGCTAAACGCCGTGCGTGTGCGCGCGGTCTGGGACATACGCCTGTGGCGGACAAGCACATACGCGCCGTTTTACAGTGGCGATAATCTGGCGGCGACGCTGGGGACGCGGTACGAATATCACCCAGAATTTGCCCCAACATCAGAAATCCTTGCCGGATACAAAGACGGTCGTATCACTTGGCCAGATTATGAACGAATGTACCGCGAACTGCTGGCTGCGCGCCGACCGGCCGATGGGCTCGCCCCGGGCGACATTGACCGCATTTGCCTGTTATGCACTGAAAAATCCGCACTGCAATGCCACCGCAGGCTCGCCGCGGAATATATTGCATCGCATTTCCCCGACATCGACATTACGCATTTATAAGCAGACTACACCAGTCCCCAAAATGTTATAACCGATAAACTGAACAGCAAAAAACCACAAATCGGTATCAACAATACCCATTTGCGATATGTTTTGAATAAATAAAATAATAAAAGACACAACATGCATAATATTATCACAATAGATACAATGTCATAGCTGGCCATGCAATTCAGATAAGCCCCATCAATATCAAACGGACACCCCCCTGTCCAAATATGATTAAATTTAGAAATTCTGCCAATACACGCTAAATCAAATAAAAAAACATACAGGGCAAAAAATAGACATATAGCTATAACACAACTTACTATGTGTGATATCTTTTTCATTTTGTGCCTTTGTTTTTTCAGTATTTTACCTTAATAATCAAGTCTTTTCCATTCTTTTTGAACCAATCTGCAAACGCGGGCATTTCACTTGTTAGGTCAATACATCCCGCAGAACCAGGCTCTTCGCCACCATGAATACTAAAACCACCGCGTCCGTATGTATCTGTTTCTTTGGACGGTTCCAGCCATACCCTATGTTTGCCCCAACCGCGTTCTCCGCCAGGCCAAGATGTATACTTTTTAATCGGTCCATAATCATCTCTATTTTGAAAATCTTTCTTACGCGCAACATATGTCCCTGCGGGGATAGGGCCGGTATCTTTTTTATTTTGATATTGCGGAGATTGATA
>CASETE010000002.1 GCA_949290785.1 uncultured Pseudomonadota bacterium
TTGCAGAAAAAATCGGTGTTATTAAAAAGCAGCACAACAGCAATATTTTTTTAATCATACTGCGATAATCCCCCCATATGATATTTTTATAACCTTGATTTGATTCTAGAAAAAAATTCCCCACCCCCGCAACAAAAAAATCCACACAAACGGTGGATTTTTTATTCTTACGTTTTTTATTTTGCTGGTTTGATATATTCTTTATCTATGTTGTCCCTGATATAGTTCCTTATCAGTCCCGCGACATGACAAGCATCTGATAAATCGTTTACAAAGAAAACGAATTTATTTTGCGCATATAAGTCAATAGATTTACCTTTTGTAAATTCTTTCATTTTTTCTTCGGATATATACATTTCGCGGTCGGACTTTACGTCAAAGACCCTGTACACTTTTTCACCGTTTTCCAGCGTTTCAACGCGATTTTGTGCCTCTACATATGCGATGCAATTTCTGATAGATTTTATCGCTTCTTCTGATGCGCCACCGACGGTAACAGGCTGGTAATCAAATAATGGCACACAGTTAGCACCCGCAATATATTCGCCTTCGTCCATGGATTTGCCGCTGGTCATGGTGACAGAGTTATCAACCGTGTCCCATAATACAAATCTTAAACCGAAATCTATGCTGTCATAGCCAACCTCTAGACGCAGACGGTTGGGCTTTTCATAAAATCCCGGTTCTTCGGATGCCGGTAAAGAAACAGTAAATGTGTCTTCTATGGAAGGCATCAAGTTATACAGCCATAGATGTTTAGTCAGCCATCTTTTTTCACGAATGTTTTTTGTCAGTCGCGTGAACTTCAAATCTGCCTTTGATTCATAAATCTTTGCGTCTACCATATACCGTCCGCCTGCTAAATCGTTGCATACCAGCAACACGTCGTGTTTGGGTTTGTCACATGCTGTTAGCGCTAAGACTGACATTAAACATAGAATTTTTTTCATTGGTGGCCTCCTAATTACAGGGAATGTTATCACAACGATATTGTCTTGTCAGTAAAAAAATTGGTGGGTTAATAAATAATAATTTTTAATCTGGTGTACGATTTGTCAGTTCTGTTTATTATATATTTTGTTTTCAATTATATTTCCTATTGTGCCACCGATAACCCCGATGCCACCAACCGTCGCACCCGTATTAAATTTATTTTGCGTGTCCGCCTTTTGTTCGTTCCATTCAGTCGCATCTTCACCGTGTTCGTTTGTTAGCGCGTTATATACGGATGTATAAACACCTTGTTTTTCGGGTTGTGGCGCGTTGTAGTACAAATTAGATTCTGCCGAATCAAGTATTGTCTGTGATTCTATGCCCGGCGCAAGCCCCAATGCTTCTTTTCTTTGTTTCAAATCTGCCGCCAGTGTTTTGTATTCGGTTACTGTATTGAATAATTCATTACCGCCCGGCAGTACAACGTTTTCACCGTATTTTATATTTTTGTTGTCACCGTATCCGCAACGCATGGTTGCAATATATGCCTGCATATCTTGTTCGGCGGCTAAGTCCGCCTGTTTTTCGGCCAAACTGGATGCGATTTGCATACCGCCGAATCCCGCAGCACCGATTGCCGCTGCCCCCAATATGCGATTGGCCAGCGAATTTTCGCGCTCTTTGGCGCGCCGTAGGTTTTCTTGTAATACAGAATATTCTGTTAATTTGTCAATAAAATTTACAAACGTTTGATTGTCCATGTTTGGAACAGAAGGTAATTGTTCTTCTAACGTTTGTTGTATATCTGCAACTGTTGTTTCCAGTTCTGCAATGGATTCGGCGTTTGATTCTGCGGGAATCTTGTCGGTTTCGGGTGCTGATACTTCAGTTATAATTTGTGAAACGACTTCTTTTAAAGGTTCATTAGAAATGTTTTGCGCCGCCGCAACAATATTGTCTTGCAGTTTTGTATCTTGTTCTGCCAGTGTTGTTGTGTTAAATGCCGGAGACGTTTTTTTCATTTCTTCTAATGCAGAGAAATATTTTGTAACGGGTACCGCGAAATCTTTGTTTTTATCGTCTTCAAAAGAATCCACGCCGCCGCTACAAACGCCTAATAATGTATTGCCGTTGAAGTAGGCGCCACCAGAATTTCCAGAAAAGTTGTCACATGTCGTTTGTATATTATCCGTATGGTTACCTGTTGGTTTGGTTATGTTGCAATTTGTATCCGCTTTTAACCTGTATTTAGTAATTTTATTTCCTTTGATATCAACGGTTCCTGCCCTATCTTTTAGCGGTTTAATACCAAGTTTTTCGGCCTCTGTGAACAGTGTGTCTACAAGATCTGTAAAGTTTGCTTTTTGGTTTTGTGTAAGCATTTGATTGAAAACAGTACGAAATTGCTGTATTTCTTCGTCTGATAGTATACGCATATAACCAAATCCGGCATTGATAACGTTTGTATATTGTTGTGTGCTGGGAACATAAAAAAAGTCTTTGTTATAAAATTTAGAATCTTTTATTCTTAATAATGCCCAATCGTCTGTTTGAAAATTTTGACCATATTTTTCCAAAAATACGGGCGTAGTTGTGTCATTATATAATACAATGTCATATTCGGTGCCGATTTTTTCAAAATTGTCAAAATAGTCGTCTTGTGTAACACAATGTCGCGCGGTTAATATGATGTCATACCAAACATATTGTGCTGTACAAAGGCCTGTATCATCATAAAAAATTACAAGTTTGTTATAAGGGGGTTGTGACCAATCAACGTACGTACGATTGTCGCTGCTGCCGGTGGCGGCATATAACGGCGACAGGTATAATAAAAACAGAAAAAAACATAAAAAGCGCATCTCTCTCTGCACGTACATTTGATTATTGGGTTGTATGTTATTGTATATAGTATATATTGATTTTTACAATAAATCAAACCTTTGTTAACTGGCTTATTGATTGTTTAAAGTACAGATTTAAATTTGCAAAATATACAAAAACTTGATATAATTTTTGGCAAATCAAATAAAATCTATTTGGTTTCGGGGTTGTCAAAAGCCCAATAGGTCCGGTGCAAATGCATCGTTATATCCCTGACTATGGTCGGGGGGCTGACTGCTATAAAACAGGTATAAACCAAAGGCAGCAGAGTCATTGACCTATATGATTTTTGAACTCCCCGACCGCGTAATTTTAGCGGTCTATTTTTTATAAAAAGGAGACAAAAATGATAGATTGGTTTAATAAGAATTTGGCTGATTATATAGACGCCAAAGAACAAATTATTATTGATACGCGTAAGAACGCCAGGGTATATTTGTATTCAAGTCTGCTAAAATCTTTGTTTGTTTCTTTATTTTTGACGTTTTTTATTAGCCAACTTGTTTATATGGGAATTTTTTGGATGAATTTTGGTGTGGCAAGTGGTGTAGAATCTGGGTTTTCTGTTGATTTTACATTTGTTGCCTTTTTGTTTATGGTCTTGTATATGTTGTCTTTTTTGTTGATTTATAACAATCAACGTTCAATAAGGTATGTTTTAACAAATTGTGGTATATATAAAATTACTGGGTTGGTTTTTAAACGTGTGAAATTCGTCGCATATAATCAGGTTACAGATGTAAAAATGTCCAGAGGGCCCATAGAGCGTATGTTTGGCGCGGGCTCTATTGGCGTTGGAACGGCCAGCGGTAATGTCGTCGGCAATGGTTATATATATTCAAAAAACGAGTTAGATATAGAATCTGTGGACGATTATAATAATGTAAAAGAGATTATTATTAAACAAAGGAAGCAATAAAAGGTTACTGAAAATTGCGCACAGGGCGAATTTAAATTTTTTGTTTTATAACTAACAAAAAAACACCCACAAGGGTGTTTTTAATAACCGATATTATCTGGACTGTTGTTTCGTTCCAAAACCGGCGTATTTCATACGTTCGTATTCGTTTTTATAATACAGGATTTGTTTTTCTGCTTGTTGTATTTCTTCGCGGTATTTTGAGAGGCATTTTGATTTGTATTCTTGCGCTCTATTATATTCTTGGCGCAGTTCGTCCAGTTGCTGTTTGCGTTTATTAAACTCTGCGCTGCCGTATTTTACCGAACCGAAGTTATACGATGCATTTTTATATCTTTCAAAAGCGATTTTTTCATTTAGTTCTGCGATTTTATAATTGTTTTTTGCCCTTTCGTGATTGCGAAACGCTTCTTGTAGATTTTCCCATGCCTTGTTAATTTCTGAATCATAAGAATAGTTTGTTTGTTCTTTTTTATTTTGTGTTGTGCCGGTGTTCTGCTTTACGTCAGCAGTTTGTTTTTTCATTCCGGCTTGTTGCGGGTTATAATTCTTATTTTGCCCTATGTGCTTTATTACAAGTTCATATGCAATGATGATTAGTTGGGACATTTTGGTGGCTTCCGCAGCGTTGTTTGGGTTGTTGTCAGGGTGCCAGCGCCGTATCAAAGTTCTGTATGATTGTTTAACTTCTTGTTCTGTGGCGTTTAATGAAATTCCTAGGATTTGTGCGGCACGTTGAGCATTCAGTTCTGCCATGTTTATAGAACTGTTTGTCTTGTCATTACCGTTTTGTTCAAAGTTTTTCATTATTATCTCCTTGTTGTGCCGATACGTACATTATAGTGTTTTATAAGTATATTATAATACAATAATTTATTTTGTCAATATTTTTTTAAATATAATATATACAGGGGTAAAATACGGGGAAGTGAAGGCGGGTCATTAGACATATTTTGTAAAACTATGCGCTACCAGATTCATAAAACAGTTGTTGGAATTGCCAAGTTTAAGGGAGGCTACTTTCTTATTTCGTGGTCCTACACGAATTATGCCATAAAAGAAAACGACCTTTTCTGGTCGTTTTATCTTGGCTGGGCATATTGTGCAATCTTTGGACTAATAAAACCGAACATTCCTGGCGACTTGGTGTTCAAATTAAGGGGGTACATACAACTTGTAATGGGGTTAAGACTTTGTTATAATATGAAAGTATGATGAAGGAGAAAATATGAAGAAACTGTTTATTTTAACTTCTTTGTTGGGATTGGTGGCGTGCGACCGGTCCGAGGTTTTTGAATTAAAATGTGCAAGTGGCGACATTTATAAACCATATAAAGATGTAGTTTTACAGGTTGAAGAAGGCAGACTTCTTATTACTGATAAGGCTGGAAAAAAACAGGAAATATCATTTGTTCTGGACGAGAGCACAAGGTATTTTGACAAAACTAGCGGAACAGGTGTGTCTCTAGAGAACGGATATATTAAAGGTGTATCATTTAATGGTTATTGCGATGTTGTTGTGCCGATGGGTACTCATTTTGATGCCGACTGCACGGGAATAAAATTATCTGGTCAGATAAACAAAGATTATGCTTTGGTATCTATTGACGGTGGTAAAGATATGCGTTTGCCATTATCAAAGAAGTATACTGATGAAACTGACAAACTTGATACATATTTATTCAAGGAAGCAGAAAATGGTTGGTCTGTATCTGTGGTGGCTGATACGGGTGTAGACAAAGTTTTTCAGATAAGTGTATCAGAACCAAATGGAATGTCTACATATAATGGATGTAACGTGATTATTCCTTTGAAAGACTAAAAGTGTCTTTTATTAAAAAAGGTTAAAAGGATGCCCCCGAAAAACAATCGTTAAAACTTCGGGGGCTTTTTATTTCAGCAGAGCCTATTGTGCGATTTTAGGGCTGGTGATATGTTATCGTTCAAAGGTTTGACCAAGCCAAACTAACGTCACATAGCCACAATTATATATTTTTATATCGTTTATATAGGCATTATTTATATTCGGACTTTAATTTTCCGAAATATAACTTATCACGTAAAGAGCCATCTGGCCATTTCGAATCTTGGCGAATTACGCCTTCAAGTATGTACCCATTTTTTTCAGCGATTTTTTTGGAGGCTATATTTTCAGAATCACAATGCAATGATATTTTATGACACCAATCTTGCTCAAATGCTAATTTTTCTATGCGTGGTAGTAATTTGCTTATAATATTTTTATCGCGCGCAGATTTTCGTAGCCAGTATCCAACATGACACACGCCGTTTTTCTCGTCCACATTTGAAAAACCTATTTCGCCCAACAGTTTATCGTTTTGAAAAATACCGAACATCAATGAGCGATTTGAACGATTACGATTATAATAATTGATTAACGTTTGTTCCGGAGATTGAAAATTCCCATTAGGCGCCCAAAAAATCATGTTTTCTGTATCTTTGGAAAATATTTTATAAATTTCCTGAGCATATTTGATTGTAGGCGGAACAAGTTTTAATGTGTAACCGTTTGATTTAAATTCTCGTTGTCTAAGGTTTTCAAATGTCATGTGTATCATCCTTTTCAGTAAAGGGTATAACTAATCATATGGTAAAAGTTTTACTGTTCTAAAATTATATCACGGGGTGTAGTAAATTCAAAACATATTCTGTTGGGCAGTAAGAATAGAATTGCTTTAAATCTGGTTTGCATACAAAAAAAACGACCTGAAGGTCGTTATTTATCTTGGCAGAGCCTACTATGCAATTTTCGGACTATTTTTTTATACTCTGACTTAAGTTTTGACCAGAACATGACGTCATATACTTTATTATCTGGATATACACCTCCTTGTCGGGAAATGCCGTCAAGATGAAAACCAGATGATTTAATAGAGTTTGCCGAGCGAACATTTTCTGTGCTACATTGTCGGGTTATTCTATTTGCCCCCAGAATATTAAAAGCAATTTCTTCTGTTTTGTCCGATGTTTCTTTCGCAAAGCCCTTACCCCACGCAGATCGTACCAACCATACGATAGACATCTGCAACGTTTTTGTGGCGTCGTCAAAGAAATGGAATCTGCGATATCCGATAAGTTTATTATTGTAGAATATGTAATAATTTGCGCCAGTTGATTTAGAATACTCTTCCTCTTGCTGCATTTTCTTTAACATTTCTGCCAAGGTTTTAGGTACAGCGTTTTCTGCTATCGGGTTATAATAAAAATCGTCAGGATTTTCATTTTTCACCGCATCAAAGACCAACTTTGCATTTTCTGGTGTTGCATTCAGTTGTCGCATTTCAAGACGTTTAGTTTTTATAACTTTTGGTAATTTCTTTACCGGATTTATCATATTTTACCTCTAGATAAAAATATTATTTTCATTTGTTTCTGTCGCCGTGTATCTTTATTTGTTGTAACAATAAGTTTTTATCTATATTTGATAATGCAACATCTAAAGCATCTGTGCCTTCTTCACATTTTATGTCGGGTTTGTAACCGTTAAGTTCAAAATTATCTTTAAATAGCACTCTGTAATTCATACCGATAAATACTTTTATCTGACTATTTTTTAGAAATGTGCTGCCCATATTTCCAAATGTTTCCATGCCTGCTGAATTGTCTCCAACGACTTTTACGCAAGGGTGATGAATCATACGAAGTAAAAACATTTCTGCACTGGAACCAGTAATTCTATCTGTTAAAAGGTAAATAGGTTTCGTGTATGCTTTGCTTTTGTCTATGGAATAATTTTTACCTTCTCTACAAAGTATAAAATCCTCTGATTCTGGTAACCCCGTCCAAAAAGCATTTGGATAAGATTGCTGTTGTATTTTTTGTGCTTCTGGTGTAGCTCTGACGTATAATTTACGATAGCTGTCTATTTTTGTGCCACATAGATAGTCTGCGAAACGGTCTGAATAAAAACTGTTGCCGCCACTATTTTGACGTAAATCTACTATTAGTGCCATAGAATTTGGTAATGTATCATTTATAAAAGATGCGATGGTATCCTTAAATTCGTCTGTTCTTAACATATTCTTAAAGCCGATAACCGCAATATTCTTTTTTAGCATTTTAAATGATATATCAGCGTTTTTCGATATGTTAGGACCGACGTTTTTGTATTTTTTTCTTTTACTTGTTGTGGCTCTAACGCCATTGAAAGATATACTTATATGATTGTCTGGTATGCATCCAATAACAGATTTTACTGAATCAAAAAACTCCTGAGAAGTTGTATCGCATGCATTATTGTAAATGTCAATTAGTTGCTTTAAAACTTTCCTTTTTATAAAAACGTTAAGAACAGGCCAACCAACATAAGCGCGAATAAGCAACCGTGCAAGAATGGAAGTGTCTTGTTTTACTTCTTTGGCGGTTAATTTTTTATTTGGTTCTTGTTTAACCAATGTTGATACTGAAATGTCATCAACAGATGAATTTTTTAATAACCAATCTTCCATTTTAGAAATACTCAAAAATAGGTTATTTGTAGACATGTTTATTTTGCCTTTCGTTACATGATGACATTAAAATCAACACTCAACTAGTGTATAAAGCTTTTTCCGTTCCAAATTAATTTTACATAATCACAATTGTCAATTTTTGCGTCACCCATACCTACCATGTTTAAAATGCCACGCATAACCACGCTGTGTGTAGAAATTGCGATAGTATCATAAGGTGCGTTTTTAACGATTTCTGTAATCGCTTTTTGGGCTCGTGACCAACATGCTGTGCGTGATTCCCCACCGTCTGGTTTCCAGTTGTTGTCATTTAGTTGTGATGCCGGTAAGAATAATTCTAGTTGTTTATAGTCTGCCTGGTATTCATCTGGATTGTCTGTGCCATGTACGATGTGTCCCTGCAGTTTTCCATTGTTTCGTTCTTTTAACCTGTTATCAGATATTACAGGTGCACCGATTTTTTCAGATACAATTTGTGCAGTTTGTTTTGCGCGAGATAGGGGTGAAGTATATATAATTTTAATTTGCTTATCTAACATTTTTTCAGCTAATTCAATTGCCTGTTCTTGACCATTTTTATTTAATGGTATATCCAATTGTCCCATAACTCTTTTTTGGACGTTGTAGTCGGTTTGTCCGTGTCTGAAAACATAGATTGTTTTTATCGTCATATCAGCATGATATCACAGCTGGCCCATAAAGTCTATGGTAATATAAATGTATATTTGCAGGGAGATTTATCTTTCTTTTGTGTGTTGTGATTGTGTTTTTGTATAGTCTTTCATCATTTTAGCAACGGCACCACTTAGGTCTGTTTTAATTGTATTTGTGGTTATATAAGCATTTGCAAATGATTTTTCAAACATTGGTTGAACTGGTTTATTAAATAATTCTAGCCCAATTATATCAATAATGCGTTCTTTTAAATCTTGCGGAACGTTGTACTTAGAGATAATTTGTTCTTCTATTAAAATGTGAACAAATTCGTGTAACATTGTCAGGCGTATACCAAAGTCATTCCTTTTGGTATTATTTACCCTCAATATTATTCGTGCATTTTTGCCTGTGCCTTAGCTAGCACCAAATCCATATGTGCATAAAAATGTAAGTGTTTCTGGCATTTTTGTATTCCACGCACTTAGCAAAGGTTTTATGCGGGTTTCGATTATTTGTTGAAATATAGGAATTGCTTTTTTATATTTTCGTCCTGTTTTGTTAAAAGCATTGGGTTATGTATTTCGTTAACAAAGATGTCATGATAATGTTGAATTTGTTCATCGGACAGTTCCGGAAATTGAAACATTTCATACATTCTAATATCGTTTGGTGTGAAGCCAATAGGGCTGTAATTAAACTTTTTAAGGTTTAACTGGTACCTTTTATATGCTTGAAGTATATATTGTCATGCTTCCTCGGCATTCATGTGGTTTAATGTTATTTGCATTTTGCCGTCCTCATTCAAGAAAAATTATAGTAAAAAACGACCCGAAGGTCGTTATTTATCTTGGCAGCCCCAACCGGATTGTTCGCTTGTCGCAACTGTCGTTGCTGCTCACCACACGTAAGGTTCAAACTTCGCTTTGCTTGTTTTTACCAACTGCCGTGTCGAACTGTACCAGTTCAAATCTGGGGTGCAGACAGCAACATAAAAAACGACCCGAAAGGGGCGTTTTATATCAGAAAGAAATTAGTATTATTAATGCTCCTTTTGCAGTTTTAATACTAAGATTTTTTGTTTCTCTTTTGCTTTTATATAATCTTCTATAAATGATGCCTCTGCCTCAATAATAGAATTCTTATAAATTTTATTTAATATAAAATTATTAAATTTACCTCTGTTTTGTCCAGGTATCAATGTTGGGGTAATATAATACTTGTTTGCTAAATTTATACATTCTTTTGCAGCTGTTAAATTATGTCGCTGTAAGTAATGCGTAAATTCGTGGCATATTAAATCAATAGATTTAAAACTGCCTAGATTTAACAGAATAGAATTTGGTAAACTCATGCCATATATTTTAAGTCCGTTCAAAAAAAATAGTAATTTAGGGGGCGGTAGGTTGAACGATTGACTTAGTATCGCATTTATTTCTTCAAATAATATGGCCTTTTCTTTGAAAGTTGCTTTTGACCAGTTAGAATATATTCTTTGTAGTTCTTTAGAGGACCTTATTTTTTTATCACATATGTCATAAATCTTTTGTGATAAACCTGTCAGAATGTCCGTATGTAAACTTTCTTTTTTTATTTTACTTTGTTGTTCTGCTGCGTATTCATAAATTTTTTTTAGCTCATCATCGTTAGTTATGAATTCTATTTTACGGTACATTGGATATATAGATTGAGCAACGCTTATGTCTTGTATAAAAAAATCAAAATCTTTTTCGCCCATTTCGTTTTTCAATAATTTGACATTGTGCACACCTATGGCATTTGTAAGTAAAGATATTGCATCAGAATATTTTTTTATTTGTTCTGTTGCTGTATTAAAATCTTTTTTCATTATTTACATCCTAATCAGAAGTAATTATACAAAAAACAGGATTTTTTTGCAATTGTTATATAAATTTATATATTTTGGGGCTCTTTTAATTTAGATATGTTGTAAAGACAGCAAAACAAAAAACGACCCGAAGGTCGTTATTTATTTTGGCAGGGCCATCTGTGCAATTCACGAGTTGATTTGATTCATGAAATTTTATTGTTTGGAAAAGATGTTAAGGTGTTTTTGAATACTTATTTATAATAAATACCTGACATCACAAATAGGTCTACGTTCACTAGATGATACAGATTCCATTTTATTATCTTTGATTTCAAATTTTTCAATTTTTGCTTTTGTGGGTTCTGCATAATCAGCACCAACATTTCTTGATGCACTTGTTATCAAAAACGGTTGCATTTGGAATTTATAAGCACGCAAAACACAATCTGCACCCTCCAAAGTTGTCAATTTTTCCAGTTTTTCACCGTTATCAAGGTATATGTCATAAAAAGTGTAAGAATGTGCGGTTCCCGTCACAAAACGACCACGTTTAATCGTATCTTTCGTACCGTTATTATTAACATCAACATAAAAGGTATCTATTTGTTTGGTTCCGTATTCATCCGGCAAATCGAAAGTTTCTGTTTTATCTGGTTCTGGCAGACCGTCAGAAAAAATACCAGCATATTCAACTTGTTTTGAACAAGCCGCACAAAATAATAACGTAAAAAAACTAATCAACACTTTCTGCATGGCATCTACACCCATATTCTTCCCCAGGATGTGGTGAATCATACCATGTTCTTATCTCTCCGTCCAGCACTTCATGTTCTGGTCGAACTTTATCATCGCCAACCGTCACCCAAACATATTTTTCATATTTAGGAACCAGACGTTTTTTACCCGACATATTCCCTTCATGTTTAGTCATTGCTTTTGCCAGTTTTAATAAATTATCTTTAGAAAGATTATTCATTGGTGTCGAACGCGGAAAACCAGTCTGTCGTTCTATAGATTTTAGATAATCTTCAACATTATTTTCATTTGGTGGAGCATATCTATTTATTGCACCTTCGATTGTTAGATTTTGATAAGCATTTGTTGATAATAAATTTGCCATAGCGTTAAAACCTGTCGCTGTATCTGGAAATATCGCAAATCTGCCGTCCGTTCCAATTGCTCCGTTGTCACGTGCAAATTTTCCATATTCCAAATTGCCAGGATTATTATTACGCCATGCTCTACTTCCTCCACTTGCTTCATAGATATTTCCATCGCTTCCAACATACATCCTGGTTGTGCCGATTCCTGGAAATGCAGATATATAGGTAGGTTCCATTTATAACTCCTTTTATTGTTTATACATAAAAAAAGACGGCCAAAAGCCGTCTGTGAAATCATTTGTATTATATCATAAATCGCATAAAAAAGCAATGCTAAAACACCCTGTGCAATTCACGGGCTGATTTGATTTATGAATTGTTGCTGTTTGGTAAAGAAGTTAAGGGCTTCTTGAAAAACTGTTAGTTTTGTGTCATAATTCATATATGACAAATACAGATAAAGACATTATTAAAAAAGTAAATATTGTTTTAGAAAAAATTGACAAGTTTTTTCATGATATAGAACCGTCTTTGAAAAATGCTATATCTCGTGATAAATATTTTGAACAACACCCAGAAATAACAGACCATAAAAATTTTAATTTTTCTTTATCGGCAGATAATATTATCGAACAAAAAAATCCATATAATGTTGCTGGATGCACAGGTCGAGCAAAATTGTTCTCTAAATATGCAAAAGAAGTTGGATTAAAAGATTTTAGTATTGTTGCTACCGCAAAAAAAGAAGATATTAAAAATAAAAATTCAGGCAAAATGATAGACGGTCATCAACTTGTTTCAATAAAATTATCAGACGGTCTACACATGATTGACCCAGGAAAAGGGAAAACTTATGAAAAAGCACAAATAGAAGGTGTTTGCAAGGTTGGTGAAAACATTGATGCTGTTGGATACAATAAAAAAGATTATGTGATAAGTGCTATTTTAGAGCCATCGGAATATGACAATATAAAAACATATCAACAAATGGAAAACCTTTATTTACGATGTGGTTTTAATGCTGGTATAAATAAAATCAAAGAAAAATATGCAAATAAGATTATCGCCAATCGATTGTTTCAATCAGAAAACGAATAATACCCACAATAAATTTGAACAAAGAAAAAGGTTAGATTTCTAACCTTTTCTTTTTAAAAGTTCGTAAATGTGCAAAACGGGCTATGTTTTTATTACCCAACTTACGAACTCGTGAAAGTATTAGAAAACAAACAAAAAACCGACCCAAAAGGTCGGTTTGAATTTCTGGCAGCCCCAACCGGATTGTTCGCTTGTCGCAACTGTCGTTGCTGCTCACCACACGTAAGGTTCAAACTTCGCTTTGCTCGTTTTCACCAACTATCGTGTCGAACCGTACCAGTTCAAATCCGGGGTGCAGACAGCAAAACAAAAAACGACCCGAAGGTCGTTATTTATTTTGGCAGCCCCAACCGGATTCGAACCGGTGTTCTCGCCTTGAAAGGGCGGTGTCCTAGGCCTCTAGACGATGGGGCCAAAACTGCTGAAATGCCGGCAAATTATAACCGGCATTTCATCCTTTGTCAAGGCTTTTATGCCGGTATAGTTCGTCTTTGTTATATGATTGGTTAGTTAGCAGATGCAACAGGTTCGGAAACTTCTACTTCTTCAACAGTTTCTGTTTCTACAACTGTCTCTTCTGCTGGTTCGGCCTGTTCTACTTCAACCTGTTGAAATACGATTTCTTTACCGTCCGCGTTCTTTAATGTCAGGCGACCGTCTTGCAAGTCATAAGAATCAACCGTCGTCAAGAATTGAAAGTATTCTTGTTCTGTCTGCATCGCAGCAGCTGGCCCCATCATCATAGTAGATGCCATCGGACCAAACGTTATCTTGGCCCCGTCAACTGTGTATGTGCCATTGTACAGATTTACAACGCGACCGTTAACCTTCATTTCGTTCGCGTCAAAAGACAAAACTATGTCTGTGCCGTCCGCCGCAGATACAAAGTTTGCACCTTTTAATAATTCTGGATTTGGTGTGTTATCGCCACACGCCGCCAAAGCCAATACACCGGCTGCTAATACGAATGGTTTTAAATTCATGTTTTCCCCCTTTGTTATTCGTGTTTGCATGTTAAGTATATAACAATCATATAAAATATATCAACAGAATATTATTCTGAACACAAGAATATAATCACTGAATCACATACACGTTATTAGGACCCCTGAGGTGAAGAATTTTACAAAATCCTTGAATATCGCCGCAAATCAATGTCTGGATAAAAAAACACATCCTTATAGATGTGTGTGTATAAAAACTGGCGGGATTGACGGGGCTCGAACCCGCGACCTTCTGCGTGACAGGCAGACGCTCTAAACCAGCTGAGCTACAACCCCTTAAAGCAAGGCATATGTTATACTGTTATGAACTTAATTGCAAGTGTTTTTTTGCATAGGTTAAAAAAATCTGGCAGTTGCCAGATTTTTTATTATTTAATTAACTTGCCCATTGCGGTCGCCGTGTCGCACATACGGTTTGAAAAGCCCCATTCGTTATCGTACCATGCGGTTACATGAACAAGTTTTTCGCCCAAGACTTTGGTCTGCGATGCGTCAAATATAGAACTGTGCGCGTCGCCGGTAAAGTCAACAGATACCAACGGCTTGTCGTTGTAGCCAAATATGTTGGATTCTGCGGCTTTCATGGCAGTATTCACAGAATCAACATCTGCTGATTTTTCAAGATTTACGACCAATTCAACCACGGATACATCTGGCGTGGGGACGCGTATTGCCATTCCGTCCAGTTTGCCCGCAAGATTTGGCAATACCAAGCCAATTGCTTTTGCTGCGCCGGTGCTGGTAGGAATCATTGATAATCCTGCTGCGCGTGCGCGGCGGAAGTCTTTATGATTTTTGTCTAGCAGTTGTTGGTCGCCGGTGTAGGCGTGAACCGTCGTCATCCAGCCAGATATTATACCGAATTTTTCATCAAGAACTTTTACAACCGGTGCTAAACAGTTCGTGGTACAAGAAGCGTTTGATACTATCAAGTCATCGGCAGTCAAAGTGTCTTGATTGACGCCGAAAACAATGGTTTTATCTGCGCCTGCAGATGGGGCGGATACTAATACTCGTTTTGCACCGCTTTCCAAATGAACTTTTGCTTTGTCAGCGGCGGTAAATATGCCCGTGCACTCCATTACTATGTCTATGTTTAATTCCCCCCAAGGAAGTTTCGTCGGGTCTTTTTCCGCCAAACATTTAATCTTTTGGTTACCTACGATGATATAGTCGCCGTCCAGTTTTACGTCCATTGGTAATTTACCGTGTACAGAATCATATTGCAGTAAGTAAGCGTTTTGTTCTGCTGGTGCCAAATCGTTAACGGCGACGAATTCAATGTCGTCACGTCCTGATTCCAGTGCGGCACGCAAGACCAAGCGGCCGATACGACCAAATCCGTTTATTGCTACTCTTGTTCTAGACATTGTGACTTTCCTTTCTTTTTATTTAATTGTGTTTATTATTTTATCATTATATTTCAAAATAATACAGTTTTTTATAACTTTTTACCATACTTGAATTGCGGGATTTTTAGGCTATAATGTTTACCGATATGGATAAAAGTTCTTATATAATTACGGGACCAACTGCATCGGGTAAATCTGATTTTGCTCATTCTTTGGCGCGCAAGGTAAACGGTGTAATTATAAACTGTGACAGCGTGCAAATCTATCGCGGTATTGAAAACATTTCGGCCAGTCCGTTTGCAGGCGGGCCTATTACAAGCGATATAGAAGGCGTTCCGTATAGGTTATTTTCTATATTGCCTTTGGACGAACAAATCAGCGTCGCGGATTATTTGAATATGGCGCGCATAGAGTACGAAAGGGCGATTAAATCTGGGCACGTACCGATTTTTGTTGGCGGAACGGGGTATTATATAAACGCCATTATAAATGGTATTGCGCCAGTTCCAGATGTGTCTGGGGATGCCCGTAATCGTGCGCGAAGTTTGGTCGCGTCAGATATGCAACAGGCGCGTGGTATGTTACCGCCTGAATTTAAGCACACTGACCCGCAACGCGTTGCACGTGCCTTAGAAGTATTCTTTGAAACTGGGCGACATATTACATACTGGCAGCAGCAACAGCGACAAGGCGCCATTACGCCGACGCCGTATAAAATATTGATAAATCCTGCGGCCGAAGATTTGCGGACGCGCATTGCGGCCAGAATACCAAAGATGCTTGCAGGTGGTGCGGTTGATGAAGCGCGCACAATAATTCAAAATAACTGGAATGAAAACAGGGCGATTGGCGCAACGCAATTGTGCGCTTACTTACGCGGTCAGATTTCAAAAGAGCGGTGCATCCAAGAATGGATAAATAAAACAAATCAATATGCAAAACGGCAGAGAACGTGGTTCAGAACGCAATTCTCTGCCGATGAAGTTATAAATGACGCATATAACAAATAAAGTTATTTAATTCTTCTTTTTTGGTTCGCTATCATTCTTTCAATTTCTTTTTTCTGTTTTTGGTACAGACTAAGTTTTTCTTCTGTTTTTATTAAATTATTTGTTTGTGCGCGGTGTTGTTGTATTTTCAACATTTTTTCGTTCCGACGTTTAATCAAGTTTTGAATATATACCGAATTATCATAAAGTTGCTTGAACAAAGCGCGTTGAGCCATATTGGGCGTAATATCATTAGATGCTTTGATTGTATAGAAAGAAAGGTATTTTGAAATTTTTCTCATCAAAACGCGTAAAAAGTCTGGGTCTTTATATGCTGTATTATTAGAGTCCAACAATCCAACAAATAACTTGGTTTTAATTATCAATAAATTTTCCAATTTTTTGTTATAAGGGAATTGTGTGCGCCATGTGTTTTTAATTGATTCCGGCGTAGAATAAGAAGGTGCGTATGTTTCTGCTACGATTTTTGTGATAAATTGTTCGTATTCTGCAAGCGTTTTTTGCATTGTCGGATGTTTTGGCATAATTCAACCTTTTGTCTGTTAGTTAATTTTAAGAACAAGAGATATATTAATATACTAAACGATGCTTTGTCAACTGTTAATATGACTTTATATGCAAAAAGGTTATTTTTTTATTAAATTATAAGATTTTTTCAATGCTTCCAACATACCAGATTTTTTCATTTTTTTGGAGAATTTTACTGTATTATTAAACTCTGTTTCCAGATTGCCCCATCCTGAATATTCCCAATCAATAATCCCTGCGATTTTCATAGTTTTTTTATCAACAAGTATGTTGTTGCAAATGTCGTTGTGGTTCCAGCCGTCGCCTGGTCGTTCGTTTTGCAGGTCAGCAATTTCAGTTGGACGGCTGTTATGTACGGCATATATAAATTTTGCCAGTTGTTTCGCCCATGTTTTTTTGTGTCTTAAAATGGTACGTAGTGAATACGAAGTTAAATTTTTCCCGGGTATAAAATCATACTTATAAAATGTATATTTGCCCGCTTTTATTATTTCTATGTGCGGTATGCGCAGTGGAGATATTCCAGCAAATGCGTCTGTTATTCTTTTTTCGCGCATGATTTTTGCCGCCGGAGTGTCTGATTTAAACGCCTTTCTTATTTTAAATACGTATTTCTTGTCAACGATAAAACCGATGTTCCAGCCACCTTTTATCATTTTTGTATGATAAAAGTTTAGTTCTGGGTATTTCTTTTTTAATGCACGGTATTTATTTTTCCAATCGTATAATTGTTCAGTGTGCATTTTCTTGCGAATGCGTGGGATTGGGATTAACCAGCATAAGAAATAACATACTTCAAAAAACGGTTTCCACATGTGTACGCCTTTTATCAGGTGGTATCAGAATGGTATTGAAAAAAATAAAAAAAACAAGTATTTTGTAAGTATGTTCAAGACTGGTGATATAGTAAAAGTTTTAATTCCTAATGTCGTTAATACTGGTTATGACTATCGTTTGACTGGCGAAGCCAACCTTGGTTCGTTTGTCAAGGTTAATGTAATGAATCATGCTTACATAGGCGTTGTATATGGTTTTGGCGACAGCGGGTTACCTGAATCGAAAATAAAAAATGTATCTGCGATTTTTGAGCATGGGTTAAGCATTACGGACTTGCAGTGGATTCAGAAAATGTCCGAGTGGACTTTGATGACGCCCGGTGCGGTATTAAGGTTGATAATAAATGTACCAGACGCTTTTTTGCCCCAAAAAATAGAGCAATTATATAGTTTTCAAATTACTGATGCAGATAATGTTCGTATGACAGATGCCAGACAGTCTGTTGCCGATGCTTTTGCGTCTAATGATAACGCGCCGATGTCTGCATCTGATATCAAAAATATAACGCACGTTAGTTCTGCAGTTATTAGCGCCATGATACGTAACGAAATGTTAAAACCCGTTCAGGTTCGCCCAAAAGAAACGAACGAATTTATTTATACGTATCATGACACAGGCACTGTTACGCTTAACAAAGAACAAGAAAATGCGGCGTCTATTATTTCTGATGCGATTAACGCAGGTGGCTTTTCTGTCTTTTTATTGGATGGTATAACAGGCAGCGGAAAAACGCAGGTTTATTTTGATTCTGCTTGGCGTGCGTATCAAAAGGGCAAGTCTGTATTATTGATGATGCCTGAAATTGCATTGACGGCGCAGTTTATATCTAGATATGAAAAAAGATTTGGTGCGCCGCCAGTTGTTTGGCACAGTAATTTAACTGCATCGCGTAGGCGTGCGATATGGCGCGGCGTTTTGCGCGGTGATATAAAGATGGTTGTTGGTACGCGCAGTGCATTATTTTTACCTTGGCAAAATCTTGGACTGATAGTTGTTGATGAAGAGCATGACGGGTCTTATAAACAAGAAGACATGGGAAATTATCATGCGCGTGATATGGCAATATTGCGTGCGAAAATTGCCGGGTTTCCAGTTGTCTTGGCCAGTGCCACCCCTTCGGCGGAAACTTTGCAAAATGTTGCTGTTGGTAAATATAAATTATTAAGATTGACTGCAAGATTTGGTGGGGCGTCTTTGCCGGAAATAACAACCATTGATATGCGGCAGCAGCGACCAGAAGGTTATAAATTGCCGGGGCAAGATGATGATGTGCAGGTTCAGTCGGGTTATTTATCGCCATTGTTGTGCGATGCTGTTCGCGATACTTTGAACGGCGGACGGCAAGTAATGTTATTTATCAATCGTCGTGGTTTTGCGCCGATTGTTCAGTGTAAAAAGTGTGGTTGGGTTGCTATGTGCCCAGATTGCAGCGTTGGGATGACGTACCATAAAAGATTGGGTAAATTATTGTGTCATATGTGCGGGCGAACAGAACCTGTGCCCAATAAGTGTCCTTGTTGTGAAAGTGAAGTGTCTATGCGTGGTGGTGGCGTGGAAAAAATTCAAGAAGAAGTTTCTGTAAAGTTTCCGTTGGCTAGAGCGGCCCTGGTATCTAGCGATACGATTATGTCCAGACAAGCGCTGGAAAGGCTGGTAAATAAAATGGAACAGGGGCAGATAGATATTGTAATAGGTACACAAATTTTGGCCAAAGGACACCATTTTCCAAATTTGACTTTGGTTGGTGTGATAGATGCGGATATGGGCTTGTTTGGCACGGACTTTCGCGCATCTGAACATACTTTTCAACAACTGTTTCAAGTTGCCGGTCGCGCGGGAAGGGGAAGTATTCCAGGATGTGTTTTGTTGCAGACTTATCAACCAGAGCATCCAGTCTTACAGGCGATTTGTGCTGGGGATAGGGATACGTTTATGCAGGCAGATATGTCTGCCAGACGCGCTGCCAAGATGCCGCCATATGGTAATTTGATTGCCGTCGTCATAGAAGCACAAAAAGAAAGCGTTTTGCAGAAATTTTGTTCTGACTTGTCGGCTGCGATACCTGTTGTAAAGGGTGCTAAAATTATGGGGCCGATTGCGGCGCAAATATATCAAATCAGAAATTGGTACAGAATGCGTTTCTTGGTTTCTGGCGACGTTCGTTCTAATTTACAAGAATTGGTAAAACATTGGTTGGGTAAGGTCAAAGTGCCTGTCAACGTTCGCGTTAAAATTGATGTAGGACCACAGAGTTTTACATAGTTCCTATTGTACAGTCTTAACAAATAAGATATAATACAAATTATAAATCAAAGGAGTAATATATGTGGAATATGTTTTTTACTTTTTCTGTAATATTTGCGTTGGCTGTGTTGGCTGTATTTTTACTTTGCATCCCGATTATTATTGCGAACGCGCGTTGTATTTATGGGGGTGAAAAGACGACCATCGTAGTTCTGTCTTTATTGGGCGTATTTTTTGGCATAACCTGGTTTATTGCGTTAATTTTATCTTTGGTATGGCGCGGCGATTGCATAACTGGTGGTAATGGTTTAGAGCAATTGGAAAGAATATCGCGCTTGTATAAAGACAAGGTCATATCCAAAGAAGAATATGAAAAAATGAAAGCAAAGATATTAAAATAAAAAAAAATCCCGATATTTTGGGATTTTTTTATTTTGTTTTAAAGCGTTTTTTAATTGCTTGGATGATTTTTTTTGCTTGATCCGTTACTAAAAAGTAATAGTCTATGGCATAAGTTTTTTCAAACAGTTCTTGTTCTTTTTTGGCGGCTATGCGCAATGTTTGTTCAGAGTGTCGTTGTAAATATTCTCTGGATGATTCGTCCAGAACAGTTTGTTTTTTATCTTTATCAGTCATTGTATAATCCTTTGTAATATGTATTCGATTCGTTTTGGATTATACAACTTCTGTAACCGCGCGCAAGCCCCCATCGCGTGACAACTGTACAACGCGTATTTTCTTTTTCATTTCTGCAATTAGGTCTGTTCTGTCATAGGCTGGTTGCGTATGTA
This sequence comes from uncultured Pseudomonadota bacterium, assembly GCA_949290785.1. Classification (GTDB taxonomy): domain Bacteria; phylum Pseudomonadota; class Alphaproteobacteria; order Rs-D84; family Rs-D84; genus Enterousia. Next base: position 20,661 of record CASETE010000002.1, read on the forward strand.
GTATTCGGTCCGCAAAAGCCGCATAGGCAGCTTCGGCGCTTTCGGCGTGTATTGTAGTATAAAAATGGTCGTGCCCTGTACCCAACATTTCCCATAAGACAGAAGCGTTATCAGTTGATATTTCACCGCCGATTATTACATCAGGGGTCATACGAACGACCAAGTCTAATAATCTTGCGTAATTAAATTCGTTGTTTTGTTCGGTTCGAGATAATATGAAATGTACGCGGTTTTTTTGTGGAACCTTGATTTCGCGTGCGTCTTCTACGGTTATTACACGGCTGTTTTGGTCAATCAAGGTCAACATGTGGTTTAGAAAAGTCGTCTTACCAGTTGCGGTTGCACCGCTTATCAAAATGGGGCTGCCATCATTTATGGCATGCATTAACCTGTCATAGGGGTCGTCTGGTCGTACTGATTCGCGCGGTTTTACTTTTAATAACTTTTCACCGCGTTTCAGGTGATAGTTTTCAAAAGATGTATCAGGTACGCTTGTCCCGCGTATGTTCAAGGCAACGCCGCCTGTTATGTCATTTTCATCGTATTGAACGTTTGGTCCCGCGATTGCGGTAAATCTGTGGTTCCCAGGCAGTGTTGCATATACCACCGGCATACCGTGTATCGGGTCAAAAGGTCTTTCGTAAATATTCGCAATCGTATGAATTAAGTCAATAAGGTACTGCTTCGTTAATATTTCTGATTCATACGCAACCCAAGGTACGTGTGCATCGTGCAGGCGCATCCAAACCTCGCCCGCGCGGTTTATTGCGATTTCTTCCACGAAAGAAGGTTTATAAAATTCTTCCAACGGTTTTAATAAAGATTCCAATACTACATTCGTCATATAATTGATTTTATCATAAATCCTGACTTGAATCAAAACTGTTTATTTGATAAAATTAAAAAAAAAGAGAGATGAATATGAAAAAAACATTACTTTTAATGATGTGTTCTGTTCTTGCGTTGGGTGCTTGTGCTACCGATAAAGACGCGCCATATAATGAAACGGATTTTGCCCAAGGCGGTGCAGATGCGCCACTGTATAACGAAAGAACTAGCGGGTTTATGCAGTCTGATAATCAATACGCAAACATTGATTCTTATAAGCCAAAGACCGCTGCGGAGAAAGAGCAAACTAACAATCGTTGGAATACGTCTCGTATGGAAACGCGCTGGGAAGAGTATAAGGGAACGATGGTTCGCGTTCAGATATTATTGGGTAATACTGATTTGCGTGAAATGCGCTTACGTTTAATGCAAAATGCGGACGGTATGGACATTGATGGCGATACGCGTACGATTTTGGCCAAGGTCGCAGATTATGAAATGAAACGCGTATGCGGGCGAAACGCCGACAGCATTGTAATGGTATATGACAGACCGTCGTTTGATGTTATGCGACCAACGCCTTATTTTGATTATCGTATAGAGGCCGAAGGGGCGACAATGCGCGAATACGGTTTCAGGTGTGTTTATAACAATTAACAACTAAACTAAATGGGGGAAAAAATGAAAAAAATAGCGTCTGCGTTTGCAGTTTGTGGTGCTTTGGTTTTGGGCGGTTGCGACAGTAATGCTGGGGCTCAGAACGGTGACACAGTTGTAATTGATTTTGCTGGCTTTATGGACGGCGTTCAATTTGAAGGTGGTACGGCAACCAACTTCCCGTTAAAATTGGGCAGTGGTCAGTTCGTCCCCGGGTTTGAGGAACAATTAATTGGCGCGGAAAAAGGCGAAACGCGCGATGTAAATATTACGTTCCCAGAAAATTATTCTTCGGAATTGGCCGGTAAAGCGGTTGTGTTTAAAGTAACCGTTCAGGATATTGTGAAAGAATAAAACAAAAACCGGTTAATACCGGTTTTTTTATTCATCAATTGCAAGAATAAAAATTCCCAATTTATTTGCTTGTTTTATAACGGCATCTTTGTTCACAACAAAGCAAGTTTTTGTATTTACGACAATGCCTTTTAGTTTTGCCGCGACCACCGCGTTGACTGTATCAACGCCGATTGCAGGTATGTCAATTCTTAAATCTTGCCCAGGTTTAGTCATTTTGGCAAATACACCAGAATTCTTTTTATGTGCTTTGCGCATTTGTACGACTCGTTCCAGCATTTTTGCGGTTCCTTCGGCTGCTTCTACCGCAATAACCTGTTTGTCCACTACAACAGATGCACCGATATCTTCTGCGCCAATAGTATGAGAAACTTCTATGGCACGATTTATATCTTTCGTGTCGCGTGATGAAGGTTTAGTTTTGGTTTGTACGCCAGGTTTTTCAAACGTTAATTCTGGTGCCAAGTCTTGTGCTGCAACCACTTGGAAACCACGACTTTCAATTACTTTATTCAGTGCGTTCGCCATAGAGTCATACCCCCGTTGATGTTTCATTATGCTAAACAGTGCAAACAAGGACCATAAATCTGGTCTGATGTCGGATAAATTCGGGTGGCCCAGTGCCCCCACAAACGTTATTTTTCTTATATTTCTTCTTTTTAATTCGCGCGCCGCGCGACCGCCGCCGCCCAATCTGATTACTAAATCCGGGTTCAGTTTTTTATCATAAAAATTTTTAAGACCGATGACGTACACTTCCCAGCCGTTTTTGCGCAACGCATCGCGCGTAAAAAAAGGCAGGTCCAACGCCCCAGCAATTAACGCAATTTTTTTGTCTTTGTTGTTCTTCATATTTCATATGGTACGCATAAATCAAACTGGAATCAAGTTTCATTTTATGATAAAATTATATTAAAATAATTATAGTCAGGTGAAATGAACATGAAGTACACATCTTTTTTTGCCGGAATCTTTGCGGTTATTTCGTTGCCGGTGTTCGCTGATAATAATGCAGAGCAATTTAAGGCAGAGGTTTTAGAAGGACTTGATTTTATAAGCGTGCGCGAAAATATAGATGCGCCGGCACCCGCATACGGTGCACTGGGTTTAGATGTGTATCAGTCATCTGATGCGGTGCAAAACGAAGATATTCAGTTGTTTATACCAACGTCTATGTATATGCGTGCGGGGGGCGGAATAAATTTAGGTTTCGCAACAGATAAAGCAAAAATAGGCAACGCAGAATATGAAAGTTCTGGCAGTTGGACGACTGTGGTTGGATTGGGGTGGAATTTATCATCTTTTGTGCGTGCGGAAATAGATTTTCAGCAATCTACGTTCGGATTTTCAGATTTAGATAAGGCGCAGGCGAATTATGAAAACGTTGGGGGGATGTTGTATTTTGACTTGGCGCGCAGGTATGTGCAAACGGGCGATATAACAAGACGTAGATTTTTTGTGCCTTTCATCGGTGTTGGCGCTGCAGCCGGGTATTATGAATTTGACGGCGCCGGTGGTGCAGATGGTTTTGTTATTGCTGCGCCTCAGGCAGTGCTGGGCTTTAATATAAAACTGAATGATTTGATTGGATTGGATATAATGTATCAATATCAAATGATGATAGAGAACGGTTTTGGTTGGAATACCGGGGCTGATAGCGTTGATAATATAAGTAATGTTATCGCGTCGTTCAGGGTTAACTTTTAAAAGATAAGGCAGGAAAATGAAAAATAAAGTATTGTTTATCATGTTGTGCTTGTTACCAATGGGGGCAAATGCCGCAATACCTTATCGTGTAGAGCAAATTAATATGCCTGCTGAAGTATCTCAAAACGGTAATGATGACGAGGCGTTCGCCAGTCGGCATCGTTTTTATGTCGGGGGTACGTATACTTTTTCAATGTGGAACAACGATATAGATGGTAGTTTATTCATTGACGGTAAAAACACTTCTTCATTTGATGCGATGGTCGGAATAAGAATTTTTGATACTTTTAGACTAGAAGCCGATTATGCACGCACTGTTGCTGAATGGGATGCGTTTAAGGTGACTGGTGATACAGCGATGTTGAACGCGATATTTGATGCAAGAATAGACAGTTTATATCGTTTATTTTATAAACAACACTTGGTTCCGTACGTTGGTGTTGGTTTCGGTGCGTCTTGGAATTCTGCAGAGGGCGCAAGTATTGAAAATAAAATTTCGCCTGTGGCAAGTGTTATGGCCGGTTTGGGCATAGAGTTGGGCGAGCATTTTGCATTAGATTTTGGGTATAGATATTTGTATATGTTTGCTCCGAAATTTGATGTTGCGCATGATTTGGCTCCAATTGCTCATCAACTAAGGGTTGGCGCGCGTATAAACTTCTGATAAAAAATATGAAAAGATGTCCGCTTTTTGGTATTTGTGGTGGTTGTAAATATGATTTTACAGCCTCTGATTATCAAGAAAAGAAAATATCGTTATTAAAGGGATTTGAATTTACAGATACGCCATTTTGGACAGAAATCGGCACAAGAAGAAGGGCTGATTTCGCTTTTTCAGATGGCGTGTTTGGCTTTTATCAGCATAAATCAAAAAATATAGTGTCCGTGACAAATTGCCCATTGCTGTCGCCTGAAATAAACGCTGTTTTGCCAAGTATTTCTAGATTAAAGTGGTCTGGGGCGGGTTCTTGCTTAATAACGTCTTGTGCTAATGGCATAGATATAGCGGTTTCATCTGTTGTGCCGTATTTTACGTCAGAATTTAAAGAATCGGCGAAGAGTGTAAAAGCAATACGGATTACTTGGAACGGAAAGGTTGTGACGCAGACGGCGGTTCCGGTTATTGATTTTGCTGGAATCAAGGTTGAATATCCTGCTGGTGCGTTCTTGCAGCCGACCGTGCAAAGCGAAAGTTTTATAAGAAACGCAGTTGCAGAAGCCGCAAAGGGGGCAAGTAAAATTGCGGATTTATTTTGTGGCTTGGGTAATTTTACTTTTGTGTTAAAGGCAGAAGGCTTTGATGTGTGCGGTTGCGGGGTTAGACGAGATTTGTTTAAAAGCCCGCTAACTGTCGGCATGTTAAATAAATATGATTGCGTTGTTATGGATCCGCCTAGGGCTGGGGCTCAATCTCAGTGCATGGAATTGATTAGAAGTAACGTGCCAAGAATAATCTATGTTTCGTGTAATCCGCACAGTTTCAGACGAGATGCAAGAATATTGTTTGGTGGTGGATATAAGCTTACACGATTACAAGCCATAGATCAGTTCGTTGGCAGTGAACATTGGGAATTGTTTTCCGTTTTTCAGAAATAGATATATATTGTTAAAAAAACGCCGCCGTTGCCGGCGGTGTTTCCGAATGCCCCGAAAGGAAGGAAAGGAGAAAAAGAAATTGGGCATTCTAAACTAAATTTTTTGGGGCCCAGAGTCCAGAGGAGAGAGAATGTAGGAGGGAGTCTGAATCCCCGAACCCCATGGTGCTTTCACACCAGTCTCCAGGGTTTCCCCCTTTGACGAATCGAAATGTAATACATTTTGTTTCATTTGTCAAGTGTTTTTGTCAAAAAAATTTTTTGTATGTTTTTTGTGGTCTGGTTGTTTTAGGAAATGGTCCTTATTGATAAGAATGGTAACCTGTCATAAAATCAACAATAGGTAGAATGTCAATGTGAAATACTTACGCTTGACAGTAAAAACCAGAGGAGAGAAAAATGACCCATGAAGATGTATGGCGGGCAATAGAACGCTTTGCAACAGAACACGGAATGTCTTGTTCCGGTTTAGCGAAATGTAGTGGTTTGGATCCTACTACGTTCAATAAAAGTAAACGCTGGTCCAAGGAAGGACAGCCAAGATGGCCGTCAACAAACAGTATTTCAAAAATATTGTCTTCTACGGGCGCAAGTATACAAGATTTTACAAAATATATTGATCAGCCGCAAAACCAAGGTAGAGATTAATAAATCTTTTGTTTTGGATACTTGAAAACCACGGTATTTATGTCGTGGTTTTTTTGTTGGACAAAAAACATATGTTTTATTATCCTAAAAATATGTTAAATGGTATGCGGATTTTTACAGGTGATTCTGTGTGGCGGCAGATTTTAAGCGAATTGGGCGCAATCGTTACAGATGATGACGATGCCGCAGATATAAATTTTGACGCGTTAAATATAAAATTGCCGGTATCACCGTTGAAATTAAAGTCAATAATATTAAATGAAGCAGATAATAACAACGTACTGACCAAGGTATTTGGACGTATGGTATATATATCTAGACTGCAAACGCAAATTATAACGCAGTTATATAAAACTGGTGGTATGGATATAAACGATTTGAAGTTAGCATTAGGATATTTACCGGATACTACGACGCATGCGGTAGAAACTGCAATTTATCAATTACGTAAATCATATGGGTATGATTTTATTAAAAACGATAAAGGAATATATAAACTTGGCAAATTATAAGGTCATATCTTTTGATAAAATTTCCAGTACGCAAACATATGCCATTAATATGATTGCTGACGGCAGGGCAGGTGACCATACCGTCATAATGGCAGAGGCACAAACCGCCGGGCGCGGCAGATATAAAAGACAGTGGGTTTCTCATCACGGCAATTTATATGCAAGTTTTATATATCATATAGAAGAAAGAGATCCAAAACTATCTTATGTTATTGCAGTTGCGATTGCGGAAAGCCTTATCGCTTTTGGCATTCGTCCTGAAATTAAGTGGCCGAACGACATTTTAATAGAGGGGAAAAAAGTTTCCGGTACTTTGACCGAATACGCAGGAAATTTTGTAATTATAGGAATCGGTATAAATATCAAGTCAAACCCAACCGTACAAAAATATCAAACGACCAAGTTAGATAATTATGCAAAGGTATCAAAAAATGATTTGTTGAATTTACTTATGAAAAATCTGGACAAATGGCGCAATGCAGATTTTCTGGAGGTGCGTGATTTATGGATGAAACTGGCCGTGGGATTAAACAAGCAGGTAAAGTATCGCGGTGAAATGGTTGAATTAATCGGTATCAATGAACAGGGTGCATTAATTTTACGTAGCGGCACAAAATATGTGCTGGCGTATGGCGATGAAATCGTCATGTCAGATTCATATTCGGGCGATTTAAAAATAAGGCCTTGACTTTTTATGTAATTTATGATATTATATGAAGCATCAAGAGTGAAATTTTATTCGTAACATCTGTTACGAATTTTTTTATCCCGCGCGTTTTTGCGCGGTTTTTTATTTCTTAATATCAAGGGTGAAAATATCATGCAATTGTCGTTGATAAAAAAAAGTGACGAAACAAAAGCTGTTGCTTATGCGATTGCTAGGTTGGTATACGCAGAGACGCGTGCAAGTTCTTTGCCGGCTGTTGAAGCGTTAACTTCAATGATAAACAACATATCTGTATCTTCTGGAAAAGAATTTTCAGAAATAATTTCTGATGCGGACATGTTTGAATCGCTGAATAAAGATTCAGACCACCATAAATATTTATCAACTGATATTTATAATCGTGGCTTTCAGATGTGTTTACGCGTTGTCAATCGTATGTTGCATGGTGCTTTACCAGATTCTTGCTGTGGTGCGACAAAATTTCATCGGGTTAACAGATTGCCCGATTGGGCGGTGGCGCGCGGATATATCGCTGATATAGACGGTTTATTGTTTTATTTATAAGAAGGTATCAATGATAAGAAAAATTATTCAGGGCGGTTTTTTATCTGGTCACAGAACTTACATAATTTCTGGCATCGGCATTTTATCTGCAATCGGTGCATACCTGGTCGGTGACACAGATATATTTACTATGTTACAAGCAATTTTTACATTAGGTGGCATATATTTTTTAAGAAAATCTAGTGAAACAAAAGGACGAAAGCATGGAAAAAATTCCAGAAAAATTTCTAAATGAAGATGGTACTTTAAATACAGACGCGTTGTTGAAATCTTATTCAGAACTGGAAAAGAAAATGAGTACGATGATTTCAATACCAACAGAAAATGCAGACGAAGCAACGCGCACAAAATTCAATCGCGCTATTGGCGTACCAGATAATGCGAACGCGTATCCTGTCAGCCCGATGTTTGATGATGAAAATTTACGCGCACAATTTTTTGAAATCGGGTTGACTTCGTCACAAGTTGAAAAAATTTATAAGATAGCAGAAGAATTTTTATCGCCTGTATTATCAGATTTATTTAGTAAACAAAATGAAACGAATGCGATTACAGAATTGAAAAATTTTTTCGGCGACGAAGAAAAAATGATAGACGCATTACGTGCAATAAAATCGTTCGGTGAAAAATATTTACCGTCTGATGCGTTTGATTCACTATGCTCGTCAGCCCAGGGAATCCAAAGCGTTTACAAGATGATGCAATCAATGGAACCAAGTGTACGAACAGAAAAAAATTCATCAGAAATTTTAACAGATGATGTGTTAAGAAAGATGATGCAAGATCCAAAATACTGGCGCGATCAAGATCCAGAATACGTTCGTAAAATTGAAAACGGTTTTAAAAAGTTGTATTCATAGAAAAAATTTGCACTTTCTTCTTTACTAATTTTTTTATTTAATATAAAATATAAATTAAGAACAAAAGAATTTGTTCTATCCAAAAAATAATAAAGGAGAGAAGAATGGCATTCACATTCTTGAAACCAGCTGCGAAGAAACCTGCTGCTAAAAAGCCGGTTGCAAAACCAGCTGCAAAAAAACCAGTTGCTAAAAAGCCAGCTGCGAAGAAATCTGCTGCTAAAAAAGTAGTTGCGAAAAAACCAGTTGCTAAAAAAGCAGTTGCAAAAAAACCAGTTGCTAAAAAAGCAGTTGCAAAAAAACCGGTTGCTAAAAAAGCAGTTGCAAAAAAAGCAGTTGCAAAAAAAGTAGTTGCTAAAAAGCCGGTTGCAAAAAAAACAGTTGCAAAAAAAGCACCAGCTAAAAAAGTAGCGGCGAAAAAGCCAGTTGCTAAGAAAGCATGTGCAAAGAAAAAATAATAAATCCCCGCATTTGCGGGGTTTATATTTATACAATCCGCATCAGCGGATTTTTTTATAAAATATTCAGTCAGATTTATCAAAATGTCTGACTGAATATTTTTCAAGACAATCCTTTTAAGGACCTTGGATTTTTTTTGTTTGATGGCGCAGTATCGCATAACCAAAAAACAAAATATGAATCAGCGCAAATTTATTTGCGTTTTTTTTAATTAATAAAAAGGAATATGTATATGTCTGTTTCCATAGATCAAGTCTTCGTGAAACAATTCGAAGCAGATGTTCATTTGGCTTATCAGCAAATGGGCACGAAATTGCGTGCGACAGTACGCAGTAAATCTGGTGTTGTTGGTGCGTCAACCACATTCCAAAAAGTTGGTCGTGGTACCGCCAGTACAAAATCGCGTCATGGTATTGTACCTGTTATGAACTTGAATCATGAACCTGTTGAATGCTTGTTGCAAGATTATTATGCAGGCGATTGGGTAGATGCCTTGGATGAGTTAAAAACAAACGTTGACGAGCGTCGTGTTGTTGCCTCTGCCGGTGCGTATGCATTAGGTCGCAAAACCGATGAATTAATCATATCCGCAATGAGCAACGCAACAAATTCTGTTGGCGATTATACCACAGGACTGACAAAAGATTTAATCTTGTCTGCCGTTGAAGAATTGAATTCAAAGGATGTTCCTGATGATGGCAGAAGATTTGCGGTTGTCGGTGTTCATCAGTGGAACGAACTGTTATCAATGGATGAATTTGTGTCGGCAGATTACGTCGGTAATGATTTGCCATTAGTATCTGGCGGGGCTTCTAAAAAATGGTTAGGCATTACATGGGTGTTGCATAATGGTTTGCCTGTATCAGACGATGAACGTGATTGCTTTATTTATCACGCAACCAGCATAGGTCATGCCTGTGGTCAAGAGGTTAAAACTGACATTTCTTGGCATGGTGAACGTGCAGCGCATTTTATCAGCAACAGCATGTCCCAAGGGGCAGTGTTGATTGATAACGATGGCATCGTGCGCGTTAAATGTCTGGATAGTGATGAAACAATCTAATGCTAATCAAAGGATGTAAATATGGCTTTTCAGAATAAAAACTTATCTGTGATTGCATATGCTAATGGTTTTACATTGTGGCATTATGCGGCAAATGAAACTTTAGCAACGATATCTGCGTCTGGATATTTTAATGGTGTAAAGACTTTGATGAATACAGGTGATGTATTGATTATAAATGCGTCTGATAACACATCTATTAAAAAAATTGCGGTATCGGAAAACGTGACGGTTGCCGATTTGGTTTAATTGTGTAATGGGCGGTTTTTCATGCCGCCCTTTTTTTTAAATGGAGTTATAAGATGCTGACAAAAATAGATTTATGTTCTATGGCGTTATTAAAATTAGGTGAAAAATCTATACAATCTTTGGTAGACGACACGCCCGCCGCCCAACTAAGTCGTACGTTATTTGATCCTGTGGTAGATGCGTTGTTGGCATCGCACCCGTGGCGGTTTGCGTGCAAAGAGTTTAATTTAACGAAAAATTCAGATGGTGATTTTTTGATACCTTCTGAATGTTTAAGAATCATTAAGTGCAGCGGCGAAATCATCGGTAATAAAATCATCACCGCGTCAGAAAATATAAATATTGTCGCCATTGTTCGCGTTCCCGTTGAAACGTTCCCGAGTTATTTTGTATCTTTGGCTGCCACAAAATTGGCAATGGAGTTTTGTATACCACTAATTGGAGAGCAAACTGTTTTTAGAATGCTGGCGGCTTTATATGAAACGGAATTACAATCTGCAAAATTCATAGACAGTACGACGACTGTGAACCGTGACATTGACAGTTTTTCATTAGTTAACGTGCGTTTTTAATTGTGGGGGATTACAATGGGGGATTTCATAAAAACACAAAATTCTTTTGCACACGGCGAGGTGGCGCCAGAATTTTTTGCGCATGATAATATTAATGGTTTATCGCGCCTGGAAAATATGGATGTCTTGGCAGGCGGCGGTTTGTCTCGGCGACGCGGATTGCAGCATATTGCTGATTTGGAATCAAATGCAAGGCTTATCGCGTTTTCGGTCAGTGAAAATGAAAATTACATATTGGCTTTGAACGATGGACATATATTGGTGTTTAATCAAGGCGTGCAAATAAAAGATTTGTTGTCACCTTGGGCTTTTGATGACTTGATGAAGTTACAATATGCGCAACGTTTTGGTACCATAATTTTTGTACATCCGGATTACCAGCCTTATGTTTTAAAAAAAGAATCGGATGATTTTGCGTTATCAAAATTTGATTTCGCTCGTAATGATTCAGATATGACGGTTAATATACCGTTTATGAAGTTTGATGACGCAGAAAACATAAAAATTACTGTAACTGCGAATGACGCCGGTAATAATTACGCTACATTTACAACTAATGAAGACTTTTGGACGACAGATGATACAGAAGGGCGCTTTTTGTTATTAAACAAACAGTGGACGATAACTGAATACATCAGTCCAACGGTTGTAACGGCGCATACAAATGGAACGTATAGTCTGCCAAGCGGTGCCGTGTCGGATTGGCGCGAAGCAGCATTCAGTAAAAAACGTGGTTGGCCGTGCAGTATTACTTTTCATCAAGATAGATTGGTTTTTGGCGGTTCTCGTTCTTGGCCCAGTGGCGTATGGTTGTCTCAGGTTGGTCGGCATAATAATTTTAACGTCGGCACTGGTTTAGACGACGAAGCGATATTTATAACGTTGCTGTCGCAACAGCGACAGCAAATTTGCACGGTTGTCAGCAGCGATAATTTGCAAATTTTAACGTCGGCTGGCGAATGGGCAATATCCAGTAAACCTTTGACGCCGTCGGCTGTGGATATAAAGCAACATACTTCGGTAGGCAGCGTATCGCAAAGGTATTTACAACCGCAAAAAATAGAAGGCGCAACCGTATTCATTTCCGGCAGCAAAAAAGACATTCGCGAATTAAGTCTTGATCAGTTGGGTGAAAATTATAATGCCACGGATTTGTGTGCTTTTTCAAAGCATTTGATGCAAGAACCTGTTGACGTTGCGTATAACGAGGAAACGCGTCAGTTATTCGTTGTCATGCAATCTGGCGATATGGCCGTGTTAAACCAAAATTCTGCCTTAGGAATTTCCGCGTGGGGCAGTTATAAAACCCAAGGTCAATTTAAATCCGTAACTACCATAGACGGAGAGACCTTCGTCGTTGTTTATCGTGAAGATAAGTATTATTTAGAAAAGTTTTCAGAATCGGTATTACAAGACGGTGATAAATATGGATTTGCGTTTGTCGCGTCTGCCTTGCCGTTACGTGCATCGGGTCACAATGCAAACAAGGTCAGAGTACGAAAAATAATGGCGCGAGTCTTAAATACGAAATCATTGTTTATCAATGATATGCGCGCGGATTTACCTAATGAAGTATATTCGGCTGAATCGAAGGGTTACAGTGGTGACGTTTCTATTAATTTACTGGGCGTGCAACGAAATTGCATGAATGCGCCTTGGACAATCAAAAGCAGTGAACAATTACCAGCAACGGTATTATCCGTGACGATGTACGGGTATTACTTGGTATAAAAAATGGAGGTTAATTATGGGACAACTTGTATCAGATGTAACGGATATATTGGATTATAAGAAATCAAAAAAGGATGCAGAAACTGAACGTCAAAAAGTGCTGGCTGACATCGCCGCAGATGAGAAGACAAAAACTAACTTAGTAAAGAAAACATTGGCTACGCAACGTGCAAAATATGGGGCGTCTGGTATGTCAGGGCGCAGTATGACAGAAGGTGCCGTATTAAAGCGTTTGAAATCCGAAACCGAGGAACCATACGAAGAAAAAAAGCGCACAAATATAGAGAAGTTGAAAAAAATAAAAGTAGAAAAACCAAATTTATTACAATCTTTGTTGGATAAATTTGAAGACTTAATAGGTTAACGCAGGGGGCGCAAATGTACAAAGTATCTTATGTCGCAGACGGTGAAACGTCCGAGTTTTTATTTGTATTCCCCTTTTTTCAATCTGCAGACATCCGGGTATCTGTGGACGATAAGATTCTTTCGGATACAGAGTACGCGGTGATTCCAAATGAAGAATACGATGGTGGTAACGTCGTTTTTCCTATGCCGCCTGAAAAAGACGTAAAAATAGACATCTTCAGACAGGTGGCGTTGTCGCGTGTCATAGATTATCAACCGACGGCAAAAATAGACCCGGAAAATTTGAATGCGGATTTTAATTTTCTGTTAGAAGCGTTTAAAGATTTACATAAAATTGATATTGACGTAACGGAATGGGGAAATATACACGATAACGTTATGCGTTTTTTGAATTATAACTTACAGGTAATAGAAGACAAGTTATCTGGTGGTTCCGTACTAGGTTTATATCGTAATTTGGTATCCGTATTAGAAAACGCATTACCGAAACTTATAAACGATTATGGCAGTATAACCGAAGAAGCACCGAACGAAAATCGCGATGATTACGGCGTTTTATGATTTTTTAGACCAATGGAACGAGATATTGGGATTCAAGACGCCGGCACACCATAAACAAATTATGGCTTTTTTGGTGTCTGTACTGGAATCGGAACCGCGTCGTGGTTTATTAATGTCTTTCAGGCATTCTGGTAAATCAACCGTAGTTGGGATTTTTGCGGCATGCGTTTTATGCTTGCGGCCGGAAACAAGAATTCTAATTTTGTCGGCGGAAAATAGTTTGGCAGCGCGTATGGTTGCACATATAAAACACATTTTGGAAAATCATCCCAGGTGCTCGGATTTGATACCGGATGTGAAAAAAGAGTGGGCAAACGGCAGAATAACAGTTAATAGACCGATTGGCATTAGGGAACCGTCGGTTGTTTGTCAGGGAATACATGGAAACATTACAGGTATGCGCGCGGATTTAATCATTTGCGATGACGTAGAAGTACCGAATACCTGTAACACCGCCAGCAAACGAGAAACGTTACGTGAAAGATTGCGAGAGTTAGATTTTATATTATCACCAACTGGTACCATGATATACATTGGGACGCCACATACCATAGATACCATTTATAGAACGACAGAAGATGATATGGCAAACTAATTATAGTTACGCTTCTTCTTGTTCAGACGTTTTTATTGTGGTAATCAAAGAGCGTAATTTCTTTAACAGTTCTGCACCGGCATCGCCAAAAAGCGGCAGGTAAGTTTCATATTCTGGCATGTCCGCTTGTAACTGTGCGCGTGTTCGTTCAGACAAGGGTTGCTTTAATATATCGCTTGCGACGTTCCATAGGTGATATGCTTGGTAAGTTTTGTCGACGATTAACCATTTATCTAGTAATTGCGGTTTTGCGGATAAGACGGCCCGTATTGCAACCAACCATTGATTGCCAAATTTTTTAATAATTGGCAGTTGTTGTAATTTGTGTAATCCGTCTTCATCTGGGGTAAATTCGTTTATGCCTTTTTCTAGTTCGGTCCATTCGGCGTTCGTTAACGGTATCGTAGCGACAGATTGTGCCATCATACCGCCGTAAGGTAATAGGTCTCGTTCAATGGAATCCATTGGCGTTTTACCGCTGCGCAGATTTTCAATGTGCTTTACCAAGTTTTTACCGGTTGGTAATTCGCGCAATTCTTTTAATATTTCAGGGGTAGATTCATTAATGAAAACTTGATTAACAGCCGCCCAACCACCAAAGATTACGTGTTCTTGGCGATAAAGATTTAATAATTTTTGCGCTGTTACGCTGGCTTTTATTTTCATTTTGTCCCCCCTGTATGCAAAAGAATATTTATTCCATTACAATCATGATAACTTTATGCATGGTTTTACCAATGAGTTTTTCTTCTGGTGATACGATTTGACCATATGTTTTGCCTTTGGAATCTTGGCGAACAACGACGATTTGTGCCGTGGCTGTATCATCTGCGTTCATTGCGTCAAAGTCTGTATCTATACATACAGCCAAGTCGCCGACAGATACATTTGCTTGCGAATCCACAAAGACGTAAGACTTTTCAGGTATAAAACCGCCCAGACGTTTAGAGTTTGGAATAACCGCATACAATCCAGACCGTCCTTCTAATGGAACCGGGGCAACAATCATGGTTTCGTCGGACTTTTTGAAGGTAAGTGCTTTGCCGTTTGGCGTTGCAAATACTGGGATAAGTTTTTTTCGTGCGCTGTCGTACAATTTTGCGCCATAAAAACTGCTGTGGTCAATGCCAGACATTGGATTGCTGGGGATTAATACGGATTTTACGCGTTCGGTGACTTTGTTTATTTGTTTGTTTAGTTCGCCAGAGTTATATAATTCTGCTATTTTATCAAACAACGCTTCCGCGGTATATCCGAATGAATTTGCCAACGGTTCTATTTCGTTTTGATATATTTCGCGTTGTCCGACTTCTATCTTATGATATACAGACAAGGTCATGCCGGCGTCTTTTGCGGCCTGTGCGATGGTTTTACCGGCTTGTTGACGGACTTTACGTAATCCGCTGCCAAATATTTTTAATCCGCTGTCCTCGTTGTCATTCAAGCGGCGTTTTATTTCCGTTTGCCACTGGTTTGCGACGTCATCAGATTCTTTGATAAAAATATCTGATAATTTGCAACCTAAGATATTGCATATATTCAGTAATTGTTTCTGATTCAGGCGACGTACCCCTTTTTCTATTTTTGACACGGCTGATAAAGACAAATTTGCCTGACGGGCCAACGCGGTCATTTTCATACCGCTTGCCAAACGGATGTTTCTTATATTGTTTGGAAATATTATTTCTTCTTGGGCCATTCTGAATCTCCTTGCGCTTATTGACAAATATTAGTTAATTTTCACAGAATAGGCAAGTATAAAATATTATAAAGGCATATCGTCTGGGATATCGTCAGGATTAATAGCCGCAATATCAGAATCTTGGTTTGGTAAACTTTGTGTGGCGTTATCAACGAAATCTGGAACGCCTCTTTCTGCCATTTCATCCAGGTTATCAAACAAACTGTAATCGCCAAAGAATGCCAAACGCACCGTTTCAGGACGACCGTGCCTGTTCTTGCCGATAATTACATCTGCCTTGCCGCGTGCACGTTCCAGGCGCTTTTGATAATTTTCAATAATTTTATCGGTTGCGTTACCAGAAATTCTTTGTGAAGGATCGCGATTTTCAAGATAATATTCTTCGCGGTATGTAAACATTACTATGTCGGCGTCTTGCTCAATAGAACCAGATTCGCGCAAGTCCGCCAGTTGCGGTCTTTTATCGTCGCGTGATTCAACGCTACGCGATAACTGTGACAGCGCAATCACCGGTACGTCCAGTTCTTTGGCCAACATTTTCAGGCCGCGCGTAATTTCAGAAATTTCTTGGACGCGGTTATCGTTGCGCTTTCCGCCGGGTGACGTCATCAGTTGTAAATAGTCAACAACAATCAGGGCGATACCGCCACACTTACGTGCCAATCTTCTTGCGCGCGTTCGCATCATCGGGACGGACATGCCGGGGGTGTCGTCTATGTACAAAGGAACCCGTCCAATCGCGTCGGAATATTGCGACATTTTAAGAAAGTCTTCATCGGTCAAAGATCCTTCGCGCATGGCGGTTGCAGGAATCTTAGACTGCGATGATAATACGCGAGCCGCCAGTTGCGAGTGCGACATTTCAAGACTGAAAAACGCGACCGCCCCCTTATACTGTTCGTTGGCGCGTCCGTAAAGAATGGCGTTTGCCGCATTAAAGGCGATGTTCATTGCCAAAGTAGTTTTTCCCATTGCGGGTCGTCCTGCAATGATTATCAAGTCAGAATGGTGCAAGCCGCTGATGGATTGGTCTAATGCCGTTAGGCCTGTCGTTAAACCGGATAATTTACCATCTGCTTTATATGCAATTTCGGCTTCCTTTAAAGCGCTTTGCAATGCTGTTGCAATGGACGTTACTTCGCGTTCGGATATGCCGGCAGACGCCATTTCAAATAATTTTTGTTCCGCCGTTTCTATTTGCGCGGACACAGGGTTGTCTAAATCTTCAACAAAAGCAGCGTCTGTAATAGATTGCCCTAAGTTTATTAAGTCGCGCCGTAATGCGTTTTCATAAACGATGCGTCCGTATTGTTCAACATTGACGACGGTCGCCCCGGCACCGGCCAATTGAGTAAGGTATTCAACGCCGCCGACGGATTCCAAAGTACCTTGTTGTTCAAGGTAATTTTTAGCGGTGATTATATCAAACGGTATTCCCGCAGCAAACTGCTTTTCAGCCAGTTTATATATTTCTTGGTGTGCGGGGTGGTAAAAATGTTCAGGACGTAAGAATTCTGATACGCGTTCCAACGCGCGATTGTTCATCAAAACAGCCGCCAAAACAGCCTGTTCAGCCTCTAAGTTAGTCGGCAAAGTTTTGGGAGTAAAGTCCATGTCTGATATAGTATATAAAAATTTTCTTTTTTCAACGCCTTTTTTATCTGGATACCGCAAATTAAAAATACCAATAGTTGACGCCGATGGTAAACCGGCTTGGCCGGAATTGTTTCCAATAGAACGAATAGAAGAGGTCAGAAAAACCGTTGGTGACAGATATTTTTCTGCACAGATGATGTTGACTTTTGTTGCGCCTGACAGGGCGCGCTTGGACCCAGATTCGTTACATTTATACGACGCGGATTTTGACGGTCGCAGTGCTAAAATAGGTGATTTTTTAATAACCGGGGTGACTGCTTATTGGGACCCTTCGTCCGGCAGGAAAAAGTCAGACGGCAGCGTATGCGTTTTAATGTACCGAGACGATAAGAATAAACTGTTTTTCGTTCATGATGTGCAGTATTTATTAGTGCCCGACGAAGAAACGCACCCTTTGGCGCGTCAGTGTCAGATGGTGTTGGATTTTTTGTCTAAACATTCGCTGCATAGAATTTATATTGAAACAAACGGTTTAGGAAACGCCTTGCCCGAGATTATGCGTACGGTCGTCAAACAGCGCGGTGTAAGCATACAAATAAACAAAGTTTTTAATCACGAAAAAAAAGAAACAAGAATCTTAGAAAACATAGAACCCGTATTAACGACCGGTCGTTTGTATGTTCATCGTCGTGTTCAATCAACGCCTTTATTATCAGAAATGTTGGGTTGGTCGCCGATAGGCAATATCGGTCACGATGATGGTCTGGATGCAGTTGCGGGAGCCATTTCTGCGTTACCGGCGCCAATCAGACCGTTCGGGCAGATAATGCAACCGTTTAAAGCAAAAACAGATTTCAAGTTATAACAAAGTAAAAGGAGAAAAAATGCAAAATAATCTACAACAAATGTATCGTCGCGCCTTAGAATTGCGCGCGCCTTGGTTAAATAGGTGGGACAGCGCTATGCGATATACAATGCCGACAGCAGATGATGAGGTGGCCACGTTATTTGATGCAACCGCTGCTGATGCAGTAGATAACTTGGCTGCATCAATATATTCTTTGCTGACGCCGCCGGAATCTTTATGGTTATCGTTGGTACCGGAAAGCGAAGATTCGCCAGACGCTATTGCTGCAACAACGGCATTACGTGCGAACTTAAATGATTCTAATTTTTACACTACGATACATCAGTGTTATTTAGACCTTGTGATTTTAGGTACTGCATGTTTATTCATGGCGGAAAACCCGATTGGTGCGGATTCAGCGTTTTCATTTACTGCGATACCCATGAAAGACATAGCGATATTGCAAAACGCAGTATTTCATACGACCAGTATGTCTGCGCGTGAAGTCATGGAAAAATATCCGTCTTGGACGCCGCCAGCCGATATTCGTGACGTAATCAAGAAAGACCCAGAAACGCCGATACGATTGGTACAGAGTCTGGTCGGTAAAGATTTTACCGCATGGTTGGACGTTGGCGGTAACATAGAAAACAACATTGTATCAACGGGTACGTTTGAAACGAATCCATATTTAATCTTTCGTTGGTCTGTCGCCAGCGGCGAGTTATATGGGCGCGGTCCTGTATTGCGAGCGTTGCCGGATATCAAGACCGCCAATAAAGTCGTAGAATTGGTATTAAAAAACGCAACAATCGCTGTTTCTGGTATTTGGCAAGCAGACGATGACGGGGTGATAAACCTTTCAAATATAAATTTAACGCCAGGAGCGATTATACCAAAAGCGGTAGGCAGTTCAGGTCTAACGCCGTTATCATCTGGTGCAGACTTTGACGTTTCGCAGATAATATTAAAAGACTTGCGTGAACGTATTCGCCATGCGCTACTTGCGGATAGACTGGGGCTGTTGTCGGAAAAAGAGATGACCGCGACCGAGATAATGGCTCGTAACGCGGACATGATGAGAATATTGGGCGCAACATACGGTCGTTTGCTGCATGAGTTTATTAGGCCGTTATGTGAAAGAGGTTTACAGATATTATCTCGTCGTGGTGTGATAGATAAGATATCTTTGCATAGCGATGCAGAATTGAAGTACATAGCGCCGATAGCACAGATGGCAATAGAAGAAACATTATTATGACAAAGGTGACTATTATGAAAGACATAGAGCAAAATTATGCGCGTACATTTTCAACGTCAGCGGGTCAGGCCGTGTTGTCACATTTACGCAAAATAACCATAGAAAGAGTACTTGGACCGAACGCCAGTGATTCAGAACTTCGCGGTCTAGAGGCACAGCGAGCCTTGGTACATCAGATAGAAAACATGATAGAGCGGGGCAAGTAATGTCAATGCAGTACAGCGGCGCGACGGGAATATTAGACTTTCTGCGAGACAGTTGGTTTCTTATCGCCTTTATTGCGGGCATGATATATTGGGTTGCACGTCAAGATTCTTCACTGGCAGAACTAGAACGCGCAGACCACAGAATTACAACGCTGGAAAACAGAACAACAATTTTAGAAACGGGTATCGGGCAATTACAGATAAAAATTGACGGTATCAAAGACGATGTATCATTAATTAAGACGGCGGTAATAAAATAAAAAATCCCGCATTTTGCGGGATTTTTTGTTTCTTAGCAACCGCCAGTTGCGTTACCGATAAGTTTAGAAATAGAAATATCTTTATGTAACAAGAAATCGTATTCACAATTACCTTGCTTGTATGAACCTGTGCAAGCAGCCAATGTTAATACGGCAAACAACGCCAACATAACTTTTTTCATATATTTCTCCTTTTTCTTATAAGTAGACTTTTAAATTATAAGATTAATTGGCGAATTTTGCAAGATTATATTGCGCCTTGAATCCACTTCATTTTATATGGAGTAAAGACGATGACGTCAAACCTTGCGTTACCGGTCCAGCGTATTTGATTCAAATATGTTTCTGCGGCATTGTGTAGCCGTTTAATTTGTGCGTGGGTTATGGCGTCCAAGGCGCTTTCAATATTATTTCTTTTTTTAACTTCAACGAACAGTATTAAATTGTGTCGTTTTGCGATTATGTCGATTTCTGCTCTATCAGTAAAACGTCCGGTTACGTATCTTTTTTTCAAGATGTGGAATCCGTGTAAGCGCAAATATATTCGCGCGCATAATTCAGTGAACAAACCGACACGATAAGAATTCATCATGTAAAGAATTATAAAACAAAAACGAAAATAACAAAAGGATAAAAAATGTCAAAGCAAATACAGATAAGACGAGGCAGTGCGACGGAACACGAAGACTTCACGGGTGCGCTTGGCGAGGTTACGATGGATACGACGAATAAAACGTTGCGCGTACATGACGGGGAAACGGCGGGCGGCATAGCCATGGCGAAGCAAAGCGACTTAGATACTGCAGATTATGTTATTGAAACATGGCGAGCATCCGACGGCAGCAGTTGGTACCGCAAGTACAAAAGCGGCTGGGTAGAACAGGGAGGATGGTACACCGGAAATTCTAAAACTGTAAATTTGCCTGTTAGTGTGACAGACACAAATTATAGCGTGATAATATGTAACAATTCTAGTCCATCATATTGGGCTACGACCGACTTATGCGTTAGTACGAAAACAAAAACAAGCTTTACTGTAAGTAAATACGGAGATTCTGCTAGTTTGACGGTATGTTGGGAAATATTGAATGCGTTATACGTTTAAAACGATAAAAAACTCTGGTTGTAACCAGAGTTTTTTATCGTTCTTTCATATAGTGTTTATATAGTAAAGCAGCTATTTCAAAATCTTGAATTTCATCTATATCAATTAGTGGTTTTTGGGTTTCATATAATAAAGGTGACCTTCCTATTTGATACCAAGCTTGCTCTAACATATCTCTTTTCATAATAAATGCTGCCCAAGCAACTTCATATAATTTTGGTAAATCTTGACTTATTTTATGCCAATAACCAAAATTAAAATTTACGGGATTACCACGTTCATCTAAGATATGATGGCGTTGTCTTTTTACAACACAAATTGAATCATATTTTTCATCTAAGTTGTGGTAGACTTTTAATAATCCGTCGAAATCGTCAAATAAAGGTTGCGTAACTTGGCACCACATTATGTCGGGGGTCCCTGGTATGCTATCAACAATTGTTTTTACAAGTTTATTTTCTCTTGTATTTTTCCCTGTAAGTTCTATATCTCGTAAATGGAAATTAAAACCATAATTTTCAACGATTGGTTTAATATTTGGATTTTCTGATGAGCAGTATATATCTTTTGGATCAAAAGATTTTAACAATTGCTGCGCTTTTATATCAAATAAACTTTTACCATTGAAAAAAGGACGTAAATTTTTATTTGGTATACGTTCAGAATTTGTTTTTAATGGAATTATAACTTTTAAGTTTTTCATTGTGCATCCTTTTGATATAAGTCTTCAAAAATACCTTTTAAACCGACGGGATTTATAGATATGATTTTAGTATCTGGGTAATATATTTCCGCAAAAGTTTTTAATCTTTTCCAGCCGTCAATTAAAATTTTTATGTTTTCATCCCAAAAATCTGAAGAAAAAGAATCAAACATATTTTTATCTTGTGCACCTTTTACAAAATGCCCCGACTTAGGTCCATCACAATCACAACCAACTAGATAAATGCGTTTGGGATTACAAAATAGAGCAAATTGGAATACTTGATGTGCTATTGTATTAGAGTTCCATAAAGGTAATACATCTATATCAACTGGTATTTTATGATCGGTATTTAAAAAAATATCGGTTTTATATTTTCTTGCGTTTTTTAATTTTAAAAATAAAGATTCTGGAATATCACGATTTTTACCTTCTGTTTGTTCCCCTATAAATTTTATGCAATTATGATTAGAATTATCATAATTTATAAATTCTTCTATGAAACTATTTATGCCTAGCATATCTATAGAAAAAAGAAAATCAAAGTCAATGTTGTTTAATAAAAAGCTACGATTCATCCCTATATAAATAGCGTTTTTTATAGAGATAAAATTTTTTGCAGAAGGACCTGCTGCAACTATAACTATGTCTCGTCCAGAAAAAGCTCCCTTAAATTCAGAAAAAGCTTTTTGATTAAAGTACATAGCAGTTTGATATCTAGCTATATTTTTATTTGTCTCGTATAATATGCTGTTTTTTAAATCCGACAAATTTTCATTAATTGTGGAAAGTTTTTTTAACAATTTTTTATTTAGAAACATTATATTCCCTTTTTAAAATTTGGATTACTTTATTTATATTGTTAAATGGCAAATTTTTGATTTTATCAAAAGGTAAATTCCACCATTGTAGTTGTAAAAGTTCTTTAATTTGTTCTTTATTAAATCTATATTTTAAAATTTTTGCTGGTACACCAACAACGATTGCATAAGGTGGTACATTTTTCGTTACAACGGCCCCTGAACCTATTATTGCACCATCTCCAATAGTTACCCCGCTTTGAATAATTGCATTTGCACCAATCCACACATCATTCCCGATTTTTGTTGGTTTACTTATTGTCCAAGGATATTTTTTTACATCTTCTGCTAACCACATATCATATTGAAAAGGAGATGTAGATAACCAATTCGTTGGGTGTATAGTAGCACCGATTAAGACGTTGTTTGCTATTGAACAGAAACTTCCTATAGAAACGTCTCTATCTATTTTTGTATATTCGTTTATATAAGAGTATTTGCCTATAGATACTTCTGCCGCAACTATATTTCTAAATAATAAGAAAGAGTTATTTTGTAATTTTATAGTCTTATCATTTTCACCTTGTAGAAAAGTTTTTATTATTGCGGTATCATTTGTATAAGTAACTAGTAATTTGTTTATTATGTCATCGGCGTTTTCTAAAGATTTCTTACTTGAAGAATTTTTAATTTTATTATGTTTTTTTTTATGTGATATAAAAGAAGATGCTAAATTTGAAAAAATTTTTTTCATATTTTATTCCCTATGTATTTTTTGTTCATATTCATTTATAACGGATAAAAATAGTTTGTTTATTTGTTTATCTATTATTTCTGGATTGAAACGGTATAAATTATCTTTCGCAATTTTTATCATCTTTTTTTTATTTACTTTTTTATTATATATCATTGACATTATATCTGCCAAATTATCAGAATTTCTAGGTTCAAATAATAAGCCTGCATTTCCGTTTAAAAGAATTTCTTTTATGCCGGATTTTACATTAGATGCTACGTTTAAAACATCCAAGGCTTGTGCTTCTATCAACACAGTTGGCAATCCTTCACCAAAAGAAGATAAAATATTAGCAAGTGCATTTTTTACGTATACAAAAGGATTATTAACATTTCCCAAAAATACAACATGTGATTGAATCTGAAGATCTACTGAGAGTTTTTCCCAGTCTTTACGTAAAGGACCGTCTCCGCATAAATATAATTTTACATTTGTTGTGTTTTCTTTCTTTATAAATTTTGCGAAAGCCTTTAATAATGTTTCATGATCTTTATCCGTATGTAATCTTGCTACAGATATAAAGTATTGTTCTGTCAAATTATCGTTATGATTTTTTTTAGACAAATTTCTAATTTTTGTTAAATCAATTGGGTTATAAATGAATTCTATTTTTTCTTTTTTTTCTGGGTGTAAGTTTATTAAATCTTCATAAAATGATTCTGATATTGCTACTATTTTTGCATAGGCTTCCATATTGCGCAAATAATTCTTATTAGATAAATAAGCGTTAATAGAACAGTGCAAAAATGCAATACATGGTTTTTTTATTTTATGAACCAGCCACCACATACTACCGTTAAAATAATCAATGACTAAATCATATTTATTTAAAAAGTGTCTAATTTTGTATTTCTCAAAAATACTTAAAATACGATACAGCTTTCGTTTAAAAAAGTTTTTTGATCTTTTTTTTACACAATAATTAAATAAATCGTGGTCTATTAAATTTATCTTATTTTCTTTAAAGAAAGTTAAAAACTTTGTTTCTGTTACAGGTTTTAAGGATATGACGGTTATTTCATAATTTGGATGATTTTTCTTTAATTGGCTAAGAATTTGAACCAAGCAATTTTCTATGCCACCGGTGATAATGTGTTGCATTAAAAATACGACTTTAATATTCATTATGATTCCCCATTTCAATTGAATACGTTATTTTGTATATATGTAAAGTTATACAAAATATGTTTTTATTTAATTTTGGTAATAATACAATTTTAATGTTTTTAAATCCCCTCATATAAATGCTAATAGGAGATACGATGCATAATATAAATATTTGTAATTGTGATTTCCAAAACAGTTTTCGGATTTTATGTAATGATTTTATTGGATGAATGAATGCCTCCTTAAAGGGCATTTTTATATTGAATAATGGTTCATAAGAATCATTATTTGGATTTGTCGCCGTTCTAATTTGAAGCATATATTTTTTATCTTTATTTTTGGGGTATAAGATATAACTATTTACCCAATGGCAGATTGTAGCATAAGTTAGAAATATATCATTACCTTTAAATAAATTTTTTATATTTTCTGCAAAATCTATCGCCCCATTTGATATATAAATATAATTATGTCTAATTATTTTTTCATAATTGGATACATCTTTTTTATAAATGGGCTCATTTTTTGACGATATTCCGATAATAGGCAATTCTGGGGATGTCATTAAAAACTCCATAAAACCCCAATGTTTAACGTATGATTTTGTTTCAGAATCTTCTGTATAAGAAAAACTTGAATACTCATTAGAATTTATGTTTTTGTCTATTTTTATCGTAGTCCAATAAAAACCGTAAAGAGAATTATTATTTGATTTAAGAGTACTTTTTACTAGTTTTTGGGCAGAGAAATTTTCTGTAATTGTATCAACTAATGCGACGTTTGAAATATGATTTATTTTTGAGTTTAAATAATTTTTATATACAAGTAAATTTTCTTTTGCAAGAACAGACAAAAACCTAATATTTTTCTGTAGAAATTCTTGCATAGTAATTTTAGAAAAATTATTTTTATTAACTAAGTTTTTAAAATCGCTATTTTGCATACAGTAGTGTTCAATTATTGTTCTTTGTTGCGCATATGCAACAGAGCTTTCGTCTTTTCTGTAATCTAACCTACATATTAGATTTAAGTATCTAGGTGCATATATATATGAAGTAGATATATTAGAAGAAAGAGTGTCAAATATTTTTTGTAATGTATAACCATCTCTAGCAATAAATAGCAACTTTTGTATATTTTTTTTATTGGCCTGATTTTCAACCCATTTCATATAACTATAAATAACGGGTCCTGCATACTTATAACCTAAGTCATACCAATAATCTATATTTTTATCATTAGATATTTTTCTATCATGTTCTTTTAATATCATAACAGATAATAATATGCTTGCCCCAAGGTCATTCTTATTTTTAGAAAAGAACTTATCAAACCGTGGATTCTTTTTTATAAAATCATTTATTATATGTGGGTATAAAATAGCTCGTAAACCAGATTTTTTAGGGCTTTTATAATCAGATTTTTTATTATCTCCTATATGTAGTATTTTATCGGGTGTAACTTGTAAATCATTGGTTATGTATTCAAATAGAGTCCCTGTAGTTTTTGTTTTACCTATTTCTCCTGAAACGTAAAGTTTATCATAACCGATGAAATCGTTTTTATGTAAAACTCTCGTTAGAAATTCAGACGATAGATACATATCAGAAGTAACAATAATTTTTTTCCCGAGTTTTTTTGCATAATCCCATATTAATTTCATTTCGGGATTGGGGCGAAGAACCATCATTTCCCACTCCAGTTCAATTTCTTTCATAGACTGGAATTCTTGGGGCATTTGCATATAAATTTCATCAAAAGTAATATCTTCTTTTGATGTGTTTTTGCGCGCATTATATTCTGCTGTCATTCTTGCCGTGCGAAAAAAGGGTTTTTTATATACTTTTTCTATATGTAAAAATAAATCTGTGGGTTTTACATATGGTCGAAACAGCAAAGTGTCAAATATATCAAAAGAAATAATATCTACTTTTTTTATATTATTTTTTATATTCATGATAGATTTCTTTTTTCTTTATATGGTTTTACCATTTTTTTTCAATTTCGCTATTGTTTGGGCTATCGTTTAAAATTAAGAACTCAAAATCGGTAAAAGTTTGACCTAATATGCTTTCAATACAATCTTTTAGGTATTCGGGTTTTGTATTATAAATTGGCGTAAGCACAGATACTTTAGGCATGACATATCCTTAAAAGTTTTTTGGGGGCGGACGTTCAAACAATCAGAAAAAACTCTGATCCCGCATGCTTTCAATATATGACATGCGCATCCACCCAGATTGTGTTATTGGTTTCAACTGATAAAGAAAAACCGCACATCAAAAATGGCGGTCGGGAAGTTAGAAACGTCACTTGTGCCAGATGACCCCGTTTGGTTTTCGGGCAAGACCCTTTTGTATGACCAACGGCTTCCCGACGAATTTGCCGGGATGACGATGCGAAACGCATCGCCTTTTGTTAACGATGCTGTCGCACCGAACACAAATGGGAGTTTCTAAGTCCCGAACTTCAATAACAATTGAAATTCGGTCTTATTCTAGGATATAAGTCTTATATTGTAAAGGAAAAAATCCCCGCCGTTAAAGAGTCGGGAAAATCAAAATGCATACGGTTTTGCTTGGAAATATTCCCTAGATTGTTGAATGTTTCGGGCGACGTCCGATGACCAACGACCCATGTCCGACAATTCCAAAGATCCATAATATGCCGTCATAATTGGATCATAAGAGTTATTCGTCGTTATCCACTTATCAGTTCCAGAATTTGGCGCCCCATATTTATCCAAGACGTTCTGCCAAAATACAAGAATTTTTTTCTGCCGTTGATTTTCAAATTTTTCGTTTGCGCCTTCTATTTCATTTACATCGTTGTTATATACAACCTTCCATACGACATTATCCGTTGCATTGCTGGTAAAGTATATATCTATGGTTTCACCCGTGTTTTCGCGAACCAGATGTACTTCTGACGCGTATAACAAGCCGCGATCTTTTGCCAGAGTATTTATGCATTGTTCTAATTCTGCTGTTGCAATGATGCCTTCTTGTCGGCATTCATAGTCCAAATTGTATCGCCAATCTTTTTGAATAGTATATATTATACTATCTTTTTCACGCGGTGAATATAAACCCTTGCTTTTAAAGAACAAGTTGTCAATATCTTCAAACGACATTCCCAACATTATTCCTGCGATATCAAAGCCGCCTACGTTTACGGATTGGGCGCCAGGGTTTAACGTGACAGAAGTTGTCGTCAAATCGGCGTCATCACTTTCTACGATTGTAAAGTCGTCAAAGTTTACCGATCCGTCCGTTGCACAAAAAACAGAAGTAATACTTGCTTGGTACAAGCATATCATTGTTATAAAAAGTTTAATCGTTTTTTTCATATCTTTTATCTTTGTATTACTTCGTTAACTTGGAAATTATAAATGGTGACCGGGTCATTACCTTCTTCTAAATATTCATGTATTTCTTTCATATCTGCGTTTGGTATGATGCCGGGTTCAAAATGTATTTGCAAGAACAAAGTTCCACGACTTACCGTTGGTTTAACATTGAAATCATTAGGCGTTTCCCATGTTATTAATTCATAATTAACAATCCAATAATTGCCGTCTTTTGGTTTATAAATTTCGTCTATAACGTGGGCAATGCGCATAGCCTTCTTTTCTGCTAATTTTTCAATCAAAGGTTCTTCAGTAGCCAGCCAATTTTCAAAAACACTGTTTGAAGACATCATATAAATTGAATTTGAACGCGTTTTTAGTGTTCTGCGGGCCACATTTTCACTATCTGGGATTACATAAAAGTATTCTGTGACAAATTTTTTTACCAATAAGTCAAAAAACTTGCTGTCTCCGATTTCTTCTGCGGTTAGGGGCTTGCCGGGTCTTAGTTCAGATAAATAATCGGGTTGGAAGAAATAAGATTGTACATGAAGGTTTTTGCCGGCATCATAAATTGCGCCCGTTAAGTAAAGCGATGCAAACGTCAGCGCAAGTAATATTATACCAGCAAAAAACATAATTACTTTTTTCATCAGTTTATCTTATACGCGTTAAAATCGTTAATATAATACCCAAACGTTTGGGGGTAATTTAGTGTATCGCGTGCAACTTTTGCAAAGGCGACAACGTTTATATCCCCAGATATATTAGACTGTATTGTTAATATGACCTTCCACGTTCCACCCAGTTCAGAAAATTGTGCCATTGGTTCAATAGATATTGAGGCTTTGTCTACAACCCATCTTTCGCCGTTTTGGACGCGTTGTTCATAGTCCGGTATCATGTTTAGTGTGAAATAGTTAAAGATATTTTCGCCAGATGCACAAAACAAGGCACATTCTTTATTACTATAAGATGCGTTGGATTGATTGCTACATTCTTCTTGTCTATTGCATGCCTGCCATAAAGCATCGTTCGCGTTTGTATCGGAAGATATAGTAAACCAGTTAATTGTAAAATTACCTACTACTGCTTCTTGTACGGCGCGCATCGGCATATATTTAATTGGCGCCCCGCCATGAGAATGCCCGACAACAGTCCAGTGCCCTGTAAAATCGTTTATTGATACTATAAAGGGGTCTATTGACTTTGAACGTACAGACCAGAATATAAGTCCGCACAAAAATAAAACCAACAAAAACGAAACCATAATCCCAATAGACATAAATCGGGAAACGGCAATACGTTTACCCGCTGGGAACGCCGGGGTTTCAAAGTTGCTGGGGTATTCCAATTATTTTCTCTCCTGTTAAAAGGCGCTTGGTTAAGCCTGGTATACCATTATGCATGCGCAAGGGCTTAACTTTAATTCGTTGTTGTCGTATCCGACGCCTACTGGTTCACGGTCATAGATTTGTCCGCAGCCTGCTAACACCAACGCTACAAAAAAACCAAGAATTACTTTTTTCATATTTTCCCCCTTAATTAATAGAATTATAAGAAAAATTCGTTTAACGCGTCAAGCCCAAAAGAAAAATATTGCGTATAAAAACGCAATATTTTCTAGAACTGTGTTTCAAACGATAGTAAGAATCTTTGTTCTCTATCATATTTAGTCATCTTCAACGGCCATCCCCAACTGAAATTCATTGGTCCCATAGGAGTGTTCCAATAAACGCCGACGCCGACGGAAGTACGCAGGTCATCATCAATATCATTTGGGCGACCAGCAAAATAATATTCTTCTTTTGGTGGTTTACCCAGTATACCATAATCAAAGAATACAAAGCCCTTTACTTGATATTCGTCAGGTATAAAAATCGGGAAATTTAATTGCGTAGAACCGTTGATTTTCCACAAGCCGCCCAACGAATAGGTTGTATAGTACCAATTACGCGAGCCAACGCCGGCGATATCAAAGCCACGCAACGATTCCCCGCCCAAGAAGTAACGATAAACACGTGATATATAATCGCCGTCAATCGGTTGCAATAAACCAAAGTCCAGCGAAGAACGCAATTGCCATCTGTCGTCCCAGAATTTTACCATACCGACTATATCGGCGCTATAACGCATATAGGTTTCTGTGCCTCCAAAGCCGGTATACCCAATTCCTATGTTACTTACCACGCCGGTGTGCGTGTTTTGTTCAAAGTTAGTATCCAGATTATAATATCTGAAATATGTGCTAAGAGTATATAGGTTTGCATCGTGCCAACCGTTTGGCGATTGTAAGTCATAGTTTTGATCGAACGAGGCAGACAATCTTACGTTTTGTGACCAGTGGTCTGTCAATCGCCACCCCAATCTGCCTGAAACGCTGAATGAATCGCGGTCGTATCCGAAACCGCCCAGTGACGAATAGTCATACATTGTATAAGACACATCGACGCCACCAGACAGTTTGCGACCGAATAAATAAGGCTCTGTAAAACTAAACAATGCTTGTTTTTGATACTGTGCAATAGACCCGCGTAATTGTACTACTTGACCGCGTCCCATAAAGTTGTTTTCTGTAATACCGGCATCTACCATGAAACCGTTGATGTTGGACCAACCAAAGCCGCCCGATAGTTCACCTGTTGGTTGTTCTTCTACTTTTATGTCCAGGTTCATCATATTTGCGTCTGCAACGCGGCTGGGCACCATCTGTACGTCTTTAAAGTACCTTGTTCGCATCAAGTTTTGGCGACCTTCTTCAATCGTTTGCAGTGAAAAGGGGTCGCCCGGGCGCATCGGTATCAGTTGCTCTATTACCGTGTCAAAAGTACGAACGTTCCCTAAAATATTTATATTATTCAAATAAATACGATTAGTTTTTTGAATTTTAAATTCTAAATCTATTGTGCGTTCATCGTCGTGCTTGGTTGGAATAGGGTCAACGTTTATGAAGGCATAACCGTGGTCGCCGACGGTTCCGCGCAACGCAGAAATAGTTTGATCTACTTCATCAATGTTATAAACGTCACCCTTGGACATAACAACCACGTCATATAATTCTTCGTCTGGCACATCTGGGAAAGGGTTGTTTATCTTGATGTTACCGATTTTATATTTTTCACCTTCGTCTACGGTAAATGTAACAGAGTAATATTGACGATCCGGCGTGAAAACGCCATTTGTTTCTTTGACTTGGAAGTCCACATAACCGTTTCTCATATAAAACTGACGCAACATTTGTTCGTCGTATTTAATTCTATCTTCGTCAAACACATCAAACTGCGTCATGAAACGCCACCAAGCGTGTTCGCGAGATAAAATTTCACCTCGTAATGTTCTGTCGCTAAACTTTTTATTTCCTTCAAATTTAATGTCGGTTATATATGTTGGATGTCCTTCGGTGATTTCATAAACGATGTTAACGCGGTTATTTTCCAGTTCAATTTTCTTAGGATTTATTTGCGTACCAAAGAATCCTTTTCGTTGATATATCGTCAGCATTCTTTGTACGTCACCGCCGATGACAGACTCGTCATACGAAGAGCGTTCTTTCATACGAAGTTCTTTTTTCAAGTCGTCAGTTGAAACTTCGTCGTTACCTTCTACGGTTACCATATTGACGATAGGCGATTCTTGAATGTCTATTTTTAGCACGTCACCAGACATGCGGACATTAATTTTTGAAAAGTACCCGCTTTCTTGCAGTTTTTTTGCGATTTGATTGGCGCGCTCAGTACCGACGTTGTCACCGACTTTAACGTCAGCCAGTATGCGTATAGATTCCGCATCCATTCGTTGATTACCGATTACATCTATTCTTGATACTGTGGCGGCGTTTGCCCCCGGCAGCGCCAACATAGAGCAGGTTATAAAAAATAAAGCATTTTGTTTTTTCATGTCAGTTCAACCCAAATACGCGTGCTAAATCATTCCACATAGTAAGTGCAAATAAAGCGAAGATAAACAGCCATCCAATGATGATAGCGATTTCCATTCCTTTACCGCCCAGTTTTCGTCTTGTTATTGCTTCTATTATAAGAATCAACAGATATCCGCCGTCCAACACAGGCAAGGGCAGCAGGTTCAATACAGCCAAGTTAACAGACAACAATGCAATGATGGATAGCAACGCCAACATACCCATAGCCATTGCTTTACCTGATACTTCCGCGATGGTTATAAAAGACCCCAGTTGTTTAGAAGAACGTTCGCCTGTAACGATTTGTTTCAACACGACCAATAAAGTTTTTGATTGGTAATAAGTCTCACGTGCGCCGGCATATAATGAACCGAAAAAGCCAAGTTGCCTGAATTCAGTTTTACTACCGTCTGCGACAAGTCCCCACTTTTCGGCGGGCGACAGATTTACTTGAACCAGTTTATCTCCTCTTGCAAGCAGCACTTTTGCATCGCGGTTAGAAGCCAATTCTTTTGCGATGATAAGTTCGCCCCAATTTGAAATTTTTTCATTATCTATGGTGACTATTATATCGCCGGGTTTGACGCCTGCGTCAAAAGCAACGCTTTCCTGAATAACTTGTCCCACAACCGGCAGTTGTATAGTTTTAGGTTTCGCCATGAACATTGCAGAGTATATTCCCCACGCCAGAACAAAGTTCATAAACACGCCGGCGGCAATTATTATAAATTGTTTCCACGCTGGTACAGATAAGTAATGTCCTTTTTTCTTGTCGGCTGGCAGGTCTTTGTATTTCTTTCTGTCAAACATATCTTCTTGACCGTAAATGGATACATATCCCCCCAAAGGTAAGCAGGCTATTTTCCAAACTGTACCTTTTTTATCGTGCCATTTTAAAATTGCGGGCCCAAAACCTATGGAAAAGGTGTTGACGCGAACGCCCGCCCAACGCGCCGCCATAAAGTGTCCCAATTCATGAACAAAGACGACGACCCCAAGTACGATTAATAATGCAACGATAGTCAAAACGATTTGCATAATTCCTTTCCTTTACATACTTTTTTACATCATTATGAACCATATTAGTGGCAGAACATAAATCCAACCGTCAAATCTGTCCAACATACCGCCGTGCCCCGGCAATATTCGTCCAAAGTCTTTGATGCCTAACTTTCTTTTGATATAACTGGCGGTTAAATCGCCGTATTGGCTAAGCAAAGATACGCTTATGCCAATCCACATCAGTTGTGGCAAGAAAGTATCGGAACCCAACAGACCGTATAATATCGCACCAAAAGTTCCACAAATTATGCCGGCTATCTGACCAGACCAAGTTTTATGTTCGGATATTCTTTCCCACATTTTGTCGCCGCCAAGCCAACGCCCAAAAAACCAAGCACCGATATCAGCACACATTATCGTTAATAATAACAACAGTACTATCCAAGGGTGCGTCCCCACATGATTGATAGCGGCCAACATCACGAATAACCAAAGCATAAAAGCACCGAATGCCAACCAGTTTTGCTTTAATACGTCTTTTTTTGCATGTGTCAGGCACATAATCATTTCAAGTATCATGGTCAATACGACAACGATACCCAGACATTTTACAGCGGGCAGACCGAAATATTCTGCAACGCCTGCAATGACTGCAATCAGCCCCAATATACCGCCAACTATAATTCGTTTAGAAGTATTTGACATTTCTTATCCTATTTTTTTGTACCTGAATAATTGGCTTTTTTACCGCCGCCAAAACGTCTGTTTCGCTTTGAATATTCGTCCAAAGTGAATTGCCACAATTTTTCGTTTTGAACTAAATCAGGCCAGTGCTGCGGGATAAATAACAGTTCTGCATAAGCCAGTTTCCAAAGCAAGAAATTAGATATTCTAAATTCATTACTTGTACGAACCATCAAGTCAATTGGCAGTATGTCGCCCGTATCCAAGAAAGTTTCAAAAGTTTCTTTGTCTACATGCTGACCAGCGTCTATTGCCGCATTGACTGCATTGACTATTTCATCCTGCCCGCCGTAATTTAGCGCGAATACAACCGTGCCATTTGTGTTTTCTGCGGACTTTTCTTCCAGTTCGTCGCACAAATCAGCCAGTTTTTTCGGCAGTCTTTCACGTGTTCCTATTACTCTATAACGCAAGTTTTTTTCTAACGCATGCTTAATATTTTTTTGTAATTCCGTGCAGAACAAGTCCATCAAGAAATCAACTTCTTCTTGCGAGCGGTTCCAGTTTTCCGTAGAAAACAGGAAAAACGTAACAGTTGTTACCCCACGTGCTATAAACCAGTCTACTAAATTTTCAAAATTAGCAATACCCGCTTTATGTCCCATAAGTGGCGGCAGTCCTCTTGCTTCGGCCCAGCGACGGTTCCCGTCACAAATAAAGGCGATATGCTTTGGTATTTTTATTTCCGCTGCATTTTCATCGGCGGTCTTTTTTTTGAATAATTTCAACATAGAATATTTCCTATTGTTATTTGTTAAACGGACATAATATCTGCTTCTTTTTGTTTTGCCAAAGCGTCAACTTCGTCGGCGCGTTTATCAAACAATTTTTGTAAATCGTCTTCGTATTTACGTTGGTCGTCTTCGGAAATTTCTTTGTCGTTAACGGCGCGTTTAATTTTACCCATTGCATCTTGGCGGATGTTACGCATAGAAATTTTTGCTTCTTCTGCATATTTGCCGGCAACTTTTGTTAATTCTTTGCGACGTTCTTCGGTAAGAGGCGGCATATTTAATCTTATGACCCCGCCGGCTGTCATTGGGTTTAATCCCAGTCCTGAATCGCGAATTGCTTTTTCAACGGGTCCCGCGTTATTGATGTCCCATACGGTTACGGTAAGAGTTTGATTGTCAGGAGTTGCGACGGTTGCGACCTGATTAAGCGGCATGTCAGAGCCATACACTGGCACGCGTACCCCGTCCAGTAGATGTACCGAGGCGCGTCCTGTACGTAGACCGGCGAATTCGCCTTTTAATACTTCCAATGTTTGTAGAGTTTTTTGTTCTACTTCTGCTTTCAAAGATTGATAATCCATGATAAAATCTCCTTATATTTTGAAAGATTAGCAAATTGATTTGACATTTGGCAAGAAGAAATATAAAATAATGTTCCGCAAGGGGTTGTAGCTCAGTTGGTAGAGCACTTGCATGGCATGCAAGGGGTCGTCAGTTCGAGTCTGATCAGCTCCACCACAGTATTCAGTATGGCGGATGTAGCTCAGCTGGTTAGAGCGTTGGTTTGTGGTACCAAATGTCGCCGGTTCGAATCCGGTCATCCGCCCCAGAATAAAAAAGGTCGCCACAAGGCGATTTTTTTTATTTTGTGTAAGGATGGGATGAGAACCGGCGAAGAAGCCGTTTGAACCGCGGTAAAAAGGCGGACGGCAGTACGCCGTTTGTGCATAGCACAATTTTACAAGGTGGCGAAGCAATCCGGTCATCCGCCCCAGAATAAAAAAGGTCGCCGCAAGGCGATTTTTGTGTTTTGTTTTTTTATTTTTTTGTTGGCATTAATGTTTTTCTGTCTATATTATATATAATATATAATATAAAAAACGGTAAAATGAAAGTCAGATAAAAATAAATAAAAATCCCGCAATTGCGGGATTTCTTTATTCTGTATAAGAACGGGATGAGAACGCGAGACATGCCGTAAAGACAGACTAAAACAGCCGATACTATATAATTTAGAACCGGAAGTATATAAACGGGTTATATGTCCCTGCTGATATTGATGCCCAAGACAGCCCGAACAGTATTAATAACCAAAGATTTTGAAACGAGGTGGCTTTAGTGTCTTTGTCGTCGTTTAAGAAGTTACTAAATATTGGCATTGATAACATTATAGCCGTTATGAATATTATTATTTGTGTCGTGTCAATATAATATGGTAACGAATAAATTTCTTTGTATGGAATCAAACCGAACATATTTTTTATATAGTCTGTGGCGTATGTAATATTATCGGACCTAAAAATGACCCAACCTATAACGAAAGCCAAAATGGTATAACAGTGCCGCAAGATAGAAGATATGATGCCGCCAATTCGCTTATGTAAGTTTGTTATTCTTTCAAATATAATAAAAGCTCCGTGCCACAGTCCCCATATTACGAATGTCCATTCTGCGCCGTGCCATATTCCCGTCGCCAGAAAGACGATGAATAAGTTTAAATAAGTCCGATACTTAGAAATTCTGTTGCCCCCCAAGGGTATATATAAATATTCTTTGAACCACGTTGATAAAGATATGTGCCAACGGCGCCAAAATTCCGTGATAGATTTTGAAATATAAGGATAATTGAAGTTTTCCAAGAATTTGAATCCGAACATGTGCCCTAAACCAATTGCCATATCAGAATAACCCGAAAAATCATAAAATATCTGGAAAGTGTAGGCCAGCGCCCCTAACCAAGCAACGCCTGTGGAAAAGTCATAAACGGGTTGTGCAAATATAGCATCTGCTATGGCCCCCATGGTATTTGCAATCAAGACTTTTTTGGCTAAACCTATAATAAAGCGTTTAATGCCATAAGAAAATTGATTAAAGGTAATTTTTCTTTTGTCTATTTGATTGGCGACATCATGGTACTTTATAATTGGACCGGCCACGAGTTGTGGAAACAGCGTGATATATAAAGCCAGTTTATAAATATTTTTTTGTACGTTGGCTTTATTGTAATATACGTCAATGACATAAGACAAGGCTTGGAACGTATAAAAAGATATACCTATTGGCATAATCACTTCCAGAAACGAGAAGTTTGTACCGATTACACTGCTTATATTTTCCATTACAAAATTGAAATATTTGAAATAAAACAAGATACCGAGATTTGCAAGTATCGTTGTCAACAAGGCGATTTTTTTATGCTTTGGATATTTATTAATACATATTGCCCCAACGTAATTGATAAGTATCGTTCCCAACATGATAAACACATAGTTAGGTTCGCCCCACGCATAGAATATTATGCTGGCCAATAGTAACAGTAAATTTGCCATTGTAATATTTTTGCGAACTAAAAAATATAACCCGCATACAATGGGCAAGAATATAAATATAAAAGTCATTGACGAAAACAGCATAAGTTATTCCTTTGGAAACTGTTGGAAAAATAAATCGCCGATGAAACGTTCTACGTTTATAAATATGACGGTATCATAATTTTGTTGTTTGATTTTATCCAGGTCATATTTATCAATGTTGTAACGCCACGTTCCGTTTACTTTGTTACATACAACACTGAAATAAGGTTGTATATATTCAAAAAATGAATCGTGGAAAAAGTAAATAGAACGTTGCGCCGTTGGATTGTTTGTTTCTAAAAATATTTCACCGCTATAATCGTTTTGTGTAAATTGTACGTCTATTTGATTAAAGAATATGGGCGACCAATATTTGTCTTGCATATATGGGGTCTTGCTGACGCTGGGCAGCATCTTTAACAAGTCCCCGTCAAAATGCGATGTTTTTTCCCAACCTTTTATATATAAAGAATTGTTAAATTCCGTATGAAATAGTTCTTTATATATTTTTGTAAATGCAACGTATGCGCCCAGTTTATTCCAATGTGTGTCGGTTTTATAATATAACAAGTCTTTATTTTTGGCGGCATTTATCAGTTCTTGATAAGGATAGATAACTTTTATGTCAGAATTTTGTTTGATATAGTTTACAAATTGGTTACCTATACTTTGTTCATCTGGGTACCTTTTATGAACGTATTTCGGAAAATACTGCGAGTATATTTTGTTTTTATCTGGTATCAAGACGTATACGAATTCTTTATTATTGGCTTTGCACCATTCGTTAATCTGCATAAGATAATTCAACGCTTTTTGAAAATCTTGCGCAGAGTGATATTGGTTGTTGATATAGTTATCTAAACTATGCCCCTGGGTAAGAAACAGCCAGTTATCATCGCCTTGGATAGCGTGTTCGTTTCGTGGGTGCAAATTAATGCGGCCGATTGTGTTATATATATTTATCAGTTGTTTTCTACCGAAAAATCGGTCGCTGAACCATTTTTCAAATTGCGATGATAGTTCGCTATTCAATTTACCGTCTGTAAACAGATAAGGTGCGGGGTTAGGTGGGCGATTTTCAATTAGTGTATCGCCGCCAGAGATTTTCATTGCAGGTAAACATAGTAAAATGCAAAAAGCAACAACGAATACCAAGTCGGGCGTTTTTGCGTGAATTTTTACTGAAAGAATCTGATAAAACAGTAAAAAAGTTAACGCGGTCGCCAGTATTAAAAGAGGCCAGTTTACAAATGTTCGGGCGTTTATATCCAAAACCGGTTCATATACTATATAAGGGTCTGGATAAGGCGCGTTAAAAGAGATTTCTTCATCTGTTATATTTCTATCAATGATTTGATTGTACAAGAATTCTTTTGTGTTTAACCGTACATATTTATCACCACGAAGCGAAATGTTTTTAATGGTTATATGTCCGGGGGCAAAACCGAAATCAATTCGTAGTTTATAAACGTATTCTGTGGGAAGTTTAATTTTTATATTGTGAGTACCTTTGTTTACGTTTTTTGTAACTGAACGTTGTTCGGAAAAGTAAACGTCAGGCTCATTCGTCCAAAATACTTGTGCAGGAAAGGCTTTTTCAGTGGTTATATCAAATGATAATATTAATACCCGTTGCACAAAATGGTTATGAAAACAAAGCAGGGTAAAGAAAGTTAATAACAAAGCAATAAAGATGTTAGAACTTGTTTTCATTGTACGTTTTTTATTTTTCGTATTTTGAAAAAATAAGATTTTTTTATCAAGTGTTTTTATACTTTATCATTGATATAAAAAATCCCGCTGTTGCGGGATTTATGTTTAGCCGACCAATTTTTGCCACAAACTAGACTTTTTCGTTTGTTTTTTCTTTTTATGACGGCGCGGTGCATTCATTGTTGTTTTTCTTGCTTCTATATGTTGAGCGTTTTTCTTTTTTGCATCCGAAGACGGCGAATAAGCGTCCAACAATTCTTCTGTTTTATTTTGTTCTGGGGCAACGCGCTGTATAGAATATTGGTCTATGTTCATCAAGCTATCATCGCCTACGATGACAATTTCTGTTTCAAATTCGTCTTCCATTGCGGCCAGTTCCGCCCGTTTTTGATTCAGCAAGTAAATTGCTACATCTGTTGGAACGGTCATGATTATTTTCTGTGCGCTTTTCGCCAACAGTTTTTCTTGCAGGTGACGGAACAGAATGATTGCGGCCGTTTGTATGCTTGGTACGACGCCGGCGCCCATACAGTGCGGACACTGAACGTAAGAAGATTCCATAAAACTGCTGCGCAGGCGTTGACGTGACAGCATCAAAACGCCAAAGTTATTTATTTTTGCAACTTGCGTTCTTGCGCGGTCACGTTTCATTACTTCGCGCATTTTCATTTCTAACTTGCGGTTATTGCGTTCTTCTTCCATGTCAATGAAGTCAATCGCAACAATCCCGGCCAAGTCACGCAGACGCAGTTGCAATGCAATTTCTTCTGCCGCTTCTAAATTAGTGTTTAACGCGGTTTGTTCAATATCTTTTTCTTTTATTGCGCGCGACGAATTAACGTCAATCGTCACCATTGCTTCGGTCTGATTGATTACCAGAGAACCGCCAGATGGTAACTGAACGTATGGACCGTGCAAGCCTTCCAATTGTTTTTCAACGCCGGCCTTGACCATCAACGGCACTGCTGGGTCCTTGTATTGGACCAGTTGTTTACGTGGTGCGCGACCATACATTTGTTGAAAATATTGCTTTGCCGCATCAAAGGCTTCTTCCCCTTGGATGACCAATACGTCTTCTTTGTCGGACAAAAAGTCACGAACTACGCGACGTAATAATGAATCTTCGGTATGGATTGTAACGGGCGCAACGGATTCCAACGTGGTTTTACGTATTTCGTTCCACAAGTTAACCAGATAGTCATAGTCTTTTGCGATGTCTGTTGCGTTCGCCTC
Organism: uncultured Pseudomonadota bacterium; assembly: GCA_949290785.1. Taxonomy (GTDB): domain Bacteria; phylum Pseudomonadota; class Alphaproteobacteria; order Rs-D84; family Rs-D84; genus Enterousia. The sequence continues at coordinate 60,299 of CASETE010000002.1, forward strand.
AAACGCGGCCGTACGTAATACCACGGTCATACCCTTTGGTATTTTTAATTCGTGCAGTATTTCGCGTAATCTGGCACGTTCCGCTTTATCCGATATTTTCTTAGAAATTCCATAACTGTTGCGTTTGCGCGAATTAGGCATCAAGACGGCAAAGCGACCGGCCAACGACAAATAAGTTGTCATAGACGCGCCTTTTTGTCCGCGTTCTTCTTTTACGCCTTGGACCAGCAAGATTTGTTTTGGTTTTATTACGTCTTGAATTTTGAATTCGTGCGCCCGTTTAGTGAATTCTTTGTTATCTTCCCCAGCGCTTTGGTCGTCGTATTCTGCGACCTCGTCGTTTTCGTCGTCTGGGTCTTCGTCGTCGTCAACGATGTTTGCATGCGCCAATTCAATCAACTTCTTTTTTTGCTCTGGCGTTACTTGGTAGTAGTCTGGATGAATTTCGGAAAATGGTAAAAAACCATTTTTACCTGCGCCATAATCAACGAACGCAGCCTGCAAGGAAGGTTCTACGCGAATGACCTTGGCCAGATAAATGTTCCCTTTTATCTGAGGTTTTGTCGTTGTTTCAACGTCAAAATCAGAAACGCGGTTCGTGGCGGTATCCACCACCACCACCCTTGTTTCTTCCGGGTGGACTGCGTCCACATAAATCTTCTTTGACATTTAATAATCCTTTTGTTCTGTATGCGTATGCAATGGAAATAATCCGTCCCCGTGGGGCGTCCAAGCCCATGCCAAGAGAATGCGCAACGATGATGAACAGCGCAAAGCGAATTACAGAAAATAGTGATAATACAAACACTTATATTAACCCCATGTCATACGATAACGTATAGCATAGCATGACCGACGGCAATAAAGCAAGGTATTTATTTCTTCTTGCGTTTCAGTGGCTTTATCTGTTTGATTTTAGCGGGAATTTGCGGAATTTTTTCTTTTGCTTCTTCCAGCCAACGTTTCATTCTTGCGCGCAGCCAATTTTCATAAATCAAGAACAGGCCCCCCGCGCCAATCAGCGGCAATACATAATATATAATTCTATATGCCAGCAAGGCGCCGAATATGTCTGCTTTGTCAACGCTGTCTGGTAATGCCAACAGGAATATGGTTTCAAATACGCCGATGCCGCCTGGGACCTGGCTGAAAACGCCGGTTGTTTGCGCGATGACGAATAACCCGATATACGTTCCAAAAGGTATTTGAACAAAGGGCAACAGACAAAAATACAACACCAATCCTGCCAAAATGCTGTCTATTGCCCCCAGCAGCATTTGCAAGAAAGCAGTTTTTGTGGTTGGAACGTGGAATTTCAAGTTGCCTATTTTTATGCTTTTTTTGTTAAAGAAAATCGTCGCCGCAAAGTAAGCCAATATGGACGCCATACATATTATGAAAAGTATGTGTAATCCGACGCTGGCACCGACGGACTTGTCCAACAGCGCGCTGGGGACCAAGAAATATCCGATTATCAAAATTGCGGAACAACCCAGAAAGAAGGTAAATCCGGAAAACGTCAGCATTTTAACGATATCGCCGCCGCTTATACGCCAGCGCGTATAAAGGCGGTATCTGATTGCCCCCCCGCTGACAACGGCGTGGCCGGCGTTATTACTGATTGCGAACCCCAGCATTCCCGCCAACATCCATTTCCACCAAGAAACGTGCCCGCCCACGTAACGTAAGGCCAGAAAGTCATACAAAGATAAAGCCAAGTACCCCGCAAAGCAGGCCACGCACGCCGCGACCAAGTTCCACCAAGGTATGTACAGTATTGCGCTAAATATATCCGACAAACTGTATTCGCGAAGTTGCCACCATAACATTCCGGCGGCTAGTATAAAGAAAAATATACCTGAATAACTTACTATTCTTTTAAACAGGCGTTTTGTCTTTGCTGACATAAAAATCCTTTTTCAACTTGGCAGGATAGCAGGATATAATATAAAAAGCAAACCTAAAAAAAATTGCAATTTAAACATATTATTATATACTGGCAAAACAAATTACTGTAAACCAAGGGTTAATTTATGATGCGACCATCGTTAAGAAAGGCGGAACAAATACGTCCGGTATCAATGGAAACGGGCGTAAACAAGTGGGCAGAAGGTTCGTGCTTGATAAAAATGGGCGGTACCCAGGTATTATGTACGGCATCTGTAGATTTGAATCAGCCACTGTGGAAAAGATTGCAGAACAAGACGGGCGGTTGGGTTACGGCAGAATATTCAATGTTACCGCGCGCCGTTGGTACGCGTAAAACGCGCGAGACGTTGATGAAAGACCATCGCAGTGCGGAAATATCTAGGTTAATAGGTCGCGCGATGCGCAGCGTTGTTGACATGGAAAAACTGGGACGTCATACAATAACGATTGATTGCGACGTTATACAGGCAGATGGCGGCACAAGATGTGCGTCTATTACTGGTGGTTTTGTTGCGTTATCCTTGGCAGTGCGCTGGTTACTGGACAAAGGGCGCATAAAAGAAAATCCGATACAAGAACATGTTGCCGCGATTTCAGCGGGCTTGTGGGACGGTGAATTGGTATTAGATTTAGATTACGAAGAAGATTGCGTTGCGGAATTGGATTCTAATTTTGTCGTATCTGAATCTGGCAGGTTCATAGAAGTTCAGGCAACGGGCGAACAGCATCCTTTTACCCAAGAACAACTTATAAAGTTAATGGACATGTCGTCAAAGGGATGCGCACGTTTAATAGAATTACAGAAAAAGATTTTGGAATAAAACATGGATGATATAAAAAAACCGTTGACGCCTTTACAATTACAACGTATTTCCGAACTGGAACATATGTCGCCCAGTCAGTGGGACGCGTTATGTCGTCGTTGTGGAATGTGCTGTTTGATAAAGATGGGGGCAGGTCGGCATAAAATCTTGTACACGCGCCTTTGTTGCGAGAATTTAGATTGTTCCACCCAGTTGTGCAAGGTATATTCAACTCGCTTTTGCCAGACGAATGTTCTGTGTGAAAAGGTGACCATAAAGACGATATTAGAAGGCGAGCTGTTACCTGCATCTTGTGCGTATGTAGAATATGTATTTGGCCCTGCGAGACATGCGGCAAAAGTAGATTTTGCGAACGTCAGTCCGTTAAATTCATATAAATTATCGCGTTTATCGTTCTCTGAATTAATGCGATTTGCAATCAGGGATTCAATCAGGTGGGGCAGATATTAGTCATATGATATGCAGTTTGCGTGAAAGGAAGCAACGCCACCGGTTTCGGTGGCGTTTTGTCATTGTTTCTTTTTGCGTTTTTCTGATTTAATCATTGCTTTGATTTCTTTTTGTACTATTCGCAAATGTTGTTGTATATCTGTCAGTGTGACATCTGGTTCAACCTTGTACGAAGCAACCAATTCTTTTAAGATTTCACATCTGCGACGCGTTTGTGCATCTTCTTGCCCGATGAATTCCAGTTTAAACAAGCTCATACTGTCCCCCGTTTTGTTAAACAAAAACCACCAGAAATATCGGTGGTTGGAGGATAAGAACTATAACACAGTATAGCGGGTTTATTCAATATATTCACCGCCCTCCAACCTATGTTGGAGATTTTTTGTCTGTAACCAGACACTCTGTTGGGGTTTTGATTCCCCGCAATAACAACACATTATTGCATGGGTATTATATAATGTATTTTATAAAAAAACCATAATTTTTTACATTTGTGTTTTATGGTAACAAAAGTCGGTTGGAGGATAAGAACTATAACAGAGTATAGCGGGTTTATTTGGTATATTCACCGCCCTCCAACCGAGATGTATTGTATAATTAATTTATCCAAGATTCTATTATTTTATTGCGAAGTTTTGGTATTTTGACTACCTTTATATCATATGAAGCAAGAATTGTTTGATTTTCTGAACACAGACCTGCAGTTCATCAAGGGCGTTGGTCCTGTTTTAGCGGCGCGCTTTGAAGATGTTTTAGGTGGGCGCAAGGTTTTAGACTTTATGTTGCACATACCTGCATATATCAGGGCGCGCGGCATAACAGAGAACGTACGTTCCGCGGCGCCCGGCGAAACGATAACGATACCGTTGTTAGTAAAGTCTCATAAAAAGGGCGGTGTATTTCGGGGGCGTCGTGCGCCTACGCAGATTACTTGTGCGGATAAGATGGGTAACGTCGTTTTGATTCAGTTCTTTAACGTTAACTTTTTAGATTATTGGTTAAAGAAGTTACCGGTTGGTCAGTGGCGCATGGTCAGCGGAAAGTTAGAGCGAACCAGTCGGGCGATTATAAATCACCCCGATTTCATAGAGGATATGGAAAACGCCGACAAAATACCGTCTATTCAGGCGATATACCCATCGGGCGAGGGCTTGACGCAAAAGACGTTTGCAAACGTTCGCGATCAGATATTTGCGGTCTTGCCGGGTAAAATTGCCGGTGAAGCGGATTTACAGGTAATAGAGTTTTTTGACGCGCTTCGCCACGTTCATTTTCCGGAAAGCGCGGACGACCTGGGACCTAATTCGGTTTACGTTGCAAAGTTAGCGTATTGGGAATTATTGGCGCATCAGTCTGCGATAGTAATCAGTCGCCGAAACAGGAAAGAAGAAAAAAATCGTCGCGTGGTTCGTGCCAAGAAGTATGACTTGATGGACAGGTTTTATGCTACGTTGCCGTTTTCTATGACGGGGGCGCAGTTGCGAACGTTAGATGAAATTTTTGCGGACTTGTCGCGTGACATTCCCATGATGCGTCTGGTCCAAGGCGATGTGGGCAGCGGTAAAACGATAGTTGCGTTGGCGGCTGCCATAAAGATGGCGGAAACGGGGGCGCAAACGGCGTTACTTGCGCCGACGGACACGTTGGCCCAGCAACACTATGCCAAGGTAAAACCGATGTGTGACAAGATGGGGATTGTCTGTGACGTTCTGACGGGGCGCGACAAGGGGGCGGCTCGCAAGGAAAAGTTAATATCGCTTCGTTCGGGGCGAACCAAGATTGTCATCGGCACGCACGCGCTGTTTTCAGACGATGTGGAATATAAGGATTTAGGTTTGGTCATTGTGGACGAACAGCATCGTTTCGGCGTTTCCCAACGCGAAGCCTTACGTGCCAAGGGTAATAATCCTGATTTATTGGCGTTATCTGCGACGCCGATACCGCGAACGTTGTCTATGACGATATACGGCGACATGGACGTATCTATTATAAATGAAAAGCCGGCGGGCAGGTTGCCCATTAAAACGACGAAACTATCAATTACAAGAATTGAAGAATTGGTTACGCGACTGCGCGTTCAGATAGAAGGTGGGGCAAAGGTTTTCTGGGTATGTCCGTTGGTTGAAGAATCCGAACAGTCTGACATGACTGCTGCGGAATCAAGGTACGAAGCCTTAAAAAAGTATTTTCCTGGTGCGGGGCTTGTTCACGGTCAGATGGATAAAAAGCAACGCGACGCGGTTATGGCAAGGTTTGCCGACGATGATTCTGACATGCGCATATTGATTGCGACAACCGTCATAGAGGTTGGAATTGACGTTCCATCTGCGTCTATCATTGTAATAGAGAACGCGGAAAGATTTGGTTTGGCGGCCTTGCATCAGTTACGTGGTCGCGTTGGGCGTGGTAACTTGCAGTCTTATTGCATATTAATATACGGGCGAAACGTCAGCGACGATGGGTTAAAGCGTCTTGACGTACTGACAGAAACGGACGACGGCTTTAAGATTGCAGAGCAAGACTTGATAATGCGCGGTACTGGCGAGTTATTAGGAACGCGTCAAAGCGGGTGGATAAACTATCATTTTGTAGATTACAGGGCGCATCACGACTTGTTTAAGTTAGCGGCGCGCGCTGCGCGTGATATAACTATTCCTGATGCATGGACGCGTGATTTGATGTATATTTTTGACAGGGGGGTGGGTATCAGTGCCTAGGTTACTGGTTATTTTATTTTCTGTCTTGTTTGCGTTTTCTGCGCAGGCTGCGTCGCTTATTAACGACACGGAAACGGAAAGGTTATTAACCGAATTAGTTGCGCCTTTGGGGCGTGCGGCCGACATTTCGGACGGCAGGTTAAAGGTTCACATTATAAACAGCGATGATTTTAACGCGTTTGTAATGGGCGGCGAAGACGTATATTTATATACTGGTTTGTTGACGCAAATCAGGTCTGCGTCTGCGTTACAGGCGGTTGTTGCGCACGAATTGGGGCATACGCTGGGGGGGCATATGGCGCATATGTCTGCCCGTATGGAAGCGGAATTAAAACGTGCGATGTTGATTCAGGCGTTGGGCGTTGGCTTAATGGTTGCCGGGGGAAATCCGTCGCTGGGGGCGGGCGTTTTGGCTGGCTCTGGCGGGGTTGCGCAACAGTCAATGTTGGCGTTCACGCGTGACGAGGAAAGAATTGCGGACGATATGGGTTTTAACTTATTGGTGCAGGCGAAACTGGACCCGGCGGGTTTTGTATCAGTGCTGGAACAAATGGGTGAAATGACGTCGGTTTTGGAATCCAAGGTAAATCCGAACCGCATTAATCATCCTCTGACGGCCGAACGTTTAAATACAATCAACGAAAAAGTAAAAAAATTGGACAAGTCTTACGTTGCCAAGAACGCGCCAACGGCACAGCAGAACAAAGAATTTGCCTTGGTTCAGGCGAAATTAATCGGGTACTTAGACGGTGCGGACAGGGTGCGCGCGTTATACCCCGACACTGACAAATCAGACGCCGCGTTATACGCCCGGGCAATTGCCAGAATGCAGGCAGGAAATTTACAAGACGCCAGAACAGGCGTTATGACTTTGATTGCCAGGAATCCGAAAAATCCTTATTTTTATGAATTGCTGGGGGACATAGATTATCAGATGGGGCACTATGACGACAGTGTGGACGCGTATGAAAAAAGTTTGGATTTACAGGGTAATGCGCCACAAATAGAAACTGCGCTGGCATTGGTGCTGACCGAAAGAAACAAACCGGGCGACAAAGAACGGGCGGTTGAGTTGTGCAAGCGTTCTTTGTTGACGCAACCTGCGCCGTTGACTTATTGGGTATTGGCGCGGGCGTACCAAGACGGGCGGGCAGATTGGGCGCGCGCGGAATATTATCACTTGATAGGAGATAAAAAAAACACAAAAAAATACGCTCGTTTGGCACAGAAAAAGTTGGATAAAAATATGCCGGAATATATAAAGGCGGGCGATTTGATAAAATAATTTGAATAAGGTAATTTTATATCACTTTTTTATTGCATGGGTGGGGAATTTTTTTCTAAAATCAAATCAGAATTGTTAAATATCATATGGGGGGATTATCGCAGTATGATTAAAAAAATATTGCTGTTGTGCTGCTTTTTAATAACACCGATTGTGTCTGCAAATGCTGTAACTTGCAACGTTGGTGAATATGCCGACGGCGATTTTTGCTATGAATGCCCCGCGAATGCTGAATGCCCAGACGGTATTGATTTTGTATGTGATAGTGGTTGGTATAAAAACGGTAATATATGCTCTAAATGCAGTGTTGAAAATTCAACCTGCACAAACGGCACAGATTATAATTGCCTGCCTGGATTTTATGACGATGAAAATATGTGCAAGGCATGCCCCATAAATGCAACCTGTGCCGGCGGACACGAATATTTTTATTGTAAAGACGGGTATTATAAACAGATATACAAGGGTGTAACCCCAAAATGCCTTTCCTGTGCTGGTCATATCTGCGAAGGTGAAACATTAATCAGTTGTGCCGAAGGGTATTATGAACATTATAGTCTCGGTTGTGTTAAATGCGTATCTTCGCAATATTGCCCCGCTGGCACAACAACAATTATGTGTATAGAAGGGTATTATAATGATTATAATGGAAATTGTCGGGTTTGCCCAACGGGATATTTTTGCCCAAGGGGTGAATCAAGTACAGCCGCGGACAATATTCGTGACCACTGTGCACCTGGATATTATCGTACTGGTGGCAGTTGCAGTAAATGCGATGACGGTGTTGTTTGCCCCGGTGGTAAAATTGATGAAATGGTCTGTCCTGACGGATTATATAAACATGATGACGGACGTTGCCTGACCTATGCGCCGGGTGATTGTGGCACAGCGCCAAATTGTAACCCCGGTTGTTATAATGCGGGCGGCACGTGTACAAAATGTGTTGCAAATTCCACCTGTACCAGCGCGGATGATTTTATGTGCAATGCGGGATATTATAAAAATGGCACTGGGTGTGATATGTGCCCACAAAATTCCGAATGCCCCGCGGGCAGTGTGCAAATACATTGTTTACCAGGATATTGGTTGGATGGTAAAAAACAGTGCAGTAATTGCGGTACAAGGGGTCAGTATTGTCATGATAATATCCAATATCAATGTCCAGATTATACAGAAGGGATATTTGAACCCGCCCCACCAGAAGGGCACGTATTTTTAAAGTATTCTTTTTTATATAACCGCAATGCACCGAATGCAACAAGCATAAATGATTGTTTGATTTATTCTCCATATTTTTCTGTACCAGAAGGTGAATATATGATTAGTAGCACAGGGTATTATGATGGCACGCATTATCCAATGGATTGGACCAAAAAGAAGAGTTGGTATGTCGCAAATACTGGGTATTATCTTGATACCAGGAATTCTAATGATGTTGGTGGACTCGCTTATTATGATTATATTAAACCCTGCACAAACGGTGCGCCGAACTCTTATTACACAGGGGCTGGCTCGCCTGGTGGTAATGATTGTCCGTGGGTGTGTGAAGATGGTTATTATCGCAATGGCAACAATTGCTTTGTTTGTCCCGAAGGTATGGTATGCGAAGGCGGTAAAATAATCTGCCCGCCCGGTATGTATGTTGATGAAGCGTCTAATCAATGTATGAACTGTCCAACAGGATATGACGATAATCCAAATCGTGGTGCACAAAGTATCAATGAATGTCAGATGTGGTGTGACGGTGGATATTATGTACCTGTGGATGGCTATGAAAAATGCACAGCGGTTGGTCATGGCTTTTGGCGCGAAGGTCACTTTGCGAACTATAAGTTACATGATATGAGATATCCGTGTCGTGCAGATTTAACGAATGCCGGTTATGGCGCAGGTGCGGATGAAGAAAGCGATTGCGGTCATGAATTAAACATAGGCGATCAAAAGATATATATGCGTCAAGATAAACGCACAGAACACGCGTTACATATCAAGACGCCAGCGGGCGAGATATTTTACAGTCATGCAAGTCCCGAAGAGATAGGCCACGTCCGTACGTTATTAAACGGTCAGATATTGTCGTTGTATGACGACATAACGGCCGCGAAGGAAGGCAAACCGGTCCCTGAACCCGTCACCCAATCAGAATAAA
>CASETE010000003.1 GCA_949290785.1 uncultured Pseudomonadota bacterium
CACCAACTATCGTTTGCTTGCATAGATGCATCGCCAACTCGTAAGGTTCAAACTGCGCGTCGCTTGTTTTCACCAACTATCGTTTCGTACCGACGGTTCTCGTCCGACAGAACGAAAAAAATATCCCATTCGGGATATTTTATTCTGGTGGCCCTGGTCGGACTCGAACCGACACTCCTCGCGGAACTTGATTTTGAGTCAAGCGCGTCTACCAATTCCGCCACGGGGCCAAAACATAAACTGCGTGTTTATTTCGCAGCCGTTTTCTTGGCTTCAACCTTTTTGACCAGGCGGGCACTGCGCGTTGCCTTGTGTACAGGCTTTTTCGCAGGCTTTTCTGCCTTGCCAACTTTCTTTTCAATCGCCTTTTTTATCGCAGCCATGTCTTCCGTCAGACGTGATACTGGCTTTGACATTACGTAACCATCTAAACCGCCATGCTTCGTCAATGTGCGTAAGCCCGCAGTTGAAATGCGTAACGAAAAATCACGATTTAAAATATCGCTGTGAAACTTTAATTTTTGCAAATTAGGCAAGAATGTGCGCTTTGTATGACGCATAGAGTGGGATACGTTCATCCCAACTTGTGTTTTCTTACCTGTAACTTTACATACACGTGGCATATTATATATCCTTTGATAACTGGGGCTTAATTTATAATAAAAAACAAGAAAAGTCAAGCATTGTTTTTACTTTTTATCGTTCAGTCTATGGGGCGGATTTGCTTCCTGTGTCTTGAAATTCAATATTTTGTAATTATATATTCAAACGATATAATATTAATAAAGGAGAATTTTTTATGAATCCAGATGAAATGCAAGAAACGCCAGAACAGGCAATTGCTAAATACACAACTGATTTTACGAAGTTGGCGGCAGACGGTAAACTGGACCCCGTCATAGGACGCGAAGACGAAATTCGTCGTACTATACAAGTGTTGTCGCGGCGTACAAAAAATAATCCTGTGTTGATTGGTAACCCAGGCGTTGGTAAAACGGCAATCGTTGAAGGTTTGGCAGAACGAATTGTCTCTGGTGATGTACCAGAAAATTTGTTAAAGAAAAAATTATTGTCTTTGGATATGGGCGCTTTGATGGCAGGTGCTATGTTTCGCGGTCAATTTGAGGGACGATTTAAAGCCATATTAAAAGCAGTAAAAGATTCTGACGGACAAATCATTTTGTTCATTGATGAATTACACACGTTGGTCGGTGCCGGTAAGGGCGAAGGTTCTATGGACGCGGGTAATCTGTTAAAGCCTATGTTGGCGCGCGGTGAATTGCATTGCTTGGGGGCAACGACTTTGGATGAATACCGTCAGTATATTGAAAAAGACCCCGCATTGGCGCGTCGTTTCCAGCCGGTGTATGTTGATGAACCAACCGTTGACGATACCATTTCAATCTTGCGCGGCTTGAAAGAAAAGTACGAAGGTCATCATGGCGTCAGAATTGCCGATTCTGCGCTGGTTGCTGCGGTTCGCTTGTCTAATCGTTACATCACAGACAGGTTCTTGCCCGATAAAGCAATTGACTTGATTGATGAAGCCGCCGCACGCGTTCGTATTGAAATTGCATCAAAACCAGAAAAGTTAGATGAAATTGACAGGCATCTGATGCAATTAAAAATAGAACAGCAGGCCTTGAAAAAAGAAAAAGATGAAGAGTCTAAGAAACGTCTGAAAGATTTAGAAAATCTTATCAAAGACGAAGAAGAAAAATCCAAGGTCCTAACAGCAGAGTGGCGCAAAGAACAAGAAAAAATGCGCGGCCTTTCAGATGCTATGGCGGCATTGGACGCAGCCAAGGCAGAGGTTGCATCGGCTATGCGTAACGGTGACTATGAAAAAGCGTCCGCACTGCAATACGGTAAAATACCAGAACTGGAAGAGAATATCCGCAAGATGAACGCGGAATCCAAAGAATATAAAACCGTTCTACCAGAGCATATTGCCGCAGTAGTTAGTAAGTGGACCGGCGTGCCGGCAGATAAACTAAGTGTAGAAGAACAATCTAAACTGTTGAACATAGAAGATGAACTGCGCAAGCGCGTCGTCGGACAAGACCATGCGTTGACCGTCATTGCGCGCGCGATTCGTCGCAGCAGGGCGGGGTTGTCTGATCCGCACAGACCGGCCGGCAGTTTTATGTTCTTGGGACCTACAGGCGTCGGTAAAACAGAAGTTGCCAAAGCCTTGGTAGAATATCTGTTTAACGATGATACTGCTATGACCAGAATTGATATGAGTGAATATATGGAACCGCACTCTGTATCGCGCTTAATCGGCAGTCCCCCAGGGTACGTCGGTTATGAACAAGGCGGCGTTTTGACAGAAAGCGTGCGTCGCCGTCCGTATCAGGTCTTGCTGTTTGATGAAATTGAAAAAGCAAACCCCGATGTGTTTAATGTCTTTTTACAAATATTAGACGACGGACGTTTAACAGACGGGCAGGGACATGTAGTTAACTTTACTAATACCATAATTATCATGACAAGTAATTTGCCAGATATGGATGCGGTAAAGAAAAACTTTCGCCCGGAATTCATAAACCGTATTGATGAAATCGTGTTCTTTAATCCGCTGGGCAAAGACGTTATGGCCGGAATCGTAAAGATTCAACTGCGTAACCTTGAAAAGCGCTTATCAGAACGTCGCATAAGTCTGGAAGTTTCTGATAAAGCAATAAAGTGGTTGGGTGATAATGGGTATGACCCGGTATTCGGTGCACGACCCTTGAAACGATTGATAACATCGGCGGTAGAAGATAAAATCGCAGATTTAATTTTGTCCGGTACCGTTGGCGAAGGAAGTACCGTATATGTTGATGTTCACGGAAAAGAACTGACAGTAAAATAATAAAAAGGGTGGTTTTACCACCCTTTGTTATCTTGTTTTGGTTGTGAATATAAAACGGCGACCGGCTGCCAGTTTTTTTATCTTGTCTTTGCTTATAATAACAGTAGTTTTATCGTTCAATAACATATTAATGTTATCGTTCGCATCGTTTATGCACCTGATTTGAATGTAATGTTTAGAATATTTTTGTAACTTCGTGGTGTTCAAGGATTCTATGTTCGCATTATATGCCAGCCATGTCGGCGTGTCCGGATAATGAGGGTCGTTTGTGATTATTCCATGTATCGCTAATATAGTGTTGTCGCACAATAACTTTATTTCTGTATATATATGATTGGATAGGATTTTAGTCCCGTTTATAAACACATCGTTATATTTTATATGATCTTTGATATTAACTGTTTTTACAGATACGATAAGTTCACCGTTTTTTGACGACGTAACAATTTTTCGGATTTTTTTTTCTTGTTCTGCTGCACGAAGTTCTTTGCCAAGCCTGTCAAACTGTTGTTGCTCTGGGTCGTAATCAGAAAAACGTTTTCCCAAGGCCTTATTTAAATCGTCAGGAATTGGCAGGTTATTTTGTTTATACTTATTATATAGTAGTCGTATATAGTCGTTCGCATATTTTGAATATGCTTTTTTCATTTGTTTTTTTTGAAATGTTTGGCTTTCAGGATCATAGTTGTAAAATCTTTTTATCATTTCTTTGTGTAACTGATCGGGTAGTGGTATACCATTTTTTATGCAATCTTTATAAAGATTTTGTAAGAACGTATCGGATTTAACTGATAAATCTGTTATGGATGATATCTTATTCAAAAGCGCTTGTTTGGGATCTGTGATAGAACATGGTTTTGGTTGTGGTATAAACGTTTTTGTTTCCGGGTTATAGTTAGAAAACCTTTTAGCCAGCTCTGCATTCAGTTCTTCTGGAATAGGTAGTTTTTGTTTTTTACATTCATTGTAAGCAGATCGCAAGGTATTGTCGGCACAGTCTGCATATGATTTAGTGTGTGGTTTAAACCTTTTCGTTTCTGGGTTGTAACTATTAAAGTAATATGCAATCACCTTATTTAAATTTTCTGGTATTTCTGCCAAGTTATTTTTAAAACGACTGTAATATAAATTTTTTAGTTGTTGTTTTATTTTTGGCGTGTCGTTTAGGTCTATTTTGGGCTGTGATGTGGTGAATTTTTGTAAATTGGGATTATAGTCGCCAAACCGTTCTGCCAATGCTGCATTTAATTCTGGTTCAATACTTAACCCGCATTGTGTGTAAGTATAGAAAAATAATAATAAAATAGAGTCTTTGTATCTTGAATAATTTGTGTTTGACATGTTTGCATCCTGTTTATTCTTTTGTTTATTATCTCGTTTGTTGGTTTTCTAATACAAAATAGTGTCCGTTTGCTACTCGTTTCAATTTTTCTTTGCTTAAAACCACTGTGGTTTTGTTGTTGAAAAATATATTAATTTTGTCGTTTATATCACGTATGTTGTTAATTTGAACGTAATAGTTTGAATATGGGTTTGCCTGTGTTGGCGACAGCGATTTCATTTGCGCGTTATATGCCAGCCATGTCGGCGTGTGTGGGTAATGCACATCGTTCGTGATAATTCCATGTATCGCCAATACAGTGTCATCGCATAATAACTTTATTTCTGTATCTATGTGATTAGACAGTATTTTAGTTCCGTTTATAAATATATCGTTATAAGTTACGTCTTCTTTGGTGTCAACAGTTTGTACGGATACAACAATTTTTTTGCTTCTTGAATTCGTTACAATTTTACGTAGTTTCTCTGCGTATGCTTCTTCTTGACGGGTTTGTTCTAATTTATCAAAGATTTGTTTTTCTGGGTCATAACCAGGAAATCTTTTTGCCAATTCTTCATTTAAATCATCAGGAATGAGGATTTTATTTTTTTTGCGATATTGATATGCAGAACGCAACTTGTTATCCGTTGTTTCAGACCAAATTATGTGTTTTTTATATTGCGTTTTTGTTTGTATAGTTGCTTTTTGGTCTTCGTTAATAGAATCCGTGGTTTCGTTCGTTGTTTTTTTAAACGACCTGTTTATGGGGTCATAGTTAGGAAATCTCTTTGCCATTTCTTCATTGAATTCGTCCGAAATGGGTAAATTTTGTCTTTTATATTTATAATAAGTGACATGTAATGTGAGTTTGGAATACTCAGAAATTTTTTTCTTTTTTGTGATTTTTTTCAAGGTTTGGGTCACAGGGTCATAGTTAGGAAATCTTTTTGCCAATTCTTGATTTAATTCATCGGATATTGGTAGATGATTTCTTTTGCGAAAATGAAAGGTTACAAGAACGCTGTCCCTAGAAGATTTAGACCAGTCGTTTTTTCGTTTTATCGTTCTGGTATCAGGGTCATAATTATTAAATCTTTTTGTTAATTCCTTGTTTAGTTCGTCTGGTATTTGAATATTGTTTTTTTTACGGTAATAGTATGATGTCTTTAGACTTTGATCAGAAGATTTAGACCAATCGATTTTTACGTTTAACGTTTTGGTTACAGGGTCATAGTTAGGAAACCTTTTCGCCAATTCTATATTTAATTCGTTGGATATTGGCATATTGTTTCTTTTACGATAATGATAAGTTACAAGAATGCTTTCCCTGGAAGATTTAGACCAGTCGGTTTTTTGCTTAAACGTTTTGGTGTTTTGGTCATAGTTAGGAAATCTCTTTGCCATTTCTTCATTTAAGTCATCTGATATTTGCATATTCAGTTTTTTGCGATAATGATATGCAGTCATAAGGCTGGCATTAGATGACTTTGACCAATCTGTTTTTTTCTTTTGAAACTTCTGACTTTCTATATCATAGTTGTTAAATCTTTTTGCAAGTTCTGCATTTAATTCATTTGATATTTCTATATCGTTCTTTTTACGATAACGGTATGCGTTAACAAGGCTAGAATCAGAAACTTTTGACCAGTTTGTATTTTTTTTATCTTGTCTAGTTATATTTGTCATCGTTTATTCTTTTGTTTTTTATCTTGTTTTCTGGTTTTCTAAGACAAAGCGACGTCCATCTGCTAATTTTTTCAATTTTTCTTTGCTTAAAGACATTGTGATTTTGTTGTCTAAAAATATATTAACTTTGTCGCTTGTGTCAGATATATGTTTGATTTGAACATATTGTTCAGAGTATACATTGGCTTTAATGTTTGCTAATGATTTCATTTGCGTGTTATATGCCAACCACGTAGGCGTATGGGGGTAATGCACATCGTTTGTGATTATTCCATGTATCGCCAATATGGTATCATCACACAGCAGTTTTATTTCTGTATCTATGTGATTAGATAATATTTTAGTCCCATTTATAAAGACATCGTTATAAGTTACGTTTTCTTTTATGTCCACAGGTTTCACGGATACAACGATTCGTGTATCTGTGTATTGTGCAGCAATTTGTTGTAATGTGGTTGCTCGCTTTTCTGCATTGACGTCTTTGTTCTTTTCCAGCAAAACGCGTTTTTCAGGGTCATAGTTATGAAAGCGTTTCGCTAATTCCGCATTTAAATCGTCTGGAATTTGTTTGTTGGTTTTTTTGTGATTGTAATAAGCAATTCGTAATGTAGTTTTTGATTGTTCTGAATAATTTTTTGTTTTTCTTACTTTTGTGAATGTATTGCTTTCTTCGTCATAGTTAGGAAATCTTTTAATCAGTTCCGCCTTTAATTCTTCGGATATTGGTAAGTTTTTGTGTTTACGGTATATATAAGCATTTTGTATGCTTCTGTTTGATTTTTCCGCCCAATTAATTGGTTCTTCAATTTTTATGAGCGTTCTGGTTTTTGTGTCATAATTCAAAAATTTGTCGGCAAGTGCAAAATGTAGGTCGTCTGGTATCGGTAAGTTTTTCGACTTACGATAATAATATGCGCCCATTAAACTTTGATGAGAAGCCCCTGACCATTCTTGCGTTCTTTTATAGTGTCTTGGTGATAAGTTGTGTCGCTCTGTTTTGGATTTGCACATGGATTTTGTAGGTTTGCATGTCTTAAATCTGTTCATAAGTTCGTCAATTAAAGATTGTGGTATCTCTAATTTTCTCTTATGCAGGTAATTGTATTCCAACATTAATGATGCGTCAGAATATTTTGACCAATCTTTATCTGGTTGTGTGTTTTTTGTCATGTTTTTATCTTTTTGTTGTTATCTATGTTTTTTGGGCTCTAACACAAAGCGTCGTCCATCTGCTAGTTTTTTAATCTTTTCTGTGTTTAAAATCATAGTGGTTTTATTATCTAGGAATAAATTTATTTTCCCATTAATATCGGATATATGTTTTATTTGAATGAAATACCCAGAATAAGAGTGCGTTTTTTGAGGCGCTAATGATTGTAATTGCGTATCATAGACCAGCCAAGTCGGTGTGTTTGGATACTTGGTATTATTTGTGATAGTACCGTGTATGGCCAATACCGTGTCGTCGCATAATAGTTTTATTTCTGTGTTCAGATGATTAGATAGTATTTTAGTGCCATTGATAAATACATCGTTGTAAGTTATATCAGATTGTTTTTTGACGGTTTTTTTTGTAACAAAAAATTGTTTGTTTTGTGGCACGATTTTAGTTGTAGGTTCTGGTTCGGCATATTTTTTGTTTCCGAACGTTTCTGTTTCGGGGTCATATCCAGAAAACCTGTTTGACAGTTCTTCGTTTAAGTGTTCGGTAAGTTTTTTACCTTTTATTTTGTTACGATAATATAAATTACGTATTTGAATATCGGAAATCGTTGAAAAGTCTTTCATGTCTTCAAATGACAAGAGGGTTTTTGTTTCAGGGTCATAGTTATAATAATGTTTGCATAATGCTTTATGTAAAGAATCTTCTATATCTAGATTTTTTCTTTTGCGATAGTGATATGCCTGCATAAGATTTTGCGGGCTGACGTTTGTCCAATCGTATTCCCTGATACTTGTTTTTGATTTTTTGCCGAATTTTCTTGTTTCCGGACAGTAACCATGAAAGTAATATGCGATTACTTTATTTAAATTATCGGGTATTTCCGCTAAGTTATGTTTAAAACGGTTGTAATATAAATTACTTAGTTGGCGTTTGATTGTTTGTTTGTCGCTTAAATCTATTTTAGGCTGCGATGTGGTGAATTTTTGTAATTGTGGGTTATAGTCTCTAAACCTTTCAGCTAATGCTGCGTTTAATTCTGGTTCAATAACTAACCCGCATTGTGTGTAAGTATAGAAAAATAATAATAAAATAGAGTTTGAGTATTGTGAATAAGTCATGTTTGGCATGTTTGCCTCCTATATGTTTATTCCTTTTCCTCCCTTTGCTAGTTATTTGTTTTTTGTTTCGTTTTTATTTTTTCTTTTTGTCCTTAAATTGTATATCGCGCAGTTTTTTATATTCACCGTTCAGTTTTACCAGTTCGGCATCTGTACCGCGTTCAATTATTTGCCCGTCTTTGATAACGCATATTATATCAGCGTCTAAAATCGTTGATAATCGGTGCGCTATTACGAAAGTCGTGCGTCCTTTCATCAAATCTTTCAAGGCGGACTGAATAAGTTTTTCGCTTTGTGTATCCAGGGCGGATGTCGCCTCGTCCAATAACAAGATGGGGGCGTCTTTTAATATAGCACGTGCAATTGCAATGCGTTGTTTTTGACCGCCAGATAACAGCGCGCCACCTTCGCCAACCTTGGATTTGTATTTGTTTGGGAATTTCATTATAAAATTATGTGCGTTTGCAGCCTTGGCGGCGGCTTCTATCTGTTCTGGTGTTGCATTTGGTGTTCCGTATTTTATGTTTTCTTCTATTGTGCCATTGAATAAGAACACGTCTTGGGAAACCTCTGCAATGTTTTGACGCAAAGAACGTAAAGTGAATTTTTTAATGTCTGTTTTATTAATTTCTACTTTACCTTTTTGTGGGTCATAAAACCTTTCTATCAGATTGAACATAGTCGTTTTACCACCGCCAGAAGGCCCAACTAATGCGCAGACCTTTCCGCTGGGAACGTGTAAGTTTATATCCCGCAGTACTGGTTCGTTCTCGTTGTATTCAAAATATACATGATTAAAGTCAACAGACATTTTGTCAGACTTTAATTCTTTTGCCCCAGGGGCGTCTTGGATGTCGGGTTTGCTGTCCAAGAAATCAAATAATATTTCTGCGGCCAGTAAACCGTGTTGTATTGTCCCGTTCGTGCTGGTGATATTTCTGGCCGGCTTGTACGCTGCGGTCAAAGCCAACAAGAACGCAGTAAAGTCACCGGTTGAAATCGCGCCTGTAACAATAAAGTGTCCGCCGATGATTAATGCCAAACATAGCCCTATTGATATCATCAATTCTAATAAAGGTGATTGTAAAGCAAAAGCCTGGGTTCCTTTATAGGAGTTTGACATAGAAGAATCCAAAACGCGCGCAAACTTTTTTGTTTCAATGTCTTCTGTCGCAAAAGCTTGAATGGTTTTTATACCGTGCAAAGTTTGATTTAAGTGCTGCGATACATCGTTTGCAATGCCGAACGATTTACGTGACAGTTTGCGACGTTTGCGCATAATCAATACCATCGGCATGATAATTGCAGGTACCAAGAATAATAATACCGCGCACATTTGTGGGGCGTAATATATCATCAACGCCAACGTCATACTTAATGTAGCAATTTGTTGTATCACACTGACAATGGTGCCTGTAACCAAACTTAGTACCGCGCCGGCCTGCACACCAAAATAATTCAAGTTTTTCCCGATGCCATCACCATAGAACTTTGAAATGTTCATTTTTACCATATGGTGATATATACGTTTTTGTAGGTTGGCGCTGGCGATTAATCCGGCCTTGGCCATAATTAATGACTTGGAATAGTTAAATATGCCCTTGAAACCAAACGCCGCAATAATCTGTAGGCCAAAAAAGTAAATATATTGCATACTTTTTTCTATGAAAGCTTTGTCAACGACCTGTTGTACCAAGGTGATTGTATAAGCCTCTGCCGCGGCGGCGCCGATTGTGGCCAAAATACCGGCTAATAACCACTTCCACTGTGGTTTACCAATTTCACGCCAAACACGTCCGTACAAAGACCATTTAATACGGACATTCGTTTCATCACCTTTGATAAGGTGCTTTATTTTTTTAGAAATCTTTTTAAACATAGCGGTGCTATTATAAAGCCTGTAATTCCGACTGTCCAGCGAAAGATTGCGTTTTTTCTTTTTTTCATTTTTAAATTGACAATAACAATAAAAATGTATAAAATCTGTGGGCTTTAATAAAAAAGTTAAAATAAAAGCAAAGTTTTGGGGTTGTAGCTCAGTTGGTAGAGCACCTGCTTTGCAAGCAGGGGGTCGTCAGTTCGAGTCTGATCAGCTCCACCAAAAGTTTGTAAGAAATATAAGAAATAAATGCGTAAAAGGGGGTGAATAACCTATGGTAAAAGTTCTTGTTCGTGATAATAACGTAGAACAGGCTTTGCGCGTCGCAAAACGCAAATCACAGAAAGAAGGTCTGTATCGCGAAATGAAAGAACGTCAGCGTTATGAAAAACCAACAACTAAACGCAAACGTTTGAAAGAAGAAGCCGTTCGCAATGAAAAGAAACGTCAATCAAAACAAAGAATGGTTTTCGGATTCTAAATTATTATTTTGGACCCGCGTTTGCGGGTCTTAATTTTTTATGATATAATTCCGAGTATAAAAAAGGGGGGGATTATATGCCTAAAAAAACTGCTGTTAAAACAACCAAATCAAAAAGCAAACCTGTTGCTGCTGCTAAGAAAGCGATCTCAAAAAATTCCGTAAAAGAAACATATAGCAAAACATATACAAATATGTTTCAGGCATATAAAGCATTTTGGAAACGTGGTTTTACTGAGTGGGCAGGTACTTCATCCCGGTCAGAGTATTGGTGGAGTGTTTTGGTAAACTTTATAGTAATGTTGATGTTTTTTTTATATTTTCTGCTTATCTTGCATTTAAAATCTTATAATTTATTGTCTGTCATAGTGTATATACTGTTTTTATTGTATGGTGTTGCTATGATAATTCCGCTGTTGTCGTTGTATGTTAGACGACTGCATGATTCGGGGCAAAGCGCTTGGTGGTTGTTATTGATGTTAGCAAATTTTGTACAAATATCAGTGTTAAATACTGTGATATCAATTGTATTTTTGGTACTTATGTTATTACCGACCAAGAAAGAAAACAATCCTTATCATAAAAATAACAAATAAAAAAAAGTCCCGCGTTTGCGGGATTTTTTATTTCCCCCAATATTTACCAATTACGTAATCTGCGGCCAGTGGTACTGACAAAGTGGAAACATTTTCCATTTCTGTTTCTATTTGTTTTGCAAATTCTGTGGCTACGTCTTCTTTACATTCAAATATTATTTCGTCGTGAACCTGCATTATCATGCGAATTTTATCCGCGTTAGGTTGAACCAACTTTTTATCAATGTTTACCATCGCCAGACGCATCAAGTCCGCCTCAAACCCTTGAATTGGGGCGTTAATTGCAGCGCGCATTGCGTAACCGCGCATACGTGGATTCTTCGCCTCGGGCAGTTCTATGCGTCTGCCCCATGGGGTATAAACGCGCGCGTTATTAATCGCAAAGTCTTTTACTTTTTCTATGTATTCTTTTATTTCTGGCAAACCTGCCATATAATTGTTAATGATTTCTTGGGCGGCAGTACGCGAAATGCCTAGTTGTCCCGACAGGCCAAATGAAGAAATTCCGTATATTATTGAAAAATTCACGGTTTTTGCAGCACGTCGCAAGTCTTTGGATACCGCCTGATTTTCCGGAATGTTGAAAATTTTTCTGGCGGTTTGTTCGTGAATGTCTGTTCCGGCATTAAATGTTTCTTTAAATGTGTGAACGTTCGCGACGTCCGCCAATAATCTTAACTGTATCTGAGAATAATCAGCAGATATTAATACATAGCCGTCTGGTGCGATAAAGCATTTTCTGATTTCTTCGCCCAGTTCCGTCTTAATCGGTATGTTTTGCAGGTTAGGGTCGCGGCTGGACAGGCGCCCAGTATTTGTACTGGTCTGTAAATAAGTTGTATGAATACGTCCGTCTGACGCAATTTGCCGCGGCAATGCGTCCGCGTAAGTCCCCGCAAGCTTTGCGATTGAACGCCATTGCAGTATTTTTTCAATTATTGGGTGTTCGTCCGACATTTCTGTTAAAGTATCCGCGTCGGTTGAACGCTTTTTATTTGCGGGCAGGGCCAATTCATCAAAAAGAACCGCCCCCAGTTGTTTTGGACTGGCGATATTAAATTCGTGACCGGCCAGTTCCCAAATTTCTTGTTCCAGTTTTGTTAATTGCGCGTGAAAGACACTAGACAACTGTTGCAGACCGGCTTTGTTTACCAATACGCCCGCGCGCTCCATTTTTAATAAAATCGGCATCAAAGGCAGGTCACAAGTATCGTATAGATGACGCAATTTTTCGTTCTTATTCAGTTCTGGACGCATCAGTTTATACAGCGCAAAGCATACGGTTGCATCTTCTGCTGCATACGGCGTTGCGACCGTGATGTCCAACTTGTCAAAGTGCATATCTGCGTCACGCGTCTTTGGCGGAAATAGCGAAGAAAAAGAAATGTTTTCATGCCCCAGATATTTTATCGCCAATTCGTCTAAACCGTGCCCGTGTAAAGTACCATGTAACGCATAAGATAATAACATGGTGTCGTCAAAGGGTTTTATGCTTTGAACGTCCCAACCTTCGTTGGCGAAAATGTGCAAATCATATTTCAGGTTGTGCCCGATTTTTGTAATCTTTTCGTTTGTTAAAATCGGCCACAGTTTTTTATAAACGTATTCCAACGGCAGTTGATTAGGTGCGACTGATTCTTGTTCAAATAAATCGGTACTGTTTTTTTTGTGTCGCAGCGGTATATATACGCCGTGTGTATCGTCAAATGCCAAAGATATTCCAACCAATTTGTCTTGCAACGGGTTCAAGCCTGTGGTTTCTGTATCAATCGCGATAATGTCGGTAACTTTTGATAAAAACTCGTCCAGTTCTGTTTGCGTGCTGATTGTTTGCCAAGTCTGCGTCGGTAAAATTTTTTTTGTCTTGTCGTTTGTATTGGTGGCAATTTGTTCTGGTATACTGCATACAGACCGTGCATATTCAAATGGTTCTGGCATATCGCTGGCGTTAAATTTTTCCAGTGGGAAAAGTTTTTGGATTTTTTCTGCCAATGAGTTACTTTCCAGTTTTGTTCGCACGTATTCCAGCGCAGCGGGCGTATTAAACCGAAAAGGCATTATGCTTAAATCTGTCAAGTCAACGTCTGTCTTTAATGTAACCAGTTGCTTTGATATATATGCTTTGTCCTTGTTGTCATGCAACAGATTTCTGATTCTGTCGTTTTTTACCTGTGCCAAGTTTTCATACAAAGCGTCCAAAGAACCAAACTGATTGATAAGTTCAGACGCTTTTTTAGGTCCGATGCCCGGGACGCCCGGGACGTTATCAGACGAATCGCCCATTAAACTTTGTACGTCTATGACCTGTGCGGGTTTGACGCCGAATTTTTCCAAGACTTGCGGTTCACGGATTTCCTTTTGCTTCATACCGTCGTATAAAAAAATGCAGTCGGATACCAGTTGCATCAAGTCTTTATCGCTGGTTATAATTCGCGTTGCGTCTGTTGCAGTGCAATTTTCGCGCGCCAAGGTGGCGATTACGTCATCTGCCTCTACCCCGGGAATACATAAGACTGGTACGCCCATTGCGGCGACGCCTTCGCGGACCATGTAAGATTGCGTTATCAGGTCTGCGGGCGTTTCGTGTCTGTTTGCCTTGTATTCAGGGTATATGTCTTGGCGAAACGATATTCTTGACGCGTCAAAAACGCATACAAAAGAATCGTTTGGTTTCGCCGACGCCAATATCGGTAACAGCATATTAAAGAAACCATATACCGCCCCCGTTGGCGTTCCGTCTGCGCGCGTTAAGCGACTGTGCACGCCATAATATGCGCGAAATAACAAAGAATTACCGTCTATCAGCGTCAGCATTATTTTTATCCCGTTCAGGTCTTAACTAGAAAACATAGCGCAATTTTACGCGTAAATCGTATTGTAAAATATCGGGCTTTATGTTTTCTATTTCATATACATTAGGCGCGTATAACGCACGGCCTTCGGCGTCAATTTTGATTGGCAGGGCAGGTACGTCAAAAGTTACGCCCAACATACCCTGGTATGCGGCAACCGTATCAATGTCGGTGTTATAAAGGTTCCCACTGAACGCACTGCCGATGCCGACGCCTGCATATGGGTGTATCACAGTAGAAGGCATTTTAAAATATGCGTTCAGCATGCCTAGATGAATATCGGAATCTGGGTTGGTCAAGTAATCGTATTCCAGTTCAAATCGCAGGGCGGGGATATCAATACCGACAATGGCGCCATAAGATTGCGCGGAATCTGAATGATTGTCGTTATCGGCAAAAATTGCCATACCGCCGGCACCGACGGCGACGCCACCGTATATATCAAACAGTAAATTAGCGTTTGCAGATTGCGAAGAAAAAAGAATTGCGGCAACTGTTGCAAAACCCGCATATTTTAATTTCATATTTTACTCCTTTCTATGATATGATAATATAAAAACAGAGGTATATATGCAAGAAAATAAACCTTTTCTGATTATAGGGCTGGGGAATCCCGGGGCGCAATATGCGCATACGCGTCATAACGTCGGTTTTATGGCGATAGATGCGCTGGTTGGTGACGGTGCCGTGTGGCGCCTTGAAAAGCAGGCTTTGACAACAACGGAAAACATAAATGGTCGCAAGGTAATTTTTGTAAAGCCACAAACCTTTATGAATAACAGTGGTGTATCGGTTGGGGCGTTGGTGTCTTTTTATAAAATACCGATTGAAAACGTAACTGTCATTCACGATGATATGGACTTGGGCGTCGGGGTATTGCGTGAAAAGGTCGGTGGCGGCAGCGCCGGTCATAACGGTATAAAGTCAATTGACAGTGCGATTGGTCGTGAGTACAGACGTATAAGAATCGGCATCGGGCATCCACGTGATTTTGATGTTCGCATTGATCCTGCGGATTGGGTGTTGGGTCGTTTTACCGACAAAGAATTAGAAATTATTAATAACAGTATTTCTTTAATAAAGTTATTTTAATTTCCGTTATTATTTTTATAGGTAATTTTGTTGTCTGTTCCCGACGATAGCGGTAAATGGAAACAGCCACGGTTATCACAGAATTTTGTACCTGTGTTACCTTTGACCACATAACAGCCTTCTATTGTCGTGGTGTTTGCTTCTGATGTAGTGCCAATGGGGCAGGGGGTACAACCGTTATCATCACGATAATATCCGGCGGCGCAGTCGGCTGTTAAGGTTAGTATTATAGTGGTCGTTGGTGTGCAATCTTGTTCAAAACAGACGTATTCAAAGTGATCTTCTGCCAGTGTTATCTGATTTCCACTTATTGTAACGCCTGCGAAATTGCCGTTCAGTGACCATGTGCATGAACTGCCTGATGGGCAATCTGGCAGGTCCGCCGTAGAGTCATCGTTTAATTGTATGTTGACTTCGCTAGTTGTTCCACTTACTGTGTATTGAACGCGTATATATGCTGTGGTATGGCAGTTTGCTTCAACTTCATATGTTGCACCGTTATCTTGTGCAAATATTTCATTTCCTGGGGTGTTGTCATCTGTGTCGTTGCCGTTATAGTCAAATACTGTTAAGTTTGTGTACCCGGCTTCTTGATATGTGTAACCAGAAATTTTCCACCATGGATTACGTTCAAATAATTGTCCTGCAAGATTTTCCAGCCAAATGTCTTGTGACGATTGTGATTCTTTGAATCCTGTGCCATATTTTACAGCAAATGTTTTAATTTCATTATTATTGCAACCCCTAACGTTTAAAGTTGCGACGTTTGTTGAACACTGATTGCTGTTATCAGAGTATTCGTACGAGTTGCTGTTGCCGTAACCGGTTACTGTTAAATCGTTATCCCTATGTGAACCAACTGGGCAGTCATCACATGTTTTATCGGTTTCATTAAATATTTTATTTTGTGCACATGTTAAAGTCCAAGGACAAACGTCGGCAGTATATCCTTGGTATGAATCACCTGTCAGAAATTGTGCGTTATCTGGCATATAACAAGCAGAACATTCGGTTGCATCGTCCGTGCTGGAATATGTTCCGTTTATACATATATTACAGTTATTTTGTATTGTGTTAGAATAACATCCCGCGCCACATTGTGGAAAGGTGCCCTGGCATGAAATTACCTGATTGTCATCTGCGTATGATGACAGCGGAATAAATAACAGACCAGTGAAAATTATATATATAAACCCCGGTTTCACATTTCCCCCCATTGGGTAACATATTTATATATTGGCATTTTGCAGATAACCTTGTCAATTGGTAAAAAATATTAAAATAAATGCCGATATTTATCGGCATTTATTTATCTGTATTTATTAATGGTCCAACCATTACGTACGTACCACAGGCTGTCCTCTGGTACCTTGGATGCTTCACCCAGTCTGAAATTAAAATCGCCCTTGCCACGTACCTTTGATGAGTAATTTATTGGATATTCCAATATATTGACACGTATAGCGTTTACATTATTAGAAAGCTCATTTGACCAATCCCCTTCTGGAACCAAGTAAATTGTTTTAACAGTTGGGTCATTGACGTATTTTATAATTGTGTCGCTGACTGTACGTGTTACAACATCTGGATAGATGTATATTATATTATGTACATCTGTTGGGGTAAATTTTAATTCAATTGTTTTTTGTTGGTTTTCATAGTCATCTTTTTCTTGTTCGCATGATGTCGTCATCAGCATAGAGCCCATCATACCAATCGCAGGTAATGCTTTTTTTAATTTATAAGGCAACATTTTTGTGTATTTCATGTTTCGTCCTTTTTGTTTTTATTATTTTTTCGGGGGTTATCTGTTTTTATTAATGGTCCAACCGTTACGTACGAACCACAGGCTGTCTTCTGGAACCCTGGATGCTTCACCCAGTCTGAAATTAAAATCGCCCTTGCCACGTACCTTTGATGAGTAATTTATTGGGTGTTCTACACCGTTGACTCGTATTGCTGTTATAGTAGGATGTGTGCAGCCTGACCAATCATCGTTCGTAACCAAGTAAATTGTTTTAATAGTTGGGTCGTTTGCATATTTTATGATTGTATCGCTGACTGTACGTGTGCCGTCTGGAAGTATTTTTACTATATTGTGCGAATCCCAAACACCAAAAGTTAATTCAATTGTTTTTTGTTGATTTTCATAGTCATCTTTTTCTTGTTCGCATGATGTCGTCATCAGCATAGAGCCCATCATACCAATCGCAGGTAATGCTTTTTTTAATTTATAAGACAACATTTTTGTGTATTTCATGTTTCGTCCTTTTTGTTTTTATTATTTTTTCGGGGGTTATCTGTTTTTATTAATGGTCCAACCGTTACGTACGAACCACAGGCTGTCTTCTGGAACCCTGGATGCTTCACCAAGTTTGAAATTAAAATCGCCCTTGCCACGTACCTTTGGTGAATTGGTTTTCGCATATCTCAGCGCGTGGTTACGTAGTGCTGTTATGTTCTGGGCTGTTAAGTTAGACCAGTCTCCTTCGGGAACCAAATAAATCGTTTTAATGTTTTTGTCTTTTGAATATTTGTTTATGGTGTCGGTAACAAAATTCACACTGCCCATAGAAATCATTTTATATGCATCATACGGGTTTATGGATATTTCAATTTTAGACGTCTGGACCGTGTCGTCTAACTTTTCCGAACCGTATACGTCCGCTTTGAACAGCGGTATAAGAATTGGAATTGTTTGGCTTTCTTTGTCGGGTTCTGGGGTCGGTTCGCATGCCGTCATCAGCATAGTTCCCATCATACCAATCGCGGGTAATGCTTTTTTTAATTTATAAGATAATGTGTGTGAGTATTTCATGTATTTTCACCATGCTGTTATTTTTGGTTGTTAATTGCACGAACGTTACGCAAGTAGCATATTGTAGGTGTAAATTTTGAATGGCTTTTACCGTCGGCAACCGATTTATCTAAAACACAATTCTGGTTGTTTTTGGTTATGACTTTTGGTTCGGGCACCGGTTTCGGCGGGCATTCGTCCGGACTAACAGAATTACAAGACGGTGCGATTAATATCATTGCACCGGTCATTCCCAATAAAGAGATTGTTTTCTTTAAATTATAAGAAACTTTTTCCGCAAAATATTTGCCTTGCCCGATACCTTGTTTGGAGTTTTTAGCGTTTTTCGCATTAAAAACAAAACAGCCCGAAAAATTCCGGACTGTCCCTGATAGATTTTTTAAAATCTTGATTGTTTTTGATGCAGAAAATGTCGCGTTTACATTCCCTTTACCCCCCGTTTCGCCACGCGTCCAAATGGGCAGCCCCGGTGACCAGGGAAGACAGTTTTTATAAAAGTTTTGCGCTTTCTTATACATCGTGCTTGTTACACCTTTTATGTATAATATAGACGATTGTAAAAATTTGTCAAGTCTTTTGTTGCTTTTACATTTTTATTTATCTGTTATTGCCTTTGTGTACTACTCTACAGCTTGGTATGTGACCGTCCAATGTGTAGGTGATGAAATCGCGCAATCTTGACCTGACCAACTCCAATTGTTATTGTTATATTTATATATGCAGTTTGTCGATGTCGTTGCGGTATCGGTCGTTTGGGTGCGATATAAATTAATCGGTTGTATCAGGTTGGTTGTGTCGGTGGTCGTCGTACCCTCGTATTTTGGTGATATGTACTTACCAGTGTTCTTGTTTACAAAGACATAATAACCATCGCAGTTTACTGTCTGACCATTTGGATATTCTGATAGCACATCTCCGCCAGATAATGTTCCAACGCAAATTAAGTACCCGATATTATTATTTGTGTTATAATATTGGTCGGTTCCTGGGTTAAACGAAACGACAAATGTTGAAGATTCCGGTAAACACAATCCCTTTGCTTCTATCACTTCTTCATTTTCATTTGTTACGTTATTGTTATCGTCTTTAATGTTTTCTGTTGTTGCATCTTGGCCACAATATTCATCGTTGTTATCCCAGTTTAATCCCGATATTGAGTTTTGTGGTTGTGCGATACCACAACAGTTACCAAACACGTCTGGCAATCCTGCGCCACCTTGGTTCGTTTTACAACAGTTTTTATAATTGTTGTTAATCGGAATCAACCAATGGTTTGTCGGGCATATCAGACCGTCGTCAGATACATTTTGCGCGGATATACATATCATCGTACCCTTTTGTTCGTCCCAATACGATATAAAGCCAGGCCCGCAAGATGTGTCACGGCAACTGTCAATTGCTTCTGCCGTATTTGTATTCTTGGCAAACCAAGATAATAATGTTTCTTCGTTTCCTATTTTAATCTTGTTGTGCGCGGTCGTTTGGTTAAGTATCGTTGCTGGCTGCGCCTCGCAATTGCCCCAGATTCTTTCCGCTATGCGACATGTTTTGCATTCTGATGATGACAATAATGTATAACTGCCGCTGTCGTTAAGACCGCATTCAGACGCACATATGTCATATATACAATTCTCGTTAGATGTACCGTTTATACAAGTGTTGTTGGTAACGTCATTGTTTGTTATTATCGCGTTTGCACCGTATAACGATTCGTAAAATGCGTTAGTGTTCGGATTTACTAAGTTGTCTGCAATCAACGCCTGGTTTATGTTATTAATGGAGTCAACGCCCGCATCTGCAACGCATTGAACAACTTCGTCCCAGCAAGAAGTTCTGTTTATAATGGCCTTGCGGTTGACCGATGTTTGAATGTTTTCACATAGACCAAAATTACCAGATATAGATTTGCAAGATTGTATTATGCAAGCGCGCCCAACTTCACGACAGGTTTTAAGAATCGTGTCATAGGTCTTGTCTGTGGCGATTTCTGTCATGCCTTGATTCCAAGCGTCTCCGCCTTCGGTTACGTTTAACAATGCTGTACATGAATTCTGTACCTCTGCACACATTTCGCGAACCGTTTTATCCGCCTTGACCCCGAAAATTGATAAGGCACGAGCGTCAAAGTCTTCCAGTGAATCCGAAGTTTTTGTTAAACATTGCGTCGTTAAGGTCGTACAACTTTGACGGACGTCTTCTAATTTTTGTTCCTGGGCCAGCTTGATTTGCGCCAGCGCATCTTCTATGAATGCGTCCCAAACATAGTCTGCAATGTCTTGACATTTTTCCATCGCCGGTTCTAAGAATTTTTTCTTGGAATTCAAGTATGATACAAATACCTCGTTGCCGGGGGCACCGGTCCAAGTCTGATTCGTTTCAGGACGCGTAATTAATGTCCCTAAATTTACCAAATTTGTGGTCAGTATTGCTTCGCCCGTAGACGGGTCAATGTATCTGCCACTGATATCAAGGCATTTACCCAAGTCTTCACCACATACAGTCGTGTCAGTCAACATATCCAGCATCTTCTTTTTACATGTTAATATGTCGTCAGAATTGCGCTTTTGATATATGTCCAGACGTGACATATCAAGTAAGGCACTGCCTTCACGGATTTTTTCGCGCGCTTTGTCTTGCTGGGTGGCATAAGATTTCGCAACAGTGTTACAATCTTGCTCTATGGCCATTTGATAACCGCTTTCTGCAATGTCCAGTTCGTCTTGACTGCATACTTCAAGCGCCATTTCACGACATACGGGCAGGGCAGCACTATACAAATCTGGACCGGTTTTGGTCGTGGTTGAAGAACCCATTAATGAATCAACGTTATCAAAAGCCGCGTCCGCGTTTAATGATAGCGATATAGGTGAAAGATTCGGATTGAATGTGCTGTCGTCAAAAGTAGTATTCAATTTCTTGGCAATTTCATCCAATAATTTTTTTGATTCACTTGTGTCTTCTTGTTGAAAAGCTAGTTCGCCTTCCGTCGCTTGAAATAAGGCCGATGCGTCTTCTTTGTCCATGTTTACGGTCAGCAATCTTTGATTAAAGTCCAGCATTTTATCTTCTACGGCTGATAACTGTTTTTTGATGCTGTCAAATTCGTTAACGCGTGACGAACAAGCGCAACGTTTTAACTGAGAATCCTTGTTGGCACAAAATTCGTCCATGCAACTATAATAAACGTCACGACATTTAGTATAATTGCTGGATAATACCGATGCTGTCGTGGTGTTGGTCGTGCTGCGGGAAATAGTCGCGCTATTCCCAGAACCACGACGGGTTATCACGGTATTAATGGGGTTCGTGGTTCTGGAACTGTTTTGTGTCGCGCTGCGCGATATAGATTGGTTGCCACGCGTCGTTGTACCTGTTGTTGTTGGTGTGCTGGTTCGTGACGATGTTCTTTGTACGGTCGTTGCATTCCGAATCGCCGTCCTTGAAGGAGACGAGACAACAGTGGTCGGCGTTACTGCCGTGCGAGTTTGAACGTTAGGTGTGGTTCTGGCAGATACTGTTCTGTTATTAGCATTGGAATCTGTGGTGTTAGACCGGTTTACAGATTCGGACCTGGTTACAGTCGCGCGATCGCGAACAGTTGACTGCGTACCGGCAGAAACCGCGTCAGATGTATAGCGAGATATTGCTGTTGCCGATGTCGTCGGGATAGATTGTTGTCTGTTCGTTGATACGACGGTTGTTGCGACGTCGCGCCGCGTCGCAGCGCGTGCAACATCAGCGTTATCATCTGCGTTTGCCCCGTTAATATACAGCAAACCAAGACTAAGTAATAAAAATAGCCTTATCTTTTTCATCCTTTGATTACAATGTTAGCAAATTTATGAAATTGCGGGCAAGCGGAAAAAAGAATATTTAATAACTTATTTTTAGTTTTGGTGCGGATAGGGGGACTTGAACCCCCAAGGATTTCTCCACAGCATCCTTAGTGCTGCGCGTTTACCGTTTCGCCATATCCGCAATTAGTCACAAGTCTGCATTGTGCGACAGGGCGGCACTACGCTTCGCTTCGTAGTCGCCATATCCGCAATTAGTCACAAGTCTGCATTCTGCGACAGGGCGGCACTGCGCTTCGCTTCGTAGTCGCCATATCCGCAATTAGTCACAAGTTTGCATTCTGCGACAGGGCGGCACTGCGCTTCGCTTCGTAGTCGCCATATCCGCAATTAGTCACAAGTCTGCATTCTGCGACAGGGCGACACTACGCTTCGCTTCGTAGTCGCCATATCCGCATTTCTTGTGCACGAACAAAATCTTACAAAGATGATATTACATTTTCAACATTTTTATGATATACTTAATAGAAATAATTATGTAGGAAGGGTTTAAGAATATGAAAAATTTTTACAAGGTATTATTTAGATATTCTTTATTGGCGTTTATTCCTGTTGCTGCAAATGCGGCGGGAACCTACTATACTGGGTACTATCAGTCCCCACAACAAGGGTATTCAAGTCAAACGTATGCGCAACGTCAGGCGACAAATTATAATACGTCTTATGCTAATTCTGGGGTGCGTTATTCTTTGCCTTCTTCGTCAAGAACCACTGCTGCCAGTAATGTCGCAACAAAAAATACAGGGACGCAGCCGTCAAGTAAGAAAGGTTTTTGGATGGATGCGGGTATTGCACATGAAAACGCCATGTGGCGATTTGATATGAAAGAATCTGGCAGTATACTAAGTTATGATAACGTCGCATGGAATGTGTTAGATGTTCGCGCAGGATATAACTTTGATGCCGGTAATTTTGGGTTAACAGTTGATGCCGGTGTGAAATACGGAATGCAATACGGTGAGTCCGCCATGTATGATGACGACGTTACTAATGGCGGGTATTTTATAAATGCTTTTTGTAAATCTGTAGATGAACATGGTAATTGCGTCGGGTATATAGGCGACAGAATGGGGCATGCTTTGTCAATTGGTACTAGCAAGGGCGGCAATATGTTGGGCTTTAATGCCGGGTTAGGACTGACAGATTTCTTTAAACTTGGTAATGTGCGTTTTACGCCTTCTTTGGGTTATAGACATTTTAGTTATAAATTAACAACAGAAAAGAATTATGGATTGTCGGTTGATACAACCACCTGCTTTGAAATTGATGGTGAAGTTCAATGTGATCCAGTTGTGATTTTTGATGGAAATACAATCCTAGTTCGTGATAACCCATATGGGTCAACGAGTGTCCCTGATGATAGTTCTAATTTTGCTACGGGTGATACGTTTTATTATTATCAGCCTGGTAAAAGTCACTCTTATGAAGCAACCTGGTCGGGACCTTATATTGCCATGGATATGAATTATACAATAAATCAAAATAATGCAGTTAATGGTCGTGTGGAATTAGGACTGCCAGGATATAAGTCCGAAGGTGACCAGCCGTATCGTTTTGACTGGGCGCATCCGAAAAGCGTAGAAGATAAAGCAGGCATTGGTTCGGCAATGCATTTTGGTCTTGGGGCAAATTGGACAACCGCAATCACAAATTCGGTTGCATTGTCTATTGGCTTGACATATGATTATTACTCTGTCAGTGGCGCAGACGCAAAAACATATCTTAATGAAAATTATTATATGACCGAATGGAATAGGATGTTGGCAGGTGGGGTATATAATATAAATGGTTATGAAGTTAATTATGGTGGCGGTTATCCGTCCGAAGCAGACATGTTAGCCGATAAAAAGAACTTAGCGGCCCAAGCTATTCAAAGTCTGCGTGATGCATGTCCTGGATGGGTTTGCTCTGTTAATAAAGAAGTAGAATCTATTTACAGGTCTTTGGGTATAAGGGTTGGTATAAACGCAAGTTTCTAGAAAATACAATGAAAATATTAAATAAGTTTTTATGTGTCTTGGGTTTTTGTGGGCTTGTTTCTGTGGCCGATGCTGCAGATTTGTCCGGAACGGCTTTTGTTAACGTAACCAGTGATACCGCAGCTAACGCTAAAGAAATGGCGTTTGATGAAGCGCGCAGACAGGTCATCGTTGATGCTTTGACTGGTTATGCGGATACCGAACAATTGCGTCAAACTTTAAAAAACGCCAGTGGCAGTTCTTTAAATAACTTGATAACTTCAACCAGTATTGACGGTGAAAAACAATCTGATACAACTTATTCCGCTAATATTACCATGCAGTTGGATAGAGATGCTGTAAAAAAGTGGTTGCTGGATAATAATATTAATAATTGGATGTTGGATGATGTTGACCAAGATGTCTTCGTCGCGCAAGTTATAATGTCAGATAAGTTAGCAAATTGGATGGAATTGAAAAGATTGACGCGGGCAAATGGAATAGATATGGCTGCCGTATATATTAATGGCAACAGAATAATGGCCGAAGTACCACTTGATAAGAAAAATGCTTTTACAAATGCGGTTCGTATGTATGGTTGGCACGTAAATAATCAAAACGGTATCGTAAGCATATGGAAGTAATTCTGTATGAATATAATCGTGTGGTAAATCATCCTTTTTAGCGGTATCTATTTGTAAGTATTCTTTGAAACAGAGTTTACTTATGAATAAATGGGTATTTATTTTATTGCTTTGTTTAATGCCTTTATCATCGGTGATGGCGAATGATGGCAAAGATTCTTCGCTGGTTTTAGATTTGCGACGTTTAGGTTTGGATTTTTCTAAAACCCAGGTTCGTAATGCCGAATATTATACCACGTCCCCGGTGACAGCGTTAAGTACTTCTAATCAAGAATATATAAAAGGTATTTTGGACGTTATTTTGGAGTATAACAAAAATAAATTTAAGTGGGATAATGGCATACTATTAGAGTATGGAAAAACAACTCTTAAACCCAGTAATGCGCCACCAGCATCAGATGAAAGCGCAGACAAAATATTGTTGTCCAGTAATTTGTCTTATGCAATGTGGGACTTTTATGGCCTGAAAATCGGACCGACATTGCGTGAAGCGTATCAGACTCAGTTTTCTGGTACCGCAGGAAATCCAAGGCAAAACGTTATTAGGTCTAGTCTGGGCGTTTCTTTGTTTGACCATAAAATTATCAAAAACTTGTATTTGGTTGGTATATATGAATACGATATGACGTATTCAAATCAAAAAGATAGTAAGTTAGGCGCAGAATTGGGGATTAATTTAGAATATACAGTCAGAAAAGGTGTAAAATTGTCCGCAGATGGATATTATAGGGAGTATTTTGATTATACCAAGTACATACCGACCGACCTGGAACGCGACCTAAGCGCAGTTTTGCGACTGGATACTACTATGTGGGGGAATTTTACAATGGGGCCTTATGTGAAGTACAGGTTGGCAAAGGCTAGATATACAAGCGTGTACGGCAGTAATTTTATGTTTGGAATTTCGTTCAGTTATATAAATAAATTTCTGTTGAAGTAATTTTCTGACAGCGTTTTTGTGATTGTATTTCTAAGTATCAATTTTTGCTTGATTTTTTATGTTGCTTGGTCTATTATCAAGGCACGTCTTTTGGGACGAAGAACACAACCGTTCAGTTTTATTTCTGTCCAAATAATATATGTTTGGCTTGTTTACTGACGGCGAGGATAACAACAGAAAAAAGGATTATATCATGGCATTGCCAACATTTTCTATGAAACAACTTATGGAAGCAGGGGTGCATTTTGGGCATCATACACGTCGTTGGAACCCTTTGATGACACCTTATGTTTATGGGGTAAAAGATAAAATTCATATTATTAATTTGAACAAAACCGCGCCTTTGTTACATCGTGCGTTGGTTGCTTTGGAAGCAATCGCAGCCGCAGGCGGCAAGGTTTTGTTCGTGGCTACAAAACATCAGGCAAAAGACATCGTAAAAGATGCTGCCGAACGTTGCGGGCAATTTTACGTTAACAATCGTTGGTTGGGCGGTATGTTAACGAACTGGACAACGGTTTCACAATCTATCCGTCGTTTGAAAAAAATGGAAGCGGATATTGAAAACGCCGATAAATTGGGCTTAACAAAGAAAGAAGTCGGCGTTATGACCAAAGAAGTTGAAAAATTGCGCGACATTTTTGGCGGTATTTTGGATATGCATGGCGTTCCTCAGGCAATGATTGTTATTGACGTACCACGCGAAATTAACGCAGTTCGCGAAGCCAAAAATTTGGATATCCCAACAATTGCAATTTGCGATACAAACGCAAATCCTGAATTGGTTGATTATCCTGTGCCGGGTAACGACGACGCTGCACGTGCGACACAGTTGTATTGCGACTTGTTCGTAGATGCGATTTTGTCCGGTATCGAAAAACGCTTGGGCGGCGCCGCTGGGAAAAAAGTAGAATCTGATATGGCGGCCGCTGCTGCGGAAGAGTTTGAAGCAGATGTGAAAGATAAAGAAGCGCGTCAGAAATCAAAAACTTCGGAAGCACGCGCGGAACGTCGCAGCAAATTGACTGAAAAAGCGGATAAATAATTGTTGAAAATCGGGTCTGCCCGACAACATGTAAAAAGCGTTTTGTGGGGTGCGTAAAAAACTTTGCGCACCAAACAAAATAAAAAAATAATTTTATATTTACGGGAGAAAAACAATGGCAGAAGTAACAGCAAAATTAATTCAAGAATTGCGTGAAAAAACATCAGCAGGTATGATGGATTGTAAAAAAGCCTTGATAGAAAACAATGGTGATATAGAGGCTGCTGCCGATTGGTTGCGTCAAAAAGGTATTGTAAAGGCCGCTTCAAAAGCAGGACGCGTTGCCGCTTCTGGTTTGGTTACGGTTGTAAAATGCGACAATCTGGGTTGCGTTGTTGAATTGAACGCGGAAACAGATTTCGTTGCTAAAAACGATAAGTTTCAAAAGTTGGTCGCAGACGTTGCAAGTAAAGCTTTGGATTTAAAGGGAGACTTTGATGCAACTTTGAATGCCGTAAAAGATGACATTGCTGCAACGATTTCTACTATTGGTGAAAATATGAATTTGCGTCGTATCGCAAAAGTGTCCGGTGACCATATTTACACTTATGTTCATAATGCTTTGGTCCCAGGTATGGGGCAGATTGGTGTTGCAGTTGCAATAAACGGCGATTCCGATAAAATTGATGAAATTGGTAACAAGATTGCAATGCATATTGCTGCAAATAAACCAGAATATATGACGATTGCAGATGTTGACCCTGTTGCGGTTGAACGTGAAAAGAAGGTCTTTATTGAATCTGGGGCAACCGCCGGTAAACCAGAACAAGTTGTGGAAAAAATGGTAAACGGTCGCATACAGAAGTTTTATGCAGAAACCGTTTTGGAAGAACAGCCTTTCGTTATGGATCCTTCAAAAACAGTAAAACAAATCGTTGAAGAAGCCGGTGGTAAGTTGGCTGGCTTTGCTTATTACGTTTTGGGCGAAGGTATTCAAAAACGTGAAGACAACTTGGCTGATGAAGTTGCAAAAATGCTGGGTTAATTTAAATTCTATGTTTAATTAATACCAAATAAAATCCGGCGCATGTTGCCGGATTTTATTTAATGGTAAAAGTTGCAAGCAAAAGTAATCTTTGATATCATTTATTTAAAAGGGCTGGGGTATGAAAAACGAACTTTTGAAAGAATTAGAAGCGCGCGGTTTTTTAAATCAATCTTCTAATATAGAAGGTTTGGATGACGCGCTAAATGCCGGACGCGTTGCTGGCTATTGGGGAACAGACCCGACCGGCGATTCGTTGCACGTTGGTCATTTGGCTTCATTGATGCTGATGCGTTGGTTCCAAAAATATGGTCATAAGCCTATTTTGTTAGTAGGGGGGGCAACGGGACGTATCGGTGACCCGTCGGGACGCGATAAAGGGCGGCCAATGTTAACAGATGAACAAATAGATAAAAATTGTGCGGGTCTTCGCAAGTCTATATCAAAGTTTATAAGTTTTGGTGATGGTGATTCCGATGCAATCATGGTTGATAACTATGATTGGATGAAGGGGTATAACCATATGGATTTTTTGCGCGAATTTGGTACCGATTTTACTATCCCAAGAATGTTGTCCATGGAAAGTGTTAAACGTCGTTTGGAAAACGGCATGACTTTCTTGGAATTTAATTATATGACTTTTCAAGCAGTTGACTTTTTGACTTTATATAAAAAGTATAACTGCATATTGCAATTCTGTGGTGCGGACCAGTGGGGAAATAGCATTATGGGGGTTGAACTGATACGCAAAAAAATGGGTAAAGAAGCGTTCGTTTTATCTACTGCGCTTATTACAGATTCCAAGGGCGAAAAAATCGGAAAGTCCGCAGGAAATGCGGTTTGGGTCAATGAAGATAAAACGTCGCCTTATGATTATTATCAGTATTTTCGTAATACCCCAGATGATTTGGTGGACAAGTTTTTAAAGATATTTACGGAAATTCCTTTGAATGAAATTGAAAAACTGTCAAAATTGCAGGGCGCGGAATTGAATGAAGCGAAAAAGATTCTCGCTTTTGCCGCCACAGAGATTGCACACGGGAAAATTGCAGCAATGCAAGCCCAAGAATCTGCTGATGCGCTGTTTGGTGGCGGTGGTAATTCTGATAACATGCCAAGTATTGAAATAAACGTTCCCGAAAATGTAGGGGTTTTGGATTTCTTGGTTTCTGCCGGTTTGTTCGTATCAAAGTCCGAAGCCAGACGAATGGTAGAGCAGGGCGGAATTCAAATTGACGGTAAAAAAATATCGGATTGGAAAGTCGGAATAAATGTTGCGGATGAATGTATCGTGCAAAAAGGTAAAAAGACTTTCTTGCGCGTTGTGAAAAAGAAATAATGAAGAAGTGTTTGTTCGTTTTATTCTTGTCGTGTTTTACGGTGGTGCAACCTGTTTGTGCCGCCAGTGAGTTATCACAGATACAAGCGCAGATAAAAAAAACAGAGCAACAAAATAAGAAACTGGAACAGCAGGTAAAAACGTCTGACAGGGATGTCGCAGCAACCAAGAAAAAACTGGTCAAGGCTGCTGATCAAGTTAGTTCTTTGGAAGAACAACGTGGAATAGTAATAAAGAAAATCCAAGATATAGACGCAAAACAGGCCGAATTAGAAAGGTCTTTGCGTAAAAACCAAGAACGGATTGCCGATGCTGCGGCAAGCATTTTATTTATTGCGTCGCATCCAAGTTTCGATTCTGAGAATATGCGTGAATATGTTTTGACGTCTGCCGTATTGTCTGGAACGGCAAACAGTTTTGATGCCGACATTCAAGATGCAACCAAGAAAATCAAAGAATTGGAAAAATTACGAGAGCAACGTGCAATTGAAAAAGAAAAGTTAGACAGAACAGCAAAAAAATATGCGTCGGAAAAGCAAGAGTTAGATAAACTTTTGCGCACGCGTTCCGTTCAAAATCAAAAATTGCGCAGTCAACAGTC
This sequence comes from uncultured Pseudomonadota bacterium, assembly GCA_949290785.1. GTDB lineage: Bacteria > Pseudomonadota > Alphaproteobacteria > Rs-D84 > Rs-D84 > Enterousia. The sequence continues at coordinate 29,232 of CASETE010000003.1, forward strand.
TGCGTTGCAAAAAAAGTTGCGCGAATTGTCGGCACGTGCAAAAACTATTTCTGAATTATCTGCCGGCGTGGGGAGCTCTGAAATGTCTGGGGATTCTAGGTTTTCTTTCCGTAAATTAAATCAACCCGTGCGCGGCAAAGTGGTTGTTCGATTCGGTGAAAAAACGGCGCTGGGATTAAAATCTGATGGTTGGAGAATACGCGTTCGTGGCGACGCATTGGTTATGGCGCCGGCCGATGGAGAAGTAAAATTTGCCGACAGTTTTAAGGGATTCGGAAAGGTTATCATCATGTCTCATAAAAACGGTTATAATACAGTGATGACGAATCTGGGGGTTATAAACGTTATGTTGGGACAAGAGGTCCTTGCCGGTGAACCAATAGGTAGAATGGATTCCGATAAATCGGAAATGTACCTGGAAGTTCGTCGTGGTAACAAAGCCGTTGACCCGGCAAGATTGTTCAAAGAAGATTGATTGTGTTGACAAAAGCATAAAAAGTGCTATATATGTCAATATGGTGGATTTAAATAAATATAATCATGGACGTGAAACTTACGCTGTTTATTATGGCGATGATTTTGTATTAAAAAGACCTTTGCCTAATTTTACAGACGAGAAAAAGCAAGAGTGGTTAAAAAAACAACATAAAACAAAAGAAATTATTAGTGCCGTACGTGCAATTGGTAATCCTGTCTATAATGTTCCTGCGATGCGCTATGTTAATGATGATGAATTTCAGGTCTTAGAAGAAAGAGCGCCCGGTGAACCGCTGACCAGGGATTTATATAACAAATTATCAGGACGGCAGCAATTTGAAATAATTAACGCTATTGGAAGCTTTTTGGTTGATATGAATGAGTCTAAGCCGGTCACGGTGGTGGAAAAATATAAAATTAGTAAAGAAATAAAATTTGCAAGGTTAGACTCTTTTATAGAAAATAAAATGAATTTCTGGTTTACAAAAAATGAGACACAGTTAATGGCCAGAATACGTGACGAGATTGGTAATTTTGAATATGAAACTTGTCAAGTTTGGTCTCATGGTGATTTAAATACTGGTAATGTTTTATATTCGCCGGAAAAAAATAAACTATCTTTCATTGATTTTGCAGAAGCGGATTACACCTTTATTTATCATGACATTTTTGCACCTTTGAATTTGGAATTAGATATTTATAAAAAAGTTTATTTGTTGTATAAAAATTTACACAATAAAACTTTATATCATATGCCGTGCGCAAACAGCGAAACGTTAAGAAATATTATGAAGTATCGCATGATTGGCGTCTTGTTAAAACGTTTTATCAAGGCGTCTGACGATTTACGTAAAAATCCTATAAACGCTAAAAGTATGGATAATAATTTGTTAAAAATTGCTTTTATGCGTAAACAAATGCAAAACATTCTTTTGGTAGAAGCACAATTTACAAACTAATTTCATCGCATCGCTTTATCTAAGATTTATTATATAGTAAAAAAATTTGACCGTTTTGTGTCAATAAACATTATAAGATATATTTTTATTAAAAATCGTGTTGATAGATGTCTTTTTTTGTTTTATGCTTATAACAGTCTGGGCTAATAGCAGATGGGAAAGGATTTATCATGTTAAAAAAATTATTTATTGTGTTTATATTATTAACGCCGGTTGTCGCTTTCGGGGCCGACAAAAGTAAGAAAGACGAACCCGTTGAACATCTGACAGATGAACAAATATACGAACAATTGAAAAAGTTCGCCTTGGTTTTTGAAACTGCACGCGATAATTTCGTGGAAGAGGTTGATGAAAAAAAAGTTCTGGAAGCCGCAATGAACGGTATGTTGGGGGCTTTGGATCCGCATTCTTCTTATTTGTCCGCGGATGACTTCAAGGAATTTAACGATAAATCACAGGGGGAATTTGGCGGACTGGGTATACAGATAACCAGTGATAGGGGGGCAGTGCGCGTAATTTCGCCAATTGATGATACGCCAGCAGACAAGGCGGGTATCAAGGCGGGGGACTATATCACACATATTGATGACGAACAGGTTTTTGATATGACGTTGAATCAAGCCGTTAAAAAAATGAAGGGCAGACCCGGCACAAAGGTAAAACTGACAATCGTTTCAGAAGGTAAAGAACCTAAAACCTTGACGTTGAAGCGTGCAATCATAAAAGTAGATTCCGTAAAATATGAAGTAAAGTCTTTGGCTGATGCCGATGAAGATGCGGATAAAATCGGTTATATCAGAATTTCCGATTTTGGGGCAACTACTGCGAAAGAGTTAAAAAACGCTTTGGAAAAACTGGAAAAGAAAGACGTTATAGGGTATGTGGTAGACGTTCGTAATAATCCAGGTGGCTATTTAACGGCGGCCATTGACGTGTCAGATGCTTTCTTGGACGGCGGCGAAATCGTTTCTACACGTGGCAGGGAAAAAACAGACATAGAACGTAGCTTCGCAAAGAAAGGCGATTTGGCAAACGGCAAACCGGTTGTTGTGTTGATTAATCATGGTTCTGCGTCGGCGTCTGAAATCGTTGCCGGTGCGCTGCAAGATAATGGACGGGCTTTGGTTATGGGAAGTCAAAGTTTTGGTAAAGGAAGCGTGCAGCAACAAAAACCTTTGGGCGATGGTACCGCTATACATATAACAATTGCCAGATATTATACACCCAGCGGACGTTCTATACAAAACGAGGGAATTACACCGGATATAGAGGTACTGCAAAGTAAAATAGAAGTGTTAGAGAAAAAAGAAAGCGTTTATTCAGAGGCGTCGTTCAAAAACGCTTTAAAAAATGAAGATTCAAAAGATAAAGACGATAAAAAATCGGACGATGAAGAAAAAGAATTAACGGATGAGGAAAAAGACGCCTTGGATTATCAATTGCAGCGCGCAATGGATATGGTCATAGCGATGTCAAAGATGGACAGTTGGACAGAGAAAAAACAAGCGCTTCAAGAAACACAAAACGAGGAGGTAGATAAACCTAATACCGATACAGATAAAAAACCGAATACAAAAGAAAAAACCGATAACAAATAAATCAAGGGGGCGTTTGCCCCCTTATTTTTTTGCTTATCTTTAATAACGAAACAACCAACCAAGAGGTAAAAAATGATGTATCGTAATACACAAAATTATATTCCAGATGCGGTCAGATTCTTTATACAAGATGGCAGAACTTACGATTTGCTAAACTTGCCAAAGGGATTTGTCAAAAAGGGCGATTTGACGTTGTCAAAATTAAAACTTATACAATTGCCGGATTTGTCAGATATAACGGTTTTGGGTAGTTTTGATTGCAGTTATAATTACTTGCAAACTTTACGCGGGGCACCAAGGGAAGTTACAGGAAAGTTTATTTGTAGTTATAATCATTTAAAAAATTTAATCTATGCGACAAAGAAAGTTAGTTTTTTTGATTGTTCTCGGAATTATCTGATAAGTTTAGAACATGGACCAAGCCAAGTTGAAGATACATATATTTGTTCGGATAATCGGTTAGAGTCTTTGAAAGGTGCGCCAAATAATACAAGGGTATTTAGATGTTCTGCTAATCGTTTACGCAGTTTAGAGTTCGGACCAACGGTTGTTACAGATGAATACGATTGTTCTGATAATTTATTGGAAAATTTAAAAGGTGCGCCCAGCAAGACCAAGGTCTTTAAGTGTTCGCGTAACATTTTAAAAAACCTTGAATATGGTCCGACAGAGGTTGAAACTGAATATGATTGTTATGATAACGATTTGATTAATTTAAGCGGTTTGCCAAAAAAACTTAACAAACTTAAAACTTCCAACAATTTGTCTGTAAAGGAAGAGTGCAAGGTATTGCAGGCGATGTTGAATTTCAGAGAGGTTTTATTAAGCCGGCAAAAATAAATCATGTGTAATTGGCGCAGTGGTTTAATGTTACCGATGTATTAATGAACCGTTGTTGCACAATATCCAATCGCACAGACCATGTTTTAGGCTGTTGCCTGCGTCTATTATTTCGTTCTTAAATAATTTGTTTATGGACGCTGTTGTACGTTTGTTTGTGTTGTGTTTATAGCAATGAATAAAATTTGCATATTCGTCCGGCGTTAACTCAAATGCTATTTCGTCTTTTATATTTTTTTCTGATTTAGCATTTATAAAGCCCATATTCTTATTTTCATTCTCTTTGAACGGCATATAGTGATATGCGTTTTCATACATAATGCGTAGACCCGGCGTACCTTGGACGGCTAATAAACTGTTCATTTTACCTGCGATGTTCATAACAGTTGTTCGGACAAGCATATTTTTGCTTTTTGCAATAGCCAATAAAGAAGACAAGGCAGAATACGATTCTAGGTCGCCATAAGGAGAATTTATAAAAATGTCTATTATGAACGGCACCGCTCCTGTTATGTTATAAGGATTGGTTATTTTTATTTCTGGTTTGAATGATTGCTTTTTTGTTTCGTTTGCAGTTATTAATGCTTCTAAGTCACCGACAAGTTTATTTGTTGTTGCTGCAACCAATGACTCTAAGATAAATATGCATTTGTTGTTTAAATAGTTGTTGTTGTAAGCAAACATTTTTTACCTTTTTTGAGTATTATTATACAAATATTGTTTGTGTCAATTGCTTTTTAATAAAACTTGCCTTGTTTATTAAATGGGGGTATCATGTTGTTTATGTTAATTTCAAAGGAAGAATAAAATGGCAAATTTAATTGTTGATGGTAACTGGGCTGCGGCAGATGTAGCGTATAGATGTGTGGATTTTGCGGCTATTTATCCTATTACGCCAAGTAGTACAATGGGCGAATTAGCAGATGAATGGTCTTTCCAACACAAGAAAAATATATGGGGGGCAATTCCAGAAATTATTGAAATGCAATCCGAAGGCGGTGCAGCGGGGGCTATGCACGGTGCTTTGCAGATGGGGTCTTTGGCCACCACGTTTACCGCGTCACAAGGTCTATTGTTGATGATTCCTAATATGTACAAAATTGCTGGCGAGCAGACGCCGTTCGTTATGCACGTTGCTGCACGTGCGCTGGCAACACACGCGTTGTCTATTTTTGGCGATCACAGCGATGTTATGGCGGTTCGTTCAACAGGCTTTGCGTTACTTTCAAGTCATAACGTGCAACAAGCGCATGATATGGCCGCAATAGCGCATGCGTCAACCTTGCGCGCACGTGTACCGTTTTTGCATTTCTTTGACGGTTTCCGTACAAGTCATGAAGAGTCTAGACTAGAAAGATTAACCGATGATGTGTTGCATGAAATGATTCCGGATGAACTGATGCTGAAAAATCGGGCACGCGGTATGACGCCAGATAAACCAAAAGTTCGTGGTACTGCACAAAATCCAGATGTCTATTTCCAAGGGCGCGAAGCCGCAAATTCTTTGTACATGAAAACACCTGAAATAGTTCAAGAATGTATGGATAAGTTCGCAAAGTTGACCGGACGTTCTTATCATTTGGTTGATTATGTCGGCGATCCAGACGCTGAAAACGTAATTGTCGCAATGGGCAGTGCTTGTGAAACAATAGAAGAAACATTGCCTTACTTGCCAAAGGGATTGGGATTGTTAAAGGTTCATTTGTTCCGTCCTTTCCCGCGCGAAGCGTTCTTGACAGCGTTACCAAAAACAGTTAAAAGAATTGCTGTACTGGACAGAACAAAAGAACCAGGTGCCATCGGGGAACCTTTGTATCAAGACGTCAAGACTGTTGTTGGTGATTCCGCGGAAGTCTTTGGTGGGCGTTATGGTTTAGGCAGTAAAGAATTTAAACCGCGTGATGTCAAAGCTGTATATGAAAACTTGATGTTGGGCAAACTGCATCATAATTTTACTGTTGGCATAGAAGACGATTTGACAGGTTTGTCGTTGAAAACAGACCCCGCATTTGCGGTAGAGGCGCCAAACTTCAAAACCGCCATTTTATATGGTATCGGTTCTGATGGAACAGTTGGGGCCGTTAAAAATATCGTAAAAATTGTCGGGGAAAATTCAGACTTGTATCCACAGTCTTATGCTGTATACGATTCTAAAAAATCCGGCGGGTTGACAGCGTCACATGTTAGATTCTCGGACGAACCAATTAAAAGTCAATATCTGATAGAAGTGGCGGACTTTATCAGCATTTCTAACTTTATGATTGCGCAAAGGTTTGATGTGTTTAAAGGATTGCGGGCAGGTGGTACCGTTATGATAAATACTTCAATGGCACCAGAGGTTGCGTTTGCGAATCTGCCGCGTGAAAGTCAGGAACATTTAATCAGAATGCGTGCACGCGTATTCTTCTTGGATGCGAATCGCGCCGCAACAGAGTTAGGTTTGGGCAACAGAATAAATACCTTTATTATGTTGAACTTCTTTAATTTGACAAAGGTAATTGATCCTGCGGTTGCAGCAGAAAGCGCAAAAATTGCCATTGAAAAAACTTATAAAAAGAAAGGTATGGATGTCGTAGAGGCAAACTGGGCTGCGGTTGATAAGGCGGGCGACTTTTTGCAGGAATATAAGTTGCCGTCGTCGGTATCAAACTTTGCGCCGGACTTTGTTCCTGCAATGACTGTTGATGCCCCGGCCGAAATTGCCGGCACTTTGGGTGAAATGGCGGCGCAACGCGGTGATGCTTTACCTGTTTCTCGTTTTAAAATTGATGGTGAGTTCGGGGCAGGGCAATATCCGGTTGGTACGGCAAAATATGAAAAACGTGCCATATCTGATAAAGTTGCAACTTGCGATTTATCAAAGTGTATTCAATGCGGCAAGTGTTCTATGTTGTGTCCACATGCGGCAATTCGTATCAAGGTTATGACAGAACAGCAAGCAGAAGAAGCCAGAAAAGAAGGTATAATCGTCGTCCCGATGAAAACGCCAGAACTGGGACAAAACATGTATTATACCTTAAACATTTCTCCGGCGGATTGTACGGGTTGTGGGGTTTGCGTTAAAAATTGTCCTGTCAAAGCATTGTCTATGGTACCAATGGCGGATGCGAAAGATAATCAAAAGGCATTTGATAGCGCGGTTAAATTACCAGATATACCACGTGAACAATTAAACTTGAATATACCAAAGCACGTGGAATTATTACCGCATTATTTTGAATTCCCTGGTGCTTGTGCTGGGTGCGGTGAAACACCTTATATTAAAATGTTGGCGCATTTGTTCGGTGACAGAATGGTTGTTGCAAATGCAACGGGATGTTCTTCTATATACGGTGCAAACTTGCCGACAACGCCTTGGACTTGCGATGCCGAAGGACGCGGACCTGCATGGTCAAATTCTTTGTTTGAAGATAACGCGGAATATGGTCTGGGAATGCGTATCGCGTTAAATCAAAAGCGCAATACTTTAAAGGGCTTGTTGTTTGAATTAAACATACCAAACGTAGAAGGCATTTTTGCCGAACGTGATGTTCAAAAACAGCGCGAAATAGAAAAAGATTTGCGTAAACAACTGGAAAAAATCGATTCGCCCCGTGCAGAATTGGCGCGTAGTTTAATCGGTGAAATAGTCGATAAGTCCGTCTGGATTATCGGTGGTGATGGTTGGGCGTATGATATCGGTTACGGCGGTTTGGACCATATATTACATAGCGGCGAAAACGTAAATATATTGGTTCTGGATACAGAAGGATATTCTAATACCGGTGGGCAACAATCTAAGTCTACGCCTTTTGGTGCCAGTATGAAGTTCGCAATCGGCGGTAAAGAACATGCGAAAAAGGACCTGGGTATGATAGCGATGATGTCTGGGGCGTATGTAGCACAAATTGCCTTGGGCGCAAATCAGGCACAGGCGATTCGCGCTTTCCGTGAAGCCGAAGCCTTCAACGGTCCTTCTATTATATTGGCGTATGCACCATGTATTGCGCATGGATTTGCTCTGCAGAATGGCGCAGAACATCAGGCGCAAATGGTCAGCACGGGTGCATGGCCCTTGTATCGCTTTGACCCGACTTTGATAGTAGACGGTCATAATCCGTTAACCTTGGATTCTAACGTTGATACGCCGACGCCGCTGGAAGAATTCTTGAAAACAGAAAGTCGTTTCGGTGCCGCGCGCGCAGTGAATCCTAACTTTAATCGCTTGGTTGAAGAAGCAAAAGAAAACAATATGTATAAAAGTCAGTTAAAGAAATATATTGCTCATTTTGCTATGAAAAATTCGCCAGAAGTTAAAGAAAACGGTGAAGGATAATACAAATACAGATATAAAAATCCGAGATTTTTTTCTCGGATTTTTATTTTGTTGCATTTAGGGCGGGTTTTGTTGTAAATTTTAGGCATGAAAAAAATTATTATATTATTTTGTGCAATAGTTTTGTCTGCTTGTACCTTTCAAACCAAGCATCGTGGTTATGTTTTCCCGGAAGACTTGGAAACTAGGGTTGCTTCTATTAAAACAACCGGTCAATTACAGGACCAAATTGGCAGCCCACAAGTTACAACTATTTATGGCGATGAAGTCTGGATTTATTATGGGGCAGACGAAAACTATCGCGGTCCTTTGCCGCTAAAATATGACAACCAAACCGTTTTGTTGGTCTGGGTTAAGGGTAACCGCATAACCAATACTAAAATTTTACACGATGCGGATTTGCCAGATGTCGTTATTGCCGAAGGCGAAACAGATATACCGGCTGCAATAGAACTAAATGCGTTGCAAGAATTGTTTAATAATATCGGACGTTTTTCACCGGCAGGATTGGGGCAATAGTTTACTTTATGTGCGGTCTATGAAAAGACATTTGCAAAATGCACGCAAATTGTGTACAATATAAAGTAAGAAAGAATGGAAACAATGAAAAAATTTTTTTACTTATTTTTATTGGTGGCATGCGTGCTGTTGGTTGGGAATGCTGTGTCTTCTACGGAAAAGACTTTGTCTTGTGGACCGGGGTACGTGCTGGTTTCGCACAAAGATGTTGACGGTATTCAAGCGGTTGAATGTCAGAAATTGTGGTGTCGTGATTTAGAAACAGGGAAAAGTATGGGGGCGGCTAACGGCGCGGCAAGTGGGTATAAAACTACCTCTTATCCGGTTGAGTTGTGTGATGCGGAAAATAATTGTATAGAATGTTTCGGCGATAGAAAGTGGTGCAGTGGCGAACCTGTCGGTATATGGAATCCAGAATATGGCGCCTATACGCGCGGTGGCACAGATAATGCAAACTATATTTCTTATCAAAAGGGCAGTTGTTTTGCATGGCGGCTAGAGAAACCAGAGTGTGAAGACGGAGAAACAGCCATTTTGCAAGACGGCGAGTGGGTTTGTGCAGTAGCCGTTGGTACAGAAACGAGTATTCGCGAAACTAGCGTTCGTAGAACTGGTACCTTGCGTAGACCGATAAGATAAAAAAATTTGCCCCTTTTCGGGGCTTTTTTTATTTTTGTCATTTATTTGTTTTTCTTGTTTTTTGTGGTATAATGGGTAAGATAGAGAGAATGGCAACTGTTAAAGGTATCCGTTATGCCAAGTAAAAAGTTAGATTTTAAAACAGGTCAATATGTTGTTTATCCTACACAAGGTGTGGGAAAACTTGTTCGTGTAGAAGAACAAACTGTCGCCGGGCAAAAAATTAAAATGTTGGTAATTGATTTTGAAAGAAATCATATGACTTTGCGTGTGCCAGTTGAACGGGCGGAAATTTCAGGGTTACGTCCGTTGGTTTCAATTAGAAAAATGGACGAAGCGATTGCTTCTGCCAAAGGCAAAGCAGATGCCAAAAGGATGATATGGTCGCGTCGTGCCGCGCAGTACGAAGAAAATATTAATTCGGGCGACCCCATGAAGTTGGCCGAGGTAGTACGCGATTTACAAAGACGCACGACAACAGATACAATGAATTTTTCTGCGCGTCAGTTATATTTACGCGCGTTGGAAAGAATGGCCCAAGAATTTGCTGTGTTGCATAAAATAGATTTGGATACGGCATCTGATAAGATAGAAGACATTCTTGGCATTCCAAAAGAAATTGATTTAAATGCGGTTGACGTTGACGACGAAGACGAAGAAATTGACGAAGAAGAATAAAAATGCCGCCTGAAAAGGCGGCTTTTACATTACGAAATCTTCACCAAGATATACTTTTTTTACCATTTGATCTTTGACGATTTCTTCGGTTGTGCCTTGCTTTAATATCTTACCGTCGTGTAACACGTAACTGCGGTCTGTGATGCCAAGTGTTTCGCGTACGTTGTGGTCGGTTATTATTACGCCCAGACCGCGATTTTTTAATTGCGATACCAGACAACGAATTTCATTTACGGCAATTGGGTCAATTCCTGCGAACGGTTCGTCTAGTAAAATAAACTTTGGGTCGTTCGCCAAGGCGCGTGCAATTTCAACGCGACGACGTTCGCCGCCGGATAAAGCGGTTGCAGGACTGCGACGTAGGTTAGAAATGGAAAATTCTTCTAGTAAAGCGTCCAGTTTGTTTTTACGTTTCTTTTTATCCGGTTCAACAACTTCTAGGATTGCCATTATGTTTTGTTCAACGGTCAAACCGCGAAATACGCTGTTTTCTTGGGGTAGGTATCCAATGTGTAAACGTGCGCGTTGATAAAAGGGCAGGTGAGTAATGTCTTGAGAATTAAGAAAAATCTGTCCGCCGGTTGCACTTAGTTGACCTGTTATGCAATAAAAGGCGGTTGTTTTTCCCGCGCCGTTTGGGCCCAATAGACCGACCGATTCGCCCTGTCTCGCTTCCAGTGAAATGTCTTTGATGACCATACGTTTGCCGTACGATTTTGATAAATGTTGAATACGTAATACAGATTGTTTCATAGTTTTATCACCAATTCATTAGTTCTGATTTTGTCGCCGTTGCTGGAATCTATGCGCACGTTCCCCAGTAGTGTAACCGTCTTTTTCTTGCGATTGTATCTGCCGGCGTTTGCAGAGATGTTATCCGTTATCTTTGTACCATCGGATATTCTGTTAACCTTGCCGGATACGCCCTCTAACAATATTATATCAGGGTTTTCGTATTCTTGGCGTCCGCTTTTTGCGTATATCTTAAATGGTTCGCCCTTTGTGTCTGTGCCGGCAAAAGAGGCGCCAGACATTTTAAATTGATTACTGACGATATCGGTCATGTTTATTGCAGAAATCGGCGTCCATAATAATTGCTTGGTAAATAAAGCGCCCGCAACCAATGCGACAACCATTACCAAACCCCACCCAGTAAAAAAGAACTGCCACAGACGTTTAAGGCGTCGGTGCTTCATAAATATTATAAAAGTACGATTATCTGCTTTCACATGCTTAGTGTAACCCGATATAAATTAAAAAGCAATTTTTATATTTATTAGTGCGTTTTTTTGTGTTATAATGTCAAAACAGAGAGATGAAGAAGTTTTTGCTTTATTTTGTGTGTAGTTCTTTTTGCTTGGTTGTATTGCCGGCGTTCGCTGCGGTTTCTATTAAAAAGGCGGAACCTGTTGCGAAACAAGAAACAAGCGCGGCGTCTACAACCGCAAGTCTTGTTCCAACCGTGATAAATCTTGTTTCAGGCATTCAACAGCTAAGTTCAAAACAAAAAGCAATGACGGCAGAATGTATCCCAACCACACAGGAATTGAATTTTGTAAACAATATGATGAAGGAATGGGCAAAAACCGGCACGCTGAGCGTGAAAGAGGTTGAAACAAAATTAGGCTGGAAAAAATGTAGCGTTGCAGAAGGCGGATATGAAAGTTCCGTTAAAGCAGCGGCAATTATGGATACAAATAATATATGTTTTGATTATTTTTCTGGTGCGGGTAATACAGGTATGGTATGGGAAGGGTATCCCAAAGCTGTAAAAGTAACTTATTGTGAAGACGGTTCAAATACTTGTAAAGATAAAAAGACTGCGTCAAATATATATGAAATATTTAATTTGATTGATTTTGATGTGGCTGATTATACCGCTTCGGAGGCTACGATGGCGGCAAAACTGCTTAATAAAATTGAAAGTTGTTCAAACGCAAAGTTAAGCGCTAAAAAACGCGCAATGTGGGGAGAATTCTTGACCGATACGATAACTAACATAGGGCAACCTACAAGTACAGGTACGATTATGGAACAAGTCGGCAGTATCGTGAATTCTGGTGGCGGGTTGGGCTCGTTGTCTACGCTGGGGGCTTTTGTAACAAAGTTTGCAGAGTAAATAAAGTAGGGCGATTGGCTGGGTGCTTTTTCGCTTTACTCATATTCTTAAAAAACGTATAATATAAATGTTTATAAAAAGGGTTTTTTATGAAAAATAAATCTTTTGGGTACGTTTCACATGTTTGCGTAATGATTGCTGTTGCTGCTTTGACTGCGTGTGCAGGCAGTAATAATGAAAATTATCAGCCAGTGTCAACGCCGACAGTTGATTATGTAGAAGGTTTGGATGTATATTCCGCGCCACATAAAGACTCTTTTTTAAATCAATTGGCGATGAATTATCGTTCTTATGCGATTTATAACGCGCGGACCAGTGGTTATCCTGATATGGGGGAATTGTTTGCCCAAAAAGCGGTTGCTGCGTTTTCTGGTGAATTACCTTTCCCGGAAACTTTGGATAATTGGCCCGTCGGAAATGCGGATGAAGAATATGAGTTGTATACAGCATATAATCAGTTGATAGAGCAATTGAAAAACGACGCAAGCGTGACGAATCCTAGACTTGCCGCAGAAGCGCAAGCTAAGTATGATTGCTGGTTGTCTGCGTCTGCAAGCGGGCAGGTCGGTACGGCAAACGAATGTCGCGAGCGTTTTTATAAAACAATGACTGCTTTGCGCGATTGCTCGGGCGGGAAAATCGTTAACAACGTAACGACCGATATGACGCAAACGACCATTACTACAAATGGCGAGGTTGTATTGCAAACTGAACAACGTAGCGCAGACGTTAATAATGATGCAAATTATTATCCGGATACACGCAATTTATCCGAAATGCGTACAGCGTCAAAACCACGTGAGGGTGTTATAATCGTTAATAATGTAAATGTTCCTGAACATTTAATCAATCCTGTGCCTGTGCAGCCGATGGTGTTTAATCAAAATATTTATGGTGGGGACAAGACGATTTCTGATGTAAATAATAACAGTGGCAATACCAGCAGCGTAAAATGCGTTCGTGGCGGTGACGTCAATTGTGTAGAGCAAACCGAGCAACCGGTTGCGCAAGATATACCGATGATTGGTGATGAATTAGTTACGCGGGAAGAATTTATAAATATGATGATGGCAATGCGTTCAGAATTACAGGCTATTAACGCTAGATTGGATGCTATGCAGGCAAACGAAGGCGAAAAGACCGTTATAAAAGTTCAACAAATTCCATTGGAACCAAAACAGCATGTAATGGAAGAAGTCTTTGAAATCAGATTTGATTTTGATAAGGCTACAATAAAGCCAGAATATGAAGAATTAATCTATCGTTTAGCAACGGCTACGCAATCTAATAAAAATATCAAGGTTTCTGTCGTAGGACATACGGATACGATGGGGTCGTCCGATTATAACTATGCCTTGGGCGGTCGTCGTGCAGAAGCCGTACAGAAAATGTTAATTAAATATGGTATTCCTGCCAGTCAGATAGTTGCTGTATCGGCAGGTGAAGAAGATTTGGCCGTCCCGACGCCTGATGGTGTGGCTAATGCGGCTAATCGTCGCGTTCGCGTTGTAAAAGAGGTGCATTATACGGAACCTGCTAAACAAGTCCCTGTCGCAGTGGTAGAAGAATATTCCGTCACAGAAGATCAAAATTGCGGAATGTACGGGTGTTCAGAATAATCTTGAAACGGGGCGTATCAATAAATACTTGACAAAAAAGGTTTGTTGGTATATATTGTGCTTGTCAGAGAGATGTTTTTTAAAGAGGCATTGAATATGACTGAAAATAAAAATAAATTTGATAAAGGTATTGAAGCGGTTTCGGCAAAGGCGCGCAATAGTAAATTTAATAAGGGGATTGCGGCGGTTGATTTGGCTGCAATATGGAATGCGCATAAATTAAAAAATTGGCAAAATAACGGACAAGAAGAAAAATAAAACCGTTAAAAACAGTTTAAAAAAAGGGGCTTTCTTGCCCCTTGTTTTATTTTATATTTTTGTTTATTGCTATTTTTTTATCGCCCAAAACAAAGCCCATAACCAACCTATGCCAGTCCAGCCGAAAACCCAACTGGCAAGACGTATTAATAACATATCGTATTTAGATTTTTTGGTTTGACGCGCTAACCACGCGGGTGCCAAAATAATCGCGACAACAATTGTAATTGCGGCAATATATTTTAAAACCATTAAAAAATCAAACGATATATTCATTTTTGTTTTGTTAGGGCGGGGGTGACCCGCCCTTGGTGTGTTAGATTCCGTATTTTGCGGTGTTTTCTAATTCTTCCTCAATACGAATCAATTGGTTGTATTTTGCGGTTCTGTCTGTTCGTGACATAGATCCCGTTTTTATTTGACCAGCGTTTGTGGCAACTGCCAGGTCTGCTATGGTTGTGTCTTCGGTTTCACCGCTGCGATGTGATACAATAACACCATAATTTGCTTGTTGTGCCATTTTGATTGCGCGCAAAGTTTCCGTCAAACTGCCGATCTGATTCACTTTTATCAATATCGCATTTGCAACGCCTGCGTCAATACCTTTTTGCAAACGAACCGGATTTGTGACAAATAAATCGTCACCAACCAGTTGGCACTTGTTACCGATTGTATCGGTTAACTTTTTCCAACCGTCCCAGTCTTCTTCTGCAAGAGCGTCTTCAATTGATATTATCGGATATGTTTTAATCAAGTTGTTATAAAAATCTATCATTTCATCTGAGGTTAAAGTTTTTCCTTCAAATTCATATTTCCCGTTTTTATAAAACTCGGACGAGGCAACGTCTAAACCAATAGAGACGTCTTTGCCCGGTTCGTAACCAGCAGATTTTATCGCAGAAATAATTGTGTCCAATGCTTCGGCGCAAGAATGAAAGTTTGGTGCAAAACCGCCTTCGTCACCGACGTTTGTAGAGTTGCCAGATTTCTTTAATATTGATTTTAAATTATGAAAGACTTCTGCGCCCATACGAATCGCTTCTACTTCTGATTTGGCGCCGTTTGGTATAATCATGAATTCTTGGGCGTCCAGTCCGTTGTCTGCATGTGCGCCACCATTGATGATGTTCATCATAGGACGTGGCAAAACAACCGGGTTGTCGTTACCGTATATGGATGCAATATATTTATATAATGGAATGTTTTTTTGGTTCGCTGCTGCATGCGCAATCGCCAAAGATACAGAAAGTATCGCATTTGCACCCAGTTTTTCTTTGTTTTGTGTGCCGTCCAGAGCTATCATTTTGTCGTCCAGTGCACTTTGTTGTGTTGCGTCCATGCCGATAATTGCAGGACCGATGATGTCGTTGACGTTTTTTACGGCTTTGGATACGCCTTTACCCATATAAGCATCGCCACCGTCGCGTAATTCCAATGCTTCAAAAGATCCAGTTGATGCACCCGATGGAACTGCTGCGCGACCCATTGCACCACCACTTAGCACTACGTCGCATTCTATGGTTGGGTTGCCGCGACTGTCCATAATCTGACGTGCATGAACTTTTTTGATAGAAAACATACTTTTTTCTCCTTCTTTAATAACAAAATGTTTTTTATGTGTAGTTCCGTCTTGTTATATTAGACGATTTGTGTCATAATATAAACATAAAAACGATTGGAAGAAAATAAAAATAATATGAAAAAATTAATATCTTTTATATTGACTATGGTGCCTGTGTCGTTGTATGCGGCGCCTATTTATCCGGATAACAATAACGGTTCTGTTATCGGGTCGGGTGGTTTGTCGGTTACAAATATGTACATTGGTCTGACCATACCAGAAGATCCGTTGGATAATACTTTTTATGCAGGACCTGATATTAATCCGACGGGTTTTACCATAAAGTCTGATGGTGCAGTTGATGTATCGGATACTTTACAAATAGCGCAAAATTATTCGTTGGCGTTGACCACGGATACCGTGCCGTCTGTTAATATGAGTTTCGGGGCGATATCTGCAGGGGGAATGTTGACGATTGATAATGCGGATGCTTTTAATGTTACAAATTCTTTAATTGCTGGTGCAGGTTTGTCGGTAAATGCAAATACAATGACAACAGGCGCCGTTAACATAGGCGGGGGTAATACTAATATAACACTGACCGGTGCGTTAAGTACGGACGGCTTTGTAAATTCTGGTGCGGGTGATGTTACGATTATTGCATCAGAAATGACGTCGGATGGCACTGTGCAGAATAACGGTGGTGACTTTATCGTTGAACTGGGGGGCGATTTAACAGTAAATCAAGGGACCGGGTCTGAACAGGACGTTGGAAGTCTTGAAAATTCTGGTACCTCGTTGATTATTCGCCGTCAAACAGGTGCAACTGGTGTTGATATAAATGTCGCTGGTACTGTCAAGAACGATTCTAATAACGGTTCTATAATAATAAACGCTGACAGTTTAACTGTTAATGGCGGTGATTCAGTAACTGGTGCTTCTTTTGTTAATGCAGGCGATTTAGATGTCTTAATTACCGGTACTACGACATTAGAACACGGCTTTAATTTAAATAATATGGCCGCAGAAAATACTTTTAAATTAATAACGGGAAATTTAGTTTTTGGCGAAGGAACGTCTGCAGACGCTTTGTTGCAAATTTCAGTTAATCGCCTGAATAATTTTTATCTGGAGGTAAATCAAAGCACCTTGGCCTTGACCCAGGTTTTAAATGGTTCGGGTAATCAGAATGCGACGATGCAGTTGCTGGGGCAATCGGTTACGGCGGATTCTGTTACTAATAACGGTAAATTATTGGAAATTACAGCCCTGCAGTCTAACGGTTCTATAACGGTTAACGGTAATGTAACAAATACAGTCGGTGATTTAGAAATGAATGCCAGCAATGTTGCTGTCAGTGGTGATTTGATTAATTCGGGTGGAATAACAACACTGCAAAGTGTTGATACCAGTGATAGTTTGAATCCTGTTGGAAATCTTGTCGTTAACGTAAACGGCGATGTGACGGGGGGCGTTCAGTTCATCGGATTGAAAGAAATGACAATTGGCGAAAACTTCATATTTGATAATAACAGTTTAATTAATGCTGATATTTTGCCGTACGGTACGTCTGGTGGTAATAATTCTGCGCGCAATTATTGGTCTTCTGTCAGTTTGAATGATGACGGTACGTTGGGACAGATTACAAATGCACCAGGTGGTCAGGCATTAATTACTGTTGGGGGGACGTTTGTTTCAAATGTGTCGGGATTCGGAGCGCCTTCGGATAATAACCCGCTACAAAACGGTCAAATCGGTATTGATTTGTTCAGCATTGTTGATCAAGGTACTGCCATTTGGTTGGTAGATGCCAGTGAAGGCATTCAAGAACTTGCTGATAAAATACGTAATTTAAACGTTAATTTCTGTAACGCAGACGGCAGTATTTGCTTCAACTACTTGGAAGCATATAATTCATATAATGGTGCAGATGAAGATTTGCCGGTATACCTGTCTATACGCGATACAGATAATGATGGCGTCGCAGACGGCGTTTATATCGTCTTTGACCCACGGTTTGGCGGACCGGTAGAAGTATTTAAAATACAACCCATTGTTGCAAAAACGTCGGGTCACACGGACGGCGAATACGTTTCTGCAGGGGCATTAGATAACCTTGTCGCAGGACAGTTGGCGAATAAGAATTTCTGGTATTCTACACCAATAGAAGCGATACCATATATATTCGGTGGTACTAATTTGGCGACTATGTCAAACGAGTTGTATAACCGTATGGAAAACTATCAGAATACATTAGATGGTACGTCTTTGTCGCGCTTCAGTCGCTTGTTCCAAGCACGCGAACTGGAAAACGTCGCGGGTAGTATCGCATTGAACGAACATCTAAATGCACGTGATTTTGAACATTATGCGTTTGACGAGTTCATTTGGAATCGTAATCGGAATTTGAAAAAGGCTTGGTTAGATATTGATTTCGGTATGGTTAGACAAGACGGATCTGACGATGTGAATATAAAAGGGAATCGGTTTAAAGCCTTTGGTGGTTTTGATTGGCAAGAATCTGAAACGATGATTGTTGGGTTGGCCGGTCGTATCTCTAATATGTCTGGTGACAGTACAGATAGTTTTGATTTAAGTTACGGTTCGGTAAGTGCAAATGGTCGCGTTGACATCAATGTAGATGATATCAATATCGGTGTCGGTGGATATATGATGAAGATTTTGGGTGAAAAAACGCGGTTATATGGAAACGCTTTCTTAGATATGCACTTGTTTGACATTACACGTACGCAGAATTATGTTTCTACGATTGATGGTGATGGTACGTCGTTTAGCTTAATTAGTGAATGGGGCTTATTACATGATTGGTTAAATCAATATATTGTCGGTAATATGTACGCTCGCGTTGGGTATAATTTCGGCTTTTCAGGAACAGAACAATCGGCCGGTCAAGAATATATGGATTTGCAATCTGACGGATACTTTATTTTAACGCCTGGATATTCAGTGATTGCACAAAAACGTATATATCCGTCTGCTTGGATGCAGATAAGGCCTTATGCGTCTGTCGGCGTGGAATATGATGTATTGGGTATGCCCGATTTTATGGAATATAAATTTGCCTTGGCGCATGAGTATACAAAATATGATATAGATATTAATCCTTTGTGGGCAAATATGGGGGCAGGTATAGAAGTCTTGGCTGCCAATGGTATGCAAGTTGGATTAGGTTATAAATATCAATACAACGATATGATTCAAATTCATAATATAAAATTATCTGGTTCTTATAGATTTTAAGATTATATAAAACCCCGTTGCAAAACGGGGTTAATAAAAGCAACGTTTTTATTTTAAAAAGGTATATCGTCACCGATATCTGATACTGATATTTCTTCGCGTGGTTGCGTCGCCGTTGGACCAGAGCCAAAGTCACCGCCCGTTGATCCGTTATCTAAAGACTTTGCGCCGCTTAGAATGACCATTTGTCCGGCGAATGGGTTTAATACGACTTCGGTAGTGTAAACATCAACGCCTTGCTGGTTTTGCCATTTGCGCGTCCGCAAAGCCCCCTCTATGTATAGTTTTGTGCCTTTTTGCAACATACGTTCGGCAACATCAACCAGATTAGGATTAAAAATAACAACGCGATGCCATTCGGTTTGTTCTTTTTGTTCGCCAGACTGTCTGTCGCGCCAACGGTCAGATGTCGCCAACGAAAAACTTGCAACTTTTTGTCCGCTTTGCATTGTACGAATTTGTGGGTCTTGTCCAACATTGCCAACAAGTATTACTTTATTTATGCTGCCTGCCATGATTTATATCCTTTGGTTTATCTTTAATACAATTTGAGCAATAAAAGCGAAACATTGCAAGAAAAAACATACGCTGAAAAAGCGTAAAATAAACCAAACTTGACTTTTGGACAAAAAAAATATATAATAAAGTGGTCTATAAATAAGGGGGGGCGAATTCCTCGTTTCCTATTTCCACAAAAGGATTTTTGAATGCATATAAATGAATTAAAGGCTAAATCGCCGCAACAGTTGTTAAAAATGGCAGAAGATATGGGCATTGAAAACCCATCGCAATTAAACGTACAACAACTGCGTTTTGCTGTTATGCGCGTTTTTGCGGCAGATAAAAAGATAACTTTGATTGGTGACGGGGTGCTGGAACGTATGCAGGATGGTTTTGGGTTCTTGCGCGCACCAGAAAGTAATTATCTGGCTGGCCCCGACGATTTGTACGTTTCACCAAACTTGATTAAAAAGTATGGTTTAAAGACTGGTGATTACATAGAAGGGCAAATTCAGGCGCCGCAAAATGAATCTGAACGTTATTTTGCATTGGAAACTATTGAGCGCGTAAACGGCGGTGACCCAGAAAAATTGAAACATCGTGTGTCGTTTGATGATATGACGCCTTTATATCCAGATGAAATGCTGAAAATGGAGGTGGAAGACGATAAAGATAAAGGGCGCAGTCTGTCTGCACGTGTAATTGACCTGATTTCACCAACAGGTAAGGGGCAACGCAGTTTGATAGTTGCGCCACCGCGTACTGGTAAGACAGTTATGCTACAAAACATTGCGCACTCAATTGCAACGAATTATCCAAAAGTAAAATTAATAGTGTTGTTAATTGATGAAAGACCAGAAGAAGTGACAGATATGCAACGTAGCGTCAAAGGCGAAGTCATATCTTCAACATTTGATGAACCTGCGGCACGGCATATTCAAGTCGCGGAAATGGTTATTGAAAAAGCAAAAAGATTGGTAGAAGCAGGGCAAGACGTCGTCATCTTATTGGATTCCATTACGCGTTTAGGACGTGCTTATAATACTGTCGTCCCAAGCAGCGGTAAAGTTTTAACTGGCGGTGTTGACGCGTATGCATTGCAAAGACCAAAGCGTTTCTTTGGCGCTGCGCGTAACATAGAAGGCGGCGGTTCGCTCACGATTATCGCAACTGCTTTGGTTGACACGGGTTCAAAGATGGACGAAGTAATTTTTGAAGAATTTAAGGGAACTGGAAACAGCGAAATTATTTTGGATAGAAAATTGTCTGATAAACGCGTTTATCCTGCAATTGATATAACAAAATCCGGAACGCGTAAAGAAGATTTGCTGGTTGGGAAAGATACGTTGTCCAAGATGTACGTTTTGCGTCGTATAATTAATCCTATGGGAACGTTAGAGGCGATGGAGTTCTTGTTGGATAAATTACGTTTAACAAAGACAAATGCAGATTTCTTTAGTTCTATGAATCAGTAATTATTGTTTTTGATATCAGGGCCCCGCCAAGGGGCCTTTTTTAATAATGGGATTGATATGCGGGTTTATATTGCGATGATTTTTATCGCTTTTATTTTATGTGCTTATTGGGCCGGTGGCAGAATAGCAAAACAAAAATGTATAAATGAATATGTGTCTTTGGCATCTGAAAGGAAAAATATAAATATAAAAAAATTGGGAGATATAAATGCAAAAGTTCTTACTACTGATACCGCTGATATTCGTCGTATCCTGCGCGAGAAGTACTCAATTTCAGAATGAATCGGAATGTGCGCCGTGTTTGATTATCTACGGTCATTCAAAAGACTGGGATAACATTAGCGATGATTTGGCGCGTAATATTTACAGACATAATAAAATATGTGAAGAATACGTAACAGACTAATGTATCATTTTTTATATGCTTCAACTATGCTTTCGGCGGCGTTTTTGATTCTTTTCAAAGAATTTTCATAAGTGGCGCAATCGCGTGAAATTTCTGAGCGATATGCATCGCGCATATTTGTGGCCATGTATGAACAGCCGCGTAAATGTTGTACACAATAAGAATGACCTGTTACGAATGCTTGTTGACCGCGAACTCTACTTTCTGTGCTTGACCAGTCTATGTCCAAGGCTTCGTCTAAGTTTACCCACGAATTATCGCCGGTATATTTCCCGATCATTTCCATCCAGTACTCATTCATTTCTTCTTCTGTCCAGTTGTTTGTGCCCTTTAGGGTCAGAATTTCTTTTATCAGTCGGTCTATTTCCGGTTGGTATGTTGCATCAATTTGCGCTAATTTAGAGCTACAATAGCAGCGGTTATATGCTGCGTCTTCACGTTCACAATAATCGTTCATACAGTCAATATAATCCGCCATGCAACGCGCCGAAGAAATGCTGACGGTCCCGTTGTCATATAAAGTGGTTGCATTGGTTGCCCTTTGGTTTTGGACGGACATATCGCCGCGACTTGCGCGCGAAGCGGCGGGCTGAACGTTTGTTGTGGTTGTGCCTGAACGCGCCACTACGCGTCTGTTAGTATTTTGTGTATTTATGTTTCTTGTAGATGTTGCGACGCGTGCGGTATTCGCTGTATTACCAGATTGAACGCCGGTGGTGGTGGCGGCCCGGGCGGTTGCATTATTGTTTGTTGCGCTGCGCGCAGTAACTGTTCTTGGTACGACATTACGAGCGGTATTTCCTGTGGATTTTGTTCTTGTTAATACGTTTATTTGCGCGTTAGAAGCCGAAGGGGTTGTACCCGGGTTTAATTGTGTGCGCATGGTATTGTTCATATATGGGTATAAGTTGTTATAAGAATTAGCACTCATATAATTAGACGGAGAAGTTGCGGCTAGCGCGAATTTTCCGATTAGAATCAAAGTAGATAAGATGGCAAAAATTTTCAACTTTCCTAACATATTTTGTATTGTAAAAATTTTGTTAAATTTACACAAGTACAAAATTAACATAAAAATTTGCATTTAAGAAAAAAGTTGTTATAATGAGGGTCGTTTCGGGGTGTAGCTCAGTCTGGTAGAGTGCTTGCTTTGGGAGCAAGATGTCGAAGGTTCGAATCCTTTCGCCCCGACCAGAAAATTCAAACCGTCGCATTTGCGGCGGTTTTAATTTTCTGTTTGGAACGTGCATATTCAAACGACAAACCGCCGTTTGTCGGTGTTCGAATCTTTCACTCGATTTATCGTCAAAAGACGATAAATCTGCGTGTATCCTCGTATTTATGCGAACTGCGCTGGGCTTGTTCTTATATACTCGGATTCGCCCCGATTAAAATATGCTGGCAACGCCGAAAATGCGGGATTTTATATTCAAAAATGCACGGTATGTGATTTTCATAACGCCAAATCCGCCCAAATTTCAGATATGACATACACTGGCAAATTTAGGACAGTCAATAGTCTTGAAAATATTATAAAAATACCTATATAAGACTTGAAAAAAATTGGAGAAAAAAATGTTTAAATTTACAAAGAAAGGCGATTTTAAAAATATAGAAAAAAATATTATTGGTGCGGTAATACAACAAATAACACAAAACCCGTCAGCAATAGAAAAGCAACTTAACGAAAAAGTTAAAGAGTTATTGGTTGATTATCATGATGAAATTGAAATCAAACCCGAAGTTATAGTAAGAGTAGGGGAGGCAAAATGTTCTGGAGACTATAAACAAATTAATGCAAGTGTAAATATTGAAGTTTTGAATGGGGATGAGGCGTACAAAAATCGTGTTATAGAATTTGTTAAATCCCGTTTGAAATAGGGATTTTGTAAAAATATTTTTCCTGCTCGTAGAAGTCTTTTTGTTTTTTCTGAGATAAGGAATATTTGTATGATTGTGTAGTTCTCCTTTCAGGGAACTATTGTTTGTTGTGGGTAATATTGGCATTTAGATAGCAATGTTATGCAACGCCTGTTTCCCCGGGGTTAAAGGGGGTTGAAAATGTTGCAAAAAATACCTATATAGCAGGGAAATAAAGAAAGGAAAAGTATGGCAGGTAAGGTAAATTTATCACAAAAAGATACGTATCTTTTATGGGGTCGAGCAGCTGGACGTTGTGAGTTTGAAGGCTGTAATAAAATTTTGTATAGGGACAACTTTAGTTTGCGATCATTGAATTTGGCAGAACGAGCACATATTGTAGCCCGCAGTCCAAATGGGCCTCGAGGGGATTTAGATTGTTCAAGATCTTTGGTGGATAATATTGATAATGTAATGCTTTTGTGTAGGGAGTGTCATGACCGAATAGACTCTGACTCAAGTAGCTTTCCTGCGGTTGTTTTAAAAGAAATGAAGAATAAGCACGAAAAAAGAATAGAGTTTCTTACAGGATTTGATAATGAAAAGAGTAGTCATATAGTTACATATTCGGCTAATATCGGGGATATTCGTGTTCCGATAGATTTTAATTCTGCTGTAATGAGTATGATACGAAACGGTAGAACACCAGCAGAGCCTTTTGCTATAGACTTAAGCAATGCGGGAAATGCCTTAAAGGATGACAGTGCGCAATTCTGGGAAGTAGAAGAAAGGAATTTAGTAACAAAATTTAACCAAAAGTTATTAGACAGAATTTCTGAAACAGGAGATATTAGACATTCTTCTTTATTTGCAATTGCGCCGGTGCCGTTGTTGATAAAATTAGGCTCATTGTTCACAGATAAATGCCCTGTTGATATATATCAGAAAAAAAGAGAGCCTTCAACATGGGACTGGGGCTGTCGTGATTTAAAAACAAAATTTCATATTTCGGTGCCAGAATGTAAATTTGATACTGTGGCGCTTGTTTTATCATTAAGTGCCGATATCAATACAGAGGATGTCTATAAAACTTTGGGTAAGAATATTTCTGTTTGGCACGTTAGAGCCGAAACCCCAAATTATGATTGTATAGTTACTCTAGAAGAGCTTGGTCTATTTCGTAACATAATGAGAGAGACGTTAAATAAAATCAAAAAATGTCATGGTGCAGATAATGTTATTCATACTTTTGCTGCAATTCCAATATCGGCAGCAATTGAAGTGGGTAGAGTATGGATGCCTCGTGCTGATTTGCCTATGCAAACATATAATAGGCTTCCAAATAGAAATTTTCAAAAGGCGTTGTTGATAGGAAAGGAAAACATAAGATGAATAAGTTATCAGAATTATTACGAAATAAAATTAATATAACTTCTGAAATGGAAGCTAAGGCTAATTGTATATACGAAGAAGTTTCAAATTTGCTACAGAGTAAATTGAAACAATATGACCCAGATATATTTGTACAAGGATCGTTCAAACTAAAAACTATTATTAAGCCAGTTCAAAGTGATGAATATGATTTGGATTTCGTGTGCCACCTTAAAATAAACAAAGATCAAATATCTCATGCAGAACTTAAAGAGCTTGTTGGTAACGCTTTAAAAACAAAATACTCGATTGCAAATGGTCAGCTGGAACCTAAAAACAGGTGTTGGCGTATAAATCTTGATGGGTTCCATGTTGATGTTTTACCAGCAGTTCCAGAAACGGATCTGTCTTTTTATGGGGAGCTTGTTGGGACAGCGCTAATAGAGGCACCAATAGCAATTCCGGATAAAGATCTAAAAGAGTGGAAGTCAAGTAACCCGCGTGGATATGCTATTTGGTTTAAAGAACAAGAACGTAAAGAGGAAACCAAACGAGCAAGTATTATTGAAAACTCAAAAGAAGTTTTGCCTAGACAAAATGTTGGGGTGAGTGTATTGCAGAACGCGATAAAAGTTATGAAGTATCATCGAGATATTCAATTTAAAGATAATTTGGAAAATAAACCAATATCAATAATTTTAACTACCTTAGCAGCTACATATTACGATGGTGAACAAAATCTAGAAGATGCTCTTTATGGTATTGTAAATAGGATTAAGTTAGCCTTTCCATCAATTTTTGATGCCGGTCAAATACGAAATCCTGTTTTGCCAACAGAAAATTTTGCAGATAAATGGGCAACACACCCAGAAAGAAAAAGGGCATTTAAAGAATGGGTCTTGTCGTTGCACACGTTGCTAGAAGAATATGTGCTAAATAAAGATAAAGATGGTTCTTTGCAACGTTTGTTGGTAGAAGGTTTTGGAGTTTCGCATAGTGCTGTAGCTCATGCTAGAAATCTTAGTCAAGGGTTGGCGGCAGGGGCATTGTCTCTTGGGTTGAATAATATGGTTACGTCCGCAAGCAAAGCCGCAGGATATCCAACAAAATTCTATGGAACAAATGGCGAGTAAAGTGAAGTACATACCCAAAATAGATTATTTTTATAATACATATAAACAATTACAAGCTAGACCCAATACAAGATGCCGTTGGGAAGTACGTAATAAATTTATTATATGTGAGTTTAATGTAACGTCTGGGTATAGTGGAAGTACGTATACTTTATGTTTAAATTATGAGAAGTTTTATGCTCCCAGGGTTTGGGTAGTAGAGCCTAGTTTTATGCGCTGTTCATATTTACCTCACGTTTATTTTGGTAATAGATTATGTTTATATCATCCAGATGATTTTGTCTGGACAAAAGAAAAAGATATTGTACAAACAATAATGTGTTGGGCAGCAATATGGATTGATTTCTATGAAATATGGAAAGAAACAGGGGTTTGGTTAGGCCCTGAGGCAGAACATAAAGTAGGTGTTCCAAAATTAGAAGGGGTTAGTATTAACAAAAAAAAGCTTAAAAAATCTAAGCACTCCCTTTTAAAAGATAGTCCAATCAGATATTAGACCAATGTTTACTTTTTAACAGTAAAACGCCTTTTCCTGCTCGGCAAAATTTTCGTATTTTTCAGCGATGAGGAAGAGTTCTTGTATGTTTGTATGATTGTGCAGTTCACCGTTTAAGGCGCTGTTTATTATCTTTGGCGACAAGTAAGCTAGGTTCAGATATTTATAAATTGTTCGTAGGTCGCGTTTTTCATCTCTGGCAATTTTCTTTATTCCGATACCTCCTTCGTATAAGTTTTTATACCGCCAGGCTGTTGCAAAGGCTTTTACTATCAGGTGGTTATTGTCGGTTATGCTAAGAACTCCGGTCTTGGCATCTTTATCAATACGTGTCGTTGCGTATTTGCGCAGAATAACTGGGACGGTTGTTATTACTTCGTCTTTGCTTGTTATGAACTCCATTGATTCTGTTGCTTCGTTTATATACACTTCGCTGGCAAATTCTAACCAGCGCATCGGGTCAACCGAGATATGCATTATCAATTTCTCATTTGAATAAATAACTTTTTTTATGGCGGATTGTATCAAGTTGCGCTTTGTGTCGTATGTCATACGTGTCCAATCTATGCGCTTAATAGCGTCTTTGGATTCCAGGGGCAGGGTGGATAAATCAGAATCCAGAAACTTTGTAAAAGTGCTCAGAACAATGGCGTCCAGTTGTGGTGCAGGCAGGTAAAATCCTTTGGACGCATAGTAATATTTTGTCTTTTGATTTTTACCTGAATTGCGTTGGTTCGTGAACTTAATGCCTATATTATTGAACAGTTTGCCAGTCAAAAGGTTTGGTGAACGAAGTGCTTTTGATTTGTTATTCGTGTTGTTTTGCAGGGCAGTTTGTACGGCGTTAAATAACTCGTCTGATATGATTGGCTCGTGCGTGCCGCGGGCGCAAGTTCCGTTTGCTTTGTGTGATATGAATCCGATATAAGTTTTATCGCGCAGGATTCTGTGCATACTCATTTGTGTAATAAGCTTGCCACCACGCCAATCGCCACTGCGTGTTTGCCACTTCTTCGCCCAGATTCCATTTAGTTCTGCAAATTCAGTCAATGCGCTGACCGATTGAAATTCCAGATATTGTTCAAACAAGG
>CASETE010000004.1 GCA_949290785.1 uncultured Pseudomonadota bacterium
CATTCATAGCAAAAATCGCCGTCGGCATATTCACCAACGTTGCAAGTTACAGCGTTTGCAGACACAATCGGTGTTATTAAAAAGCAGCACAACAGCAATATTTTTTTAATCATACCGCGATAATCCCCCCATATGATATTTTTATAATTCTGATTTGATTCTAGAAAAAAATTCCCCACCAACGCAACAAAAAAATTCCCCACACATTAATGTGGGGTAATATTTATGCCGCCTTTTTTGTTTCTTTCATTATTTCTATTGGTGGCTTCTTTCCTAAAACGACATTTTTATCTATCACAATCTCTGCCAAGTCGTCTTTTTCTGGTGCATCAAACATCGTTTGTAATAACAATTTTTCTAGGATACTGCGCAAACCACGCGCACCAGTTTTGCGTTCCATGGTCATCTTGGCAATTTCCCGCAAGCCGTCTGCTGTGATATTTAATTTCACCCCGTCCATTTCCAACATCGCTGAAAACTGTTTTACAACTGCGTTTTTGGGTTCTGTCAGAATCTTTACTAACGCATCTTCATCCAATTCATGCAAGACAGTTATAATCGGTAAACGGCCCACCAATTCCGGTATCAAACCAAATTTCACCAAATCTTCTGGTTGAACGTTTGGTAAATAATTTTTAGATTCGCGTTCTTTTTTAGATTCTATGTCCGCACCGAACCCGATTCCAGCCCGGTCGTTTGTACGTTGCCCTATGATTCTATTCAAGCCGTCAAAAGCACCGCCACAAATAAACAATATCTTGCTGGTATCCAGTTGCACGGTTGCTTCGCCTGGATGTTTGCGCCCTGCCCCGCCGGCAGGGACATTTGCAACTGTGCCTTCTATTAACTTTAACAGCGCCTGTTGCACGCCTTCGCCAGATACATCACGCGTCAAAGACGGATTTTCAGATTTACGCGCAATCTTGTCAATTTCATCAATATATATGATGCCACGACTGGCGCGCTCTACATCAAAACTAGCATTCTGTAACAAACGCGTCAAAACGCTTTCCACGTCGTCACCGACATAGCCGGCCTCGGTCAACGTGGTGGCATCCGCAATTGCAAAAGGCACATCCAGAATTTTTGCCAGCGTCTGCGCAAATAAAGTCTTGCCGGTACCCGTTGGACCAATTAATAACACGTTGGATTTCTGAATCTCTACATCAGCCGACGTTGCAACAGTATGACGCTTGTAGTGATTATATACAGCAACGGATAAAGTACGTTTAGCATCGTCCTGACCGATTATGTAATCGTTCAAAAAGTTATATATCTTGCGCGGGGTTGGTAATTTTGAAGTATCCCTGCTCATTTCAGAGCGAACGTCGTCCGCCATTATATCATTGCACAAGTTAATACACTCGTCACATATACAGACATTGCGCCCGCTGACAAGTTTCTTTACTTCATATACCGCTTTGCCACAAAAACTACAAAACTGTGGGTTATTAGCGTCTTGCTTGGTTTCCGTTGTTTTAATTTTATCGTCACTCATATCGCATTCCTGTCATTAAAAAATCAGATAAAATTATTTTCTTTTTAACACGCCGTCTATCAGACCGAAATCTTTGGCTTCTTCCGGCGTCATCCAATTATCGCGTTCCATTGCATCAAACAGTTCTTTCTCTTTACGCCCGGTAAAGCCCGCCATCTGTTTTATCAAGGTCTTTTTATTCTTTTGATACTGATTCATGCGAATTTCCAAGTCCGTAATTTGCCCTTCGGCCCCCGCCAACGGCTGATGTATCATTATCTGCGTATTTGGTAAAACAAACCTTTTTCCCTTTTGACCCGCCGCCAATAATACAGAGCCCATAGAAGCAACCAACCCCATACCTATTGTAGATACAGGAGATTTTATATACTGCATAGTATCCATAATCGCCCAACCAGCGGCAACATCACCACCAGGCGAGTTTATATAAACAGATATTTCTCCGTTTGGATTTTCCGACTCTAAGAACAACAATTGCGCGACAATGCAATTTGCCATGTTCGACTCTATCGTGCCACAAACCATAACTATTCTGTCACGTAATAATCTGGAATATATATCAAAAGAACGCTCGCCACGCGGGGTTTCTTCTACGACTATTGGTACTAACGACATATTTAATCCTTATATTTACAAATAAAACTATATCATACAAAAAGCCGATTCGCGAATTTATCATATATATAAGTACAAAAAGTAAAAAAGCAACGCCCTTTTACCATAAAAAATTAGGCTGCTTGCTTCATATCGCGCTTTATACCGCGTACATATTTCCGCAATTCATCAATGGGAACCAATTTGCCGTCCCGCTTTTCAGCAGACCAATAATCCCAACCGTTAAAACTGACGCTATGTTGTAATTTAGCCGCCATAACATGAATGGACGCCTTACCCAACAAGGAATGCGCCAACATGCCGTCGCGCGTTATCATCACGCGTTCGCCACGCGGACTGACCAAAGTTTGCCCCACATACAGCAAGCCAGCATCTATCAATTCCTTGAAAGACACACGAATTTCTTCCCGTTTCGGCGTTGCAACCTCTATACCAGACAAATCTAGGGGCACAATCGCGTCCACTCTATCTCTTGCCGCCTGAACATAAGATTCTTCACGGTCAATACCGATAAAGTTACGTCCTAATTCTTTCGCCGCCGCCGCCGTCGTACCGCTGCCAACAAAAGGGTCCAAAATCACATCGCCAGCCTTGGTTGACGACAATATCACGCGACGCAATAAATCCATCGGTTTTTGCGTATTATGCAAACTTTTCCCGTCGCTGCCTTTGACGCGCTCTTCCCCCAGACATATATTTATACCCCAATCAGAACGCATCTGTTTACCACCGTTTAACTTCTTCATCGTTTCATAATTAAAGGTATACTTACCGGTCTTACGCGGCGTGGCCCAAATCAAAGTCTCGTGCGCGTTAGTAAACCTTGTCCCACGGAAATTAGGCATAGGATTAGTCTTGACCCAAACGATATCGTTCAAAATCCAAAAGCCTAAATCTTGCAAAATCGCCCCGACCCGAAAAATGTTATGATAACTGCCGATAACCCACATTGCGCCGTCGGGCTTTAAAACCCGCTTGCACTCTGCCAACCAAGCACGCGTAAATTCATCGTATTCCGACATGCTTTGAAAAGAATCCCAATCATCACGAACCGCCCGAGCCGCCGTCTGATCTTCCGGGCGATATAAAGTCTTGGTCCCCAGTTGCAAGTTGTACGGACTGTCTGCAAAAACGGCGTCAACCGAACAATCAGGTAACTGGCGCATTACTTCAATACAATCACCGGTCAAAATTTGATTTATGTACTTTTCCATCTCTCTCTGGTTCTCTGGGACATATTATACCATAAAAAGCACCCAAAAAAATGACGAGGCAACCAAGCAAATGTAAATAAAACACTTGATTTTTATAAAAAAGCCTTTTTTTATCAAAAAACCAATTTGTAAAATCTACTTTACACCGGGGGATTTCATTGCTACATTATAAAACTATGAGATGCCCATATTGTAATTCTACTGACAGCCGAGTTACAGACTCTCGGCCAGACATTGAAGACGCTATTATACGGCGCCGACGTGTCTGCAATCAATGCGGGGCAAAATTTACAACCGTTGAACGCGTGCAAATGCGCGACCTGATGGTACGCAAAAATAGTGGCAAGCTGGAAGCGTTTGACCGTGAAAAACTACGCCGTAGTATCAAACTGGCTTGCCGTAACCGCGATGTCGGCGACGAACAAATAGAAAAACTCGTCACGTCCATTCATCGCAGACTTGAAACAGAAACAGCAGACGATACAGTTACCAGCGCAATGGTTGGACAAATGGTATCTGACTCTTTACTAAATTTAGACCCCATTGCTTTTGTGCGCTTTGTATCTGTATACCGCAAATTTTCTAAAATATCGGATTTTAAAAAAATCATTGATAAAATACCCGAAGCGGATGAAGACGTTGCCGTCTGCAAGTTACCGAAGACATCTTTATTTTAACCATGAAAAAAATATTCACTTTTTTAATAGCTTTACTATTACCAATGTCTGTATATGCGGCAGATTTGCCTGATATACATATTCTAAGCGACGAAAACGCCGTTTTATATAAACAAATATTTTTACTGCAAGACGAAGAAGAAATCAGCGCCGCACAAAAACTTGAAGCGCAATTAACAGACGACTTACTGATGAACGAGGTATTGTATCAGCGTTACATATCAGACACTTATCGAACGCGCGGTAAAGAAATCGTCAATTGGATGGAAAAGTACTATGACATGCCCGGTGCAGAAAGAATGGTAAAACTGGCAAAAATTAAACAGACCAAAGTCAGAAGCGCAAAAGTCCCCAGATCCATAAGCGGCGGCACATCAATTGAAACGGCGCAATCGGAAACTTGGACGGCAAAGAAATATACAGGGGCAACGAACACAAAAATAACGAAGTTTAAACGTGCCATACGCAGTGGCGCCACAAAAACCGCCAGGTTAATATTAGAAGACAACTCATTTAAACGAAAATTAACAGAATCAGATTATGGTCGCTTGGCAGGAAGACTGGCATATATATATTATACCAACGGTGAATTTGAACTTGCCAAGAAATGGGGGTTTGTCGCATCGGATGCAAAATCAGAATACGGTCTGTGGACAATGGGATTGCTTTATTTCAAAGAAGAAAACTTTGAAGAAAGTGAAAAATATTTCAGTCAAATATTGCAATTAGACCAAATAAACAACGCCCGCAAGACAGAGGCTGCATTCTGGGCAGGTCGCGCAGCAGAATTAATGGGGAATCACACCAAAGCAACAGAATATTGGCAAATCGCTGCCACACACCCGATGGCTTTTTATGGCGCGTTGGCGTCTATCATGTTAGGCGACGCGCCAAAATATGAATTCTTTGAACAAGATTGCTCTGATTCTGAAATAAGCATTTTGGCAGACGAAAAATACGGAAAAATTGCCTTGGCATTATTACAGGTTGGTAAAAAAGACCGTGCGGAACAATATTTAAAATATATGATTACCGCGAAAGTATCCGATAAAACATTGCACGCGGTCAACTCTGTTGCGACGGCTTATGGGTTACCCCGTGTTTCCATCCAAGCGTCCAGCGTAATTCAAGACAGAGGTATTTTAGAAATTGATGATGACATAATTTATTCTGCTCAATACCCACTGCCCGATTGGGAACCTATGGGCGGTTGGTCTATTGACAGGGCTTTATTACTAGCAATAACGAAACAAGAAAGCGGATTCAGAACGACAGCCAAGTCTACGGCCGGTGCAAATGGTTTGATGCAAATTATGCCAAACACGGCGAAAAAAGTGGCAAAAGAAAACAAAGTTGACATATCAGAGATAGACATGTCTAATCCAGAACACAATATGTTTTTGGGGCAGCAATATATCGTAGAATTATTGGCGCACCCCAACATCAACAATAACATAATAAAAATGTTGTCTGCTTATAATGCGGGTATGGGAACAGTGGTAAAATTTGAAAAATATTTTGATACTTATGACCCGTTATTATACATAGAAAGTTTCCCTACATATGAAACGCGCAGTTACATAAAGCGCGTGATGTCAAACATGTGGTTATATCGTGCACGTTTAAATCAGCCTTTGACATCTATGAAAGAACTTGCAGAATCGCAATGGCCGCTGTACAACAGCGAAGACGAATACGTACAAAAGCAAATTGCGGACCGTATGTCTATATGATATCTTTAAAACAAGATGAAAACCAATCCGAACTTTGATATAGAACGTGAAACAGGTTACAACTTGGTCGCGGGCGTTGATGAAGCAGGGCGCGGTCCTTTATGCGGCCCCGTTGTTGCTGCGGCAGTTATTTTCCCTAAACATGACATAGACATTCCTGTTATAATTCGCGACTCTAAACAAATGACGCAACATATGCGGGCAGCGGCGTATGATTGGATTATAAAAAATACTATATGGGCATGCGCGGAATGCAGTCCCGCAGAAATAGACGAACTGAACATTTTATGGGCTTCTATGTTGGCGATGGAACGCGCCGTACAAAAACTGACTTGCAAGCCTCAGTTTTGCTTAATAGACGGGAACAGATTGCCTGCTAATCTAACAGGAATGCCGGTTGTAAAGGGCGACGCCAAATCGCTATCAATTGCCGCCGCATCTATTATCGCCAAAGAAACACGCGATAAAATTATGCACGACTTAGCAAAAGAATATCCAGAATATGGTTGGAACAAAAATGCGGGCTATCCAACGGCCTCGCATTTGCAGGCGATTGATAAATATGGTATAAATAAGCATTATAGGAAAAGTTTTGGGCCCGTAAAGGAAAGGATGAATGATGAAACTAAGAACAATTGATGATATAGATGTAAAAAATAAATTTGTGTTATTACGCGATGATTTTAACGTACAGATTGTTGACGGTCAAATAACGGACGCCTTTCGCATAGAACAAAGTATGCCCACGATAAAAAAACTTCAAGCCAAGGGCGCCAAAATCGCCATTTGCGCCCATCTTGGTCGTCCAAAAGGAACGCGCAACATGGAATACACACTTGCGCCAGTGGCAAAATATATGAACATTCCTTTAATTCCAGATTGCCTAGACAAAAGTTTTATGTCCCAAATGCGCGAAGGCGACGTTGTTTTACTAGAAAATTTGCGTTTTTATCCGGGCGAAGAAAAAAACGATTTAACTTTTGCCCAAGAATTAGCATCTAGATTTGATATTTTCGTAAACGACGCATTTGCGGTCTGTCACCGTGCGCACGCCAGTACAGTTGGTGTTGCCGAAATATTGCCTTCTTATGCCGGGGAATTATTAGCATCAGAAATAGAAAATCTGACAAAGGTATTAACGAACCCGACGCGACCGTTGGTTTCAATAGTTGGTGGCAGTAAAGTATCCACTAAAATAGGCGTATTAAAGTCTTTATCAAAACTATCAGACACTTTGATAATTGGTGGTGCTTTGGGTACAACATTTAATTACGCTTTGGGCGGCAAAGTTGGTAATTCGCTGTACGAGCCAGAACAAAAAGATAACGCACTAAAAATATTGGAATACGCTAAACAAAACGGTTGCAATGTTTTATTACCGTTGGACAAAGGCGTCGCCAAAGAGTTCACCCGCGATGCAAAACGTACAAACAAAGATTTTTCCGAAATAGAACCAGATGATGTCATTATTGATGCGGGTATTGAAACAACCGCGCGCGATGTTGCGGCTATAAAAACGGCGTCAACGGTTATATGGAATGGCACGGTTGGTATGGCTGAATGGATGCCGACATGGTCTTATGGTTCTTTTGCGTTGGCAACGGCAATTGCAGAACAAACGCGCAAAGGTAAACTACAAAGCGTTATTGGCGGCGGCGATACAGTTGCCGCGCTGGAAGCGTGCGGTGTAAAAAACGACATCACATATGTATCTACTGGTGGCGGCGCATTTCTAGAATTTATTGAAGGTAAAACATTACCAGGAATCGCCGTATTAGAAAAATAACCCCATTCGCAAAAAAAACAAAACCCACCAAAAAGGTGGGTTTTAACTTATGATTGAATAAATATATTTATTCATCCAATGCTTCTGTTATCTGGCTGTAAGGTATCGCGCCAGGGAAAGACTTTTCATTGATAATCAAGAACGGAGTTCCATTGATTTCAAAAGTCTGTGCCAATTCACGAACGTTTTGTAATTCGCGTGCGACAACTTCGCCTTTCATGTCTTTTTTCAGTTGTTCTACATCCAGACCAACTTCTTGTGCCATTTTCATAACGTTTGCTTCAACTTTGGCAGCAATTTGTGATTGGTCTTTCATGTCTTCTGGCTTATAGAATTCACGAGACATCAACATATCTGTCAACTGAGCCGCTTTTTCTGGGCTTTGCAATTTAGCAGCGATAACCGCTCTTGCTGGACCGTCAGATAAAGGACCGTGGATAGAGAAGTTCTTAACAACTACGCGAACATCGTCACGTTCTTGCAAAACGCGATACAATTCGCTGTGTACACGACGGCAATATGGGCAAGAGAAGTCAGTCCATACATAAATTGTCTTCTTTGCATCTTTGTTACCTAGCACTGGTGCATCGGCCATCATTTTATCGCCTTCTGAACGAACGATTTTACGAATTTGTTTGTTCTTTTCTGCTTGTTGTTGTGCCTGCATACCGTTAACCATTTCTTGAACGATAATTGGATTTACCTTCGTCAAGTAATATGGCATATACAGACGGCATATACTGCCAGAAATCAAAATGATAGCGATCAATTTGATAGATTTGTGTAACATTACGTTTTTTATAGCAGGTTTTTTCGCATCGCCCTTTGGCAACATCATGCCGCCAAACAGGAATAGAAGAATACCAACTACTAGAACCAAGATTGTCCAAGTCATATTTTTCTCCTTTGCTGTTGAACGATTTAACGGTAATCAAAAAATTATAAAAGTGCAAGAAATAAATCAAATTTTTTAAAAATTATTTTTTTCCACCATGCGCCGTGCCATAGGAAGCGTAACGCCTTGATTTTCGCAAATTTTCTGCAAAAAAAGCCCTGTTGTTTTTATGTTTAACGGCAATCTAAAAAGTTTATTTATATACGGTTTAGCACAGGTTGCACATACCGCCCTGCCCGTTTTTGGTGATAAATATTGCAAATCATCAACTGTTCCGCACCCCGAACAACTTGACAAATCCAGCGCATAACCCGATTCTTTTAAAAAACAAATTTCCCAATTCAAATAGGCAATTTCTGGTTTATCCGCGGTTAAATCATTTAACAGCAACTGCGTTTGATTATACAAATTTTCGTATTTCTCGCGCTCTGGCAGCAAGGCATTTATTAAACTAAACGCACTGTTCATAAACATTAAAGATTTTGTAGCAGACATTATACCTGCGGATAAATTTTTTTCCGGTTCCCAATGAAACGTCCCCAATTGCGAATCTAATCTCGCGTTCCAAGCGACATTACCGTATTGTCCAACCAAAGGTTTATTCTTTTTAGCAATTTGTGCTGCCCGCATAACGCCAACCATAACACCATAATCCTGTGAAAAAATACGCGCAAGCGAATCGCGTTCACCCAACGGACGCAAACTTATTAAAATTCCGACAGACTCTAATTTCATGTTACTATTATTATCAATGCAGTAAAAAAAAACAAGCCCGCAACAGCGGGCCCGTTATAAAAGAATAAACGCATTATTCGGCATCTTCAGATTTTTCTTCTGACTTTTTTTCCGATTCGTTTGTTTCTGAATTTTTATCTTCAGTCTTTTCGGCAGTTTCTTCTTCTACCTTCTTTGTACCAAAGGTCAAAACCTTACCTGCAACCAAAGCCTCTATTTCATCTTGTGTTTGTGCAACATAGACTTTCACAGGAACAATTACATCTGGGTGCAATGCAATTTTAGTATCAAACGCACCGATAGATTTAATCGGACTGCCCAACAAGACTTGTGCAGATTCTATGTTTACGTTTGCAACTTCTTTCAACATACGTGCAATGTCGCGCGTTGAAACAGAACCGTACAATTGACCGGTATCACCAGCCTGACGAATCATATACAGTTTCGCGTTTTTCACAGCATCAACATTGGATTCTGCCGTTTTCTTTGCCGCGTCTTGCCGCGCCTGCAGTTCTGCTTTCTTGGCTTCAAACAAAGCGACGTTTTCACGCGTCCAGCGCATTGCTTTGCCGTTTGGTAACAAGTAATTACGCGCGAAACCGGTTTTTACTTCTACCGTATCGCCGATGTTACCCAGTTTAGTAATTTTTTCTGTTAAAATAACTTTCATAATCTGTCCTTTTTCAAGTTAGGGTTATACCCAAATATTTTTCTGTAATTATCCTAAGTTGTTTCGTACGAAAGGCAGCAAGCCCAAATGACGCGCGCGTTTAATTGCGATGGCCAACTTGCGTTGATCTTTCTGTGAAACGCCACTGATACGACTTGGAACGATTTTTCCACGTTCTGTTATATAGTGCGACAATGTTTTTATATCTTTATAATCAATAACCTTGTCCTTCAAAGGATTAGATTTTTTACGATAAATTGCTGCGCGAACTGCCATTATTCAACCTCTTCGTTATTCTTTTTCATCATTATGGATGGTGCCGTCGCCAATTCTTTGACGCGAACGTTCAAGAATCTGATAACGTCTTCATCAATACGTGAACGACGTTCTAATTCTGTAATTTTATCACCGGGCAATTCTATGTTTAACATAACATAATGAGCCTTGCGATTTTTACGAATAACATAGGCCAAATTTTTCAATCCCCAGAATTCTGTAGATTTTACATCGCCGCCCATTTCTTTGATAATTTCCGTAAATTTTGCCGCTTTTTCTTTTACTTGCGGTTCTGTTAAGTCCTGGCGAAAAACCAAGACGCTTTCATAATAAGCCATTTTATTTCCTTTGGTCTTAACAGCTGACGACCCCATGTCATCAGCAGGAACGCCCATAATTATGCAAGAAAAATATATAAAATCAAGTATTTTCTTACTTTTATAAAATGTCGCCGATGAATGAATTTATGTTGACTTAGTTCCGTAAAATTTACTATCATCTAAATAATAAAAGAGAGATTGTATGACAAATCAGTTTCATAGAACGCTTAACAGAATGGCTTTTTTCACTGCTTTGCTGATTGCGGGATTGTTCTTGTTTTACGAACCGTTTTTACGCGTTGCATCGGCAAACGTAATATTAAATGGCATAATCATTGGTACAATTATTTTTGGCGTATCGCTATGCTTCTTTGAAATGTTCAAACTATTACCAGAATACAAGTGGGCGCGCGCATATTTCCAAGGTCAAAAAAATGCCCCCCTGCCCCCAAGATTATTGCGTCCAATTGCTCTGCTTTTAAGGACACGCCCAACCAGGATAACTGTTTCCAGCCTGCAAGGAATGCTAGACATGATTTTGTTACGCTTCGAAGACTCTCGCGAATCCGTTCGTTATATTACAAATACTCTGATATTTTTGGGACTATTGGGAACTTTTTGGGGTTTAATCATAACTGTCGGCGGTTTTTCCGAATTAATCGGTAACCTTAATTTTGAGGATGAAGGTGTACTTATTGCCATGCAACAAAATCTTTCCAAACCACTGTCAGGTATGGCAACGGCATTTACAAGTTCTTTAATGGGTTTGGCAGGCAGTTTAATAACAGGATTTTTGGGACTACAGGTACAACTGGCTCAGAACGCAATATTTCGTGAACTGGAAGACTACTTATCAGCGCATACCAGTCCCGTATCAATAGACGCCGTTATCAGTGATACACTGCCTGAAATAAAATCTGTTGTCCAATCGTTGAATAAAAACGTTCAGCAATTACAAAACACGGTATCAGAAATAATATAATATTAACCGTATAACGAGAGAGGGAAAAATAAAATGCTAAATATTCGTTTTCGTGAAAAGACAAATACTTGGCCTGCATTCGTAGATTTGTTTTCGAACCTTGTGATAATTCTTATATTTCTATTGATAGTCTTTGTATTTTTATGGATTACTACAACCGTGTTTAACAAAGACACTGGGGCACAAACAGTCGCGGAATTAAAACGCGCCAACGCAGAACAAAGTGAAAAAATTATGCAAATGACCGCCGACGAGGAAGAAGCCAAAAGATTGCTTATATTGGCGCGTGCAGAATTAGAAAATTTGGAAAAAAATAATGCGCAACTGTCAAACTCATTACAAGAGGTCAACGTCAGCGTTGACGAATTAATTACAGAATACGAAAACAAAGTTGCAGAATTACAAAACCAGGGCGTTGATTTACAAGCGCAAGTTGCAGAATTAACCCAGCAATTAAACCAAGCAAATCTAGACAAGCAAAGAACCGCAGAATTGGAACAAGAAAGACGCAATTTGCAATCTCAGATGGAACAGCAACGTGCGTCGCTTGCGGAACAATTAACAAAATTGCAAGCTGCTCTTGATGCAGCCGAAGAAAAGGCGCACGAAAAAGACATTCAATATGTAGAAATGTCAACGCGTTTGAACAAAGCGCTTGCAGACAAAGTTGCTGAATTAAACAGCGTTGCCCAATATCAATCTGAATTTTATAAAGCGATAAAGAACGCACTGGGCGGCGATTCTTATATACAACCGGACGGTGACCGATTTATAGTATCCAGCGACATTTTGTTCAGCAGCGGTTCTTATACATTATCACCCGAAGGTAAAAATCAAATAAGGTTAATCGCCAATGTAATCAAAAACTTAGAAAATCAAATACCTACAAACATAGATTGGATAATTCGTGTTGACGGCCACACAGACAAACACAAGGTTGTTCCAGGGACGAAGGATTATAAAGACAATATGGAATTATCGTTATTACGTGCAAATGCTGTCGCAAATGCATTGGCAGAAAACGGCGTATCTAAACGTCGCTTGGTGCCCAGCGGTTTTGGTGATTTGCACCCTGTTGAGTTAGGAACAGACGCGGCCAGTTTACAACAAAACAGACGTATAGAATTACAACTAACTAATAGATAAATGAGAAAACATAAAAGATAAAAGATAAAAAACGCACTAAATTGTGCGTTTTTTATAATTCAAAAAATTATTTTTATCATTATAATTTTTCTACATAGTCAACATCAATTTCTGTTTTGAACAATCCGGCATCAACCTCGCCATATAATTTTACGTTATCAGAAGGTGTAATGGTTTGACCGCGCCAATCGTCATCATCAATTTCAACAGTAATTGAACCGGTAGCATCTTCAAATAAATATTTTTCGTTTCCCATACGTTGAACAATATTTCCTTTGACAATAACAGGAACATCATCGCGCATTTCTTTTACTTGATTAACGTTAATGATTGTTTCTGTTCCACCGACAAAACCACCTTTTACGGTTGGTTGTTGAGCATTATTACCGGGCTGGAACCCCGCATTTGCGGTTCCTGCAACCAAAGTACAAACAACTGCCAAAACATAACTTTTTTTCATGGATTTACCCCCTTTTGTTTAA
Organism: uncultured Pseudomonadota bacterium; assembly: GCA_949290785.1. Lineage (GTDB taxonomy): Bacteria > Pseudomonadota > Alphaproteobacteria > Rs-D84 > Rs-D84 > Enterousia. The sequence goes on from CASETE010000004.1 coordinate 13,030, forward strand.
TTTTACAGTATTCATTATATCACAAAATTCCCCATAAAAGTCTAGGAATAAAAATGTTTTTTATCCCCGCTTTCGCGGGGATTCATTACATAACGATATCTTCACATACAGGCTCCGACACTTCTGTCGTACATTCTGTATTCCGGCTGTTATGGAACCAACTGCTACTACCTGTTGTCTTACAATTTTCTTTTGATATCGTTGTACATATATGGCAAGTTCTTGTATCACGACTAAATATCGCAGTTACTTCTTTAGTCATTCCACCACCACTTAAACTTGAGCCTCCCAAATATCCGCTATTAGAAAACTTTACACCACCCGATTTTACGACTCCTGTTCCGCCTTTTGATAAATCTTCAATTGACAAACCGGCCCCAACATCATAACTGATAGAATAAGGTGGAGTTAGTGGCGTTGTCGCATCAGTACTTATACCTAAATCACTGCCACCATTTTCTGCAATCTTTTGACACATATACTGCGCCAAATCCACAGAAGCGTTTTTGGTTGCATCGGCAATCGCCGTATTTAACTTTGCGTTATAATTATCCTGAGCCTGACGCAATGCAGCAACCGCAATTTGCATTTTTACTTGATTCAATAGATTTGGAAAACGTCCCGTTGTTTTTGCACCGGATTTACCTGTTATTTGCGATAAATCACGACCGTTTACACAGAATTGAATTTCGGGGTCTTCTTCTATCATCGCAATTGTGCGATTGATTGTTCCTGCGATATTATTCAACTCTTCTTCTATGGACGATATGATACCATCTGCATTTGCGACACCGGCGTTTTTCTCGCGGATTTTAGCAATGTATTCTTGGACGCCGATTTCACCCGGTCCCAATGTTACATTTCCTTCGGCGCCCGCATCAACTGTTTTACCGGAAGAATCGCCCATTTTTATGCTGCCGAAAGAAATCATACCAGTTACACGATATATATTGCCATCCTTTTGAGAACGTAATGAACCGGTTCCCAATGTATCATCGGCAGCAAACTTGTTACAATCAGTTGTGCTGCCACAAACCTCGGTCATCTTTTGATCAACTAAATTCTGACACTGTTCAATTGCAGCGTTATCAATATTCAAATACAACCCCATTAACATGCCATCCAAATCATCCATAGAGAAATTTGGATTATTTGCCTTGCAGACGACCAAAGAATCTAATGGGCAAATGTCATGGATATAGTCATAGTCCATACCAATGCAATTTTCAAAGTTAGGACCGCAACGTGTATCCGCCGTAAAACAGTCTTTCACTTCTTGGGTACAGGCATCTACACGCATTGCTGCCAACTTATCTTCAACATATCCCCAAATAAGCGGTTCCATTCTTTCACAAGGGTCTATTTCAACCTTGCAAAAACTGCGCGCCATATCAGGACGCGATAAACAAGCGTCCATTGTTGCAATGCCCTTGCCTGCGATATCGTCTTTACACGCCTGTTGAATACAATTAGAAATGTTGGTCAAACAAGACTGACGGAACTTTGATTCTGCCTGACTTTCGGCAAGCCTAATTGTTGGTGCAGCTTCGCGCAGGAAATTTGGCCAAACCATATCACGAACTGCAACGCAGTTATCTAACACATTTTCACAGATTACTCGTTTTGAATTTAAAACGTCCATAGTAGAGGCAGTTATGTCATAAGTTTCAACGCTTTGAACTTTTGTTCCGGCGGTACTTACGGTTTCATTATTTTGCATATTTTCTGACGCGACAATAGAAACACAATTCTCCCAATTTTCACCGCATGCATCCGTTGTCAACATACACTTTTTAAACTCTACCATACATTGACCCAGGTCATATTTATTTGCTTCTTCAAAACTTTCTTGCAACGCCTGTCTGACTGCGGATTCCGCGCTTGCCAATTCGGCTTCGGCTTCGGCTTTCTTTTTAGTCAGCGTATTTTTGAACCCCAAACAATCCGAGGTTATTTGTCTGGAATACAACTGTTCTAAGAAAGGTAAATCACCAGAACAAGATTCCGGTAACTGAGCGTTACATAAATCTTTGGCAGCTTTGTATAATGCGTTACCTGTTTTATTTGCCAAACTGGTTATGTCGCTTTCTTCCGTTTCTTCATACGAGTTATCTTCAAACAAGGCTAATAAACTTGCACGTTCTTGTGATTTTTTTTCTTCCGCCGTTATTTCCGTATCGGAAATTATATTTCCATCTGCGTCATATTTGCGCTGACCCGTAAAAACAATATCTGCATTTGCGCCGGCTTTTACACGTTCAACTTCCACCGTCTTAATACGATTCGCCTCGTTTAACATATCTTGGATATCTGCGAAATCTTTTTCGTACTGAATGCTGTCGTCACTGCAAGTACAACTGCCACCATTAGAATTATCTGTTATACAAAACTGATCCATACAACCAAAATAAGCATTATAACAGTCTTGATCATACAAACCGGTTGTTTCTGTACGAGTACGGACGGTTGTTCCTTGTTGAATTGCAGATTGTTTCTTGGCAGTCGTTGCCGCATAAACTGCGCCAATAAACATACACATTACACATGATACAGGAACAATCGTTTTTCTTAGTTTCATTTTTCCCCCACATACTTTTGTACATATGTTGTACAAACAAACATGTAATTCGCTGACGAATTACATGTTAACGTCTTCGCAAGATTCAATTTCTTGACAGAATTCTTCCTCGCCCGCGGCGCTGCGACCTGCAAAGAAACCGCCAACTGCACCAACCACGCCACCGATTGCAGTTCCCCAACCCGGCGTAACCATTGTACCAGCCGCCGCACCGGCAGAAAGCCCCCCTGCAAGCCCCTTTAATCCTGCTGTGCCCTTGCTTTCACCGCCAACCTCGCAAACCTGTTGAACGCGACATACATGACAGTTTCGCAAATCCGGTTCAAAAGAAACGCTTCTTATGTAACTGTAATTACCGCTTTTAGAACTCGGCGTTTCAACTTTATATGTATTAAAGCAATTTCTTTCCGCCTCTTCTAAATCCTGCTGACGTGATAATTCAGCAATTTTTGTTTCCAGTTCACGCATAGCGCGATTTTCTGCATTTATCTGCGCAATCATTTTTGCGCTATTAAATACAGTACTTCCCAAACTTTTACGGTCGGCTGGTTTTTGACTGTCTTGACAAGCAGCCACTGTTATATCTTGTTCAAACTGTTTAAAGAACTCGTTTACAGTATTTTCCGTATTTGCACGAACCGTTTCACGCAACTCCGCCAACGCTTGTTCTGTATCTGGAACGGCAACCAAAGATACGATTTTTGTATCGGTCGGCAAGCAAGACATATCCGTACCGCAAACAGCACCCAATTGTTCACCAAAATAATTCAAGCACCCCTGCAACATCTGATAATCCATCTGCAATAACGCCGCCTGCACAATTATATCAAACTGCGTTTCATTTTTACATGATGGGAACATAGTCTGCGGACATAATTGTGCTATTTCATTTGCGCTTTTACCGACACATTCTGGCGCTGTGAAGTTTTCACCACACCTGTCGCGTAAACATTGGTCAATATCATTTTGACAAAACTGAGTACGCAAATATCCCAACTTATCATTTACAACTGATTTTATACCTGGAATCATGGCTTCACATTCATCAATAACCGGGCACACACCAGCCGCAACATTAACATCCGTTAAGCAAGCCGAATTTGTATCCGTAGAACAACTATCTTCCAAGCAAACTTGTATTCTTGCCAAGCATGTTCCACGCGCATTTTTATCTGCATACTTTGCGGCATCTGCCAATATACTTTTTGATTCCGCTTCCCAATCTTGTAAAACGTATTCACGTACCGCCATACATTGATCCAAGACATTTTCGCATGCATTTGCACGTCTCCCCAGCAAGTCGGCGTCTAAGCAATTTTCAAAATTAACACCGCATCCGCCTTTATCAGCAATACACGCACGATACGCCAACAAACATTCACCACGGTTATACTTATTAGTCGTATCTAACATTTCAAGACGCGCTTGACGAACTGCGGCTTCGGCCGTACGTTTATTAGATTCCGCTATAGATTTCTGGTCATTTAAATAAGATTCAAACGCCTTACAATCTTGCACAATTTGACGCGCATACAACATTTCTTCCATTTCAGCAGTACTACCACAAGCCTCTAACTTACTGGCACAAAATTCTGCAGCCATAGAATACAAACCGTCACCTATCAAATCATCGGCACCAAGGCTTGCCTCTGTTTCCGTACCGTCATTAATCCAATCAGCAAAACTTATTCCTGACGCCTTTGAACTTTTTTGCGCCTGCGCACTTTCACCAAATACTAATTTTGCCTGCGCACCAAGTTGCTCGCGCTCTACCCCTTCGGTATATAATAAATCAGCCTCTTTTTGCAAATCTTGAATTTCTTGAATCAACGACTTTGACTGACGAATATTATCCGAGCAAGCACATCTACTACCTTCTGACTCATCAAGCAAACAAAATTCATCCATACAAGCACGATATGCATCCCTACAACTCGTACTTATTGCCACACCAGAATCGTCTGTATTGTCGTCTGTTGTATTATCAGTGGCACCACCATTAGAACTTCCACCGCCGCTTGTACCACCGGGTTTAGTAGACATTGTCGGATTAGTCGGCCCAGAATTACTAGAACTGTTTATATTTGTCGCCATATTAGGCATTCTGGCCCCCGCCTGCGACATACGCGTTACACCAACCCTTACACTGGAATCACTGCGATCTGCACCAAAAGCTAATCCTGGCACAGTCATAAGAAACGCTAAAAACAAACCTAATTTCATTTTAATCCCACCCTACAATTGATATAATTTTACCAAAATAAGTTCTCTGGCGCAAGCAGATAAAAACAACTTGATTTTTTATGTTTAAAACAGTACCATTCAACGCATAAAATTTGAATAAGGTTACATATGGCAAAAGACGACGTAATTGTTTTTAGCGGTACCGTAGAAGATAAACTGCCAAACACTATGTTTCGCGTAAAATTGGAAAACGGTCATGAAATTTTAGCAACTGTTTGCGGTAAAATGCGCAAGGCGCGCATCTGGGTTAACGTTGGCGAAAAAGTTCGCGTTGAAATGACCCCTTATGATTTAGACAAAGGACGTATAACTTTCGTTGAGCGCACCCGTCAAACAGGCGATCAAAACCAATCTATGTAAAGTTGCCGAAGTCGGCGACTTTTTTATTATAATCGGCGCAAATACTTCTTTCATTAAAAAGACATTTTTGATATCATTATTAAGATAATAATGAAAAAGAATTTACTTTTTATACTTATATGCCTTTTATGCATTGACAACGTCAATGCTGCTGTTCGCAGTGAAACAACCGTCAATCGTAACGTTGGTGATAACTCCACAACAAATACGATAGTGGCAAGAACGGCAACAACCCCAACGACAAGAACACAAGCCTCTCAAAGTACGACACGTACATCTACTCTATCAACCGCACGTAACACAGAAAACACAGTTAACCGCAGTGCAATAACCAGAACAAATTTGCAACAGAACGTGTCGCGCAGTGCCGCCAACCCACGCAGCGGCTCGAACGCACTATCAACCGCCCGAAGCGCTGCAAACACATCCATAGTACGCAGCGCTACGAACGCCAGAAAAACTATTACGAACACAACCCAGGGCGTATCCAAGGCATCCGTTGCGCGCGCGGCAACACAATCAACGAATACTTTTGGCACTGGATATAACATTTGTCGTGACGCTTACTTTACATGTATGGACCAGTTTTGTGCAACAGCAAATACCACCTATCGCAGATGTGTATGTTCATCGCGTCTAACAGACATACAAGACAAAGAGCGTGCGTTATCCCAAGCAGCCAACCAACTGCAAGACTTCAAGGATTTAAATATAGAAGTTATACCGAAAACTGCTGCGGAAGTAAACGCAATGATATCCGCAAGCGAAGGTGAAAGTTCACTATCTATGACCAAAAATACAACATCGGAAACATTGGCAGGCATCAGCGAAATATTAAGTTCTAACAAATCTAAATCTTTATCAACGCTTGGGACCCTAGACATAGCGGGCGATATAAATCAAATTTGGGCGACGACAGATTTAGCATCTGGTCAAGCAATATCTAATTTGACCGGCGAATCTTTGTACAACGCCGTTCATGCGCAATGTTCGGAATTAGTAAAAGCAAACTGTGGCGACAACACGACGTTACAAATGGTTGTATCGGCATATGGAATGTACATAGAAAACGATTGTACAACCTTATTAAATTCTCTGGATTCACAGTTACAAAAAGCAAACAGCACGATACGTGAAACCGAACGTGAAATGAATCTAGCAAGGCTGGAAAATTATAATGCGCACAACTCTACTGCTATAAACGATTGCATCGCACAGGTACGCAAAGACATAACCGCCGATACCGCATGCGGTACGGATTATGTCCACTGCTTGGATATCACAGGCAGGTATCTTAACCGTGACACTGGCGAGCCAATTTATTCAAGGGATTTTTATCAATTGCAAAATCAAACTTCTTTGGACGGCGACGTATTGACGAATCCGACGAATCGGATGCTGGTAGCAGAATTAAACCGCAAACGTGCGTTTGCAGAAAACGGTCTGTCAACGTGCAGGGACATTGCTGACGAGGTATGGGACGAATTCATGCGCCAAGCAATTACAGAAATATACCAAGGGCAACAGGCAAAAATCAGAGACGTCAAAAACGATTGCCTTGATACCGTTAACTTATGCTACGACGAACAAAGCGAATCCTTGAAAGACTTTAGTAATATCAAAGAAGAATTATTATTAGGTTCCAGATTGGAATTATCAGAAGAATTGTGCCAAGAAAAATTATACGCATGCAGTAATTTATATGGCGACCCCAACGGTGACGGCCTTAATTTGCTTATATCTGCGATGCACGACATAACAGACCAAAAGATTGCAAAAGAATGTCGGACATTATTGGAAGAATATGCCCAAGATTTATGTACCGTCCCCAGCAACGACAGCTTACATTCTTATCCTTATGCCTGTCGCGTTTATGCACCTGGCGACCAAATTTACGCATCAAATTGGTATTGCAATCAATTACAATGGTCTACAAATACAGGTGGCACGACAGACGATTCAATTGGTCCCGCGCCCGCCAATGGTTATAACTGTCCAACATTCAAACGGTACAAATCGTGTAATTTTGGATATTACCTTGCCACACTACAAACAGACGGGAATTGGATATACACATCAACGCCAATGTTTAATAACGCATGTATCAGATGTCCGTCTAACGCGCAATGCGCCGGTGGAACGACGGGCCCCGTATACGGCGATGAAAGCGGTGACGGTTCAGGTGCACCAGACTGCGGGACAGACTATGCGGGCAGTTTATATCAAAAGGTTGTAAAATACGCAACCCAGGTATGCATACGTCCATCTGAACTAGAAAACATAATATCAGGGAAAACACAACTGCCCACAAATATATTAGAAGACGTAAATGTGGTAATGGATTCAATTCGTGTATCCATGTCACAGTCTTTATCGGCAGAATGTGACAGGCTTGGTGGCACATGGGTAAACACACCATGGGTAGAGGGCTCAACCGGCGGTACAACGTTATTTAAAGCGTTCTATGATGAAACAGGCGCAAATACTAAGTGGGGATATTGTGCGGACCCCAGCAGCATTTCAACATTAAATTCTGGTAACTAGAAAAATTTTTATAAACCGTGATGAAAGGAATCTTGCGATAAAAAAAACTTTTTGATACAATACAAATTATAAAGAGTAAAGAATGAGGAAAATTTTTACAGTTTCTTTTATAAGTTTACTTATTGCAAGCCCCGCCGTTTCCGCAACGCCGTGGTGGCAACAACCGACCGTATGTCGTCTTGACCCGACAAATTGTTATACCAGTATGGGCATCGGGTACGATAGTGAATTGTGGGATACTAACGGCGGTTGTTGGGGTATGAAATTAATCTGTCCCGAAGCATTGATAAGCACATCGGAAAGTCAACCCATACCTATGGGCAAATCAGACATCGCAAAAAGTAAAAATATAAAACAAGATTTTGATACGAATAAACTAAACGGCGATTGTTTCGGCGTTCGCAAGACTATTTCTGACGGCGCAATGGCGTCCGTTAACGGTCAATACGTAAAGGTTTGGTGTAACGGCGTTTTGAATAACCCAGATGAATTCTTACCAAACGGTGAAATAACATTCGGTGAACAACCCAGTTGTTCTGAATTGGCGGACTATGGTTATGTCGCCGTTGTAGATAATAATTGCTATGGGAAATATTATGACCCTTCAGAATACCGTATTGAATGTGACAGCGATGATGTATTACCGTCTCGTTTGGTGATATTAAACGGCGCGGATTATTCTACTACATCGGGAAAATTCCCTGCCGACGTATCTGCTGCGAACAAAATATTTGACGCAATGGAAAACGTATCTGAAAATCAACGTTCAAAATACTATAAAAACTAGATAAAAAAACTTATATTTATTTTCATAAAAAATAATAAAAATCCCCCAATTAAATGGGGGATTTTTTACACGTTTCGGATTTAGAATTTATATCTGAATTTCAACATACCTGTTTGCGAGGTATAATCTTCGTGCAAATCCAAGTCATAGTTTACAGATATTTCTAAACCTTTGTATTCTGCGGTTAATCCGATTCCAAATTCACCGCCCAAGCGTGATAGACGATTACCGTTGACCATATAAGAAATATCACCCGGCATCATAACTGTCGCAATCGCTTCGTCAGACAAGAAATCGTACGTTGCAGCTGCGCGCAATTCCGGGCGGAATTTCAATGTGGATTCCGTATCAATTCCGAAACCGTACTTTATGCCGGCAACGCCTGTTACATAGTCGGTATCACCAACCTTTATATCTGCCAAGCCGTTATTATAATCATCTTGGGAGATATGCAAGTATCTGACACCTGCCTCTGGCGTAAATCCGATTGGAAAATCATATCCGCCCATAAACTGACCGCCAAAAGAGGTTACGTCATATTCTGAATCAATACCGATACCAAAAGCGCTTGTTCTTTCAGTATAATCCGCCATTGTGTAATTCAACGCAGCGTTTACATACCACGCAGCAGGTTTGTACTGCGCATAAGCAAATATACTGTTGCTTTCAATATCTGTATCGCGTGCATTATCTGCATGAACATCTGTTGTGTTATAAGCATATCCAACACCGATTGTATAAGCACGATTAATCAATGTATCTGCCCCGACAGCAACACCGCGTGTATAACCATGGAACTGCCCATTTAGTTTAGACTTATTGAATAACCCTTGGGCCCATACACCATAATCTGCTGTTACTGCATCACCACCGCTGCGCCCCGTCGCGCCACCAGACATACGTCCAGACGCCAAAGATAATACTTGGTTCTGAACCGACGTTGCGACAGAATGAGCGACAGGTTTATCATCCGCTTTTAACTTTGCAGATTCGGCTTCAACGTATTCGGTATTACCTTCTGCCAAAGCCTGTTGCGCGTTCAGTGCGGCGATACCCATATCATAACTGTCACTGTTTGCCAATCCGGCCAATACACTTGCGGAACCCACAGACAGATTTGTTGCTGCGACAATTTCTTCAACGGCTTTTGTATTAACCACGATTTCATTATTTTGGTTGACAGATACATCATATAAAGCATCGTTTGCGTTTATGTTCAAACCGTCAACATCCGCCAAGGCACCATTTGCAAAGATATCGTATACACCCACGGCACCTATGTTTAACGTCAATGACTTGTCCCCATTTATTTCAACGTTTTCACCTACAATCTTTCCATAAGATTGCGAGTTTATGATAGACACAGCCAAATTACCGTTTAAATTAATATTACTTTGTTCAACTGTTGCCGTACCTATATCCAAGGTTGCACCGCTATCAAGATTTAAAGTCCCGGTTCCTGTTATGCCACCGCCAATAGAAGTGGAACCGTCAGAAATTGTCAATGTACCAAGATTATAAATATCGTTACTTACATCACCCGTCATATTACCCGAGAACAGGTTTGTACCCTTGAAATTTATGACACCAGATTCATCGTTATAAATTGCACCACCTTTAATACTTACGTCATTTTTTCTGACTGTTGCGGAATTTCCGATAAATTGCGTATTAGAAATTTCCGAAATGGTGCCCTCGTTCCACAAAGCCCCACCGTTTGTACCCATATTGTTTTGAAACGTAGAGCCTGTTATTGACGCTATTGTGCCCTGATTTTTTATTGCACCACCTTGTGACGCGATATTCCCGTTAAATACAGAATCAGATATATTGTTTATCTGTCCTGATGCATCTGTATTATTAATCGCACCGCCCTGTTGCGAGATATTGTTAAAGAAGTTCATCCCTTGTAAAGAATCTATTGTACCATTGTTATAAATGGCACCCCCAGCATACCCCGCCCTATTTCCATAGAACGTTAAACCGTCTGCAAGATTCAAGTTTCCAGAATTAAATATCGCGCCCCCGGCGGAACCAGACTCATGTGTATCACTTTCCGCAGCGACACTGTTATTAGTAAAGTGCCCGTTTATTGTTGCCGTGCCAGAATTATATAACGCGCCACCATTCGCTGTTCCACCAACAGAAGAAGCAAAATTATTAATAAAGTTCCCTTCGGCAGAAAAAGTACCCTCGTTATAAACAGCACCGCCAAACGCATCTGTTGCATTTGTCGTTACACCATTACCCCCAAACATGCCCTTTACATTAACTTCGGCGTTCGTCACACTAGGTGTAGCATTTTTAATGGAAATGGCACCGCCTGTTGAATTTTTTTCGTACGCGACATCTGCAAACATACTGCTAGAAGCCTTTGCAACCACCCTGTTATTTATAAAGTTACCGTTTATTTGGTCAATGGTTGCATCATATCCTGTCTGTCCTTTTCTGTCGGCACCACCTTTAAGATATATCGCGCCACCATTTGCATAGGCGTCACCGGTCGCACTGTTACCTATAAAATTACCATTTATTGTTCCAATATTTGCAGGTCCGCCATTTCCATTATTATATTGACCTTCTATATGAATGGCGCCACCACCAGCAGATACTTGATTTTTATCATCTATATATTTTGAAGTAGAACTATCTGTACCTACATAAGTAGAAGAAATACTATTATTCGTAAAATCACCATTTATTTCATTTATGTTGGAACCCGCATACAACGCAAACACAGCACCATTTGCAGTAGCCTTGGACGCTGTTTCAGATGTATTTACTACAGAATTATTACTGAATGTACCGTTTATAGTACCTAAACTGCCTTTACTATAAAGAACAGACCCCTGTCCAACAACTTCACTGCCTGTTCCATTTTTAGATACGATAATTTTATTACCGTCAACATTACCCGCATCAATTACAACATCTTTATAATCAGAGCCAGAAATATTTAAAATCCCGCCATAAACAGACTGATTCGCTTCAGGGGTTTCTTTGATGCCACTCCAACTTTGAACGTCTGCAGGATTGGTAGCCGCGGCAAAAGAGCCCGTTGAAATCATGCCACACACCGCAAACACAGGCAGTACAGAACATGCTTTAAGTAGTTTATTAGACATACATTCTCCTTTTATAAATGATACTTCTTAGTTTTAGCGTATCATAGCAATTAAAAGTTGCAACACAAAAAATAAAAATCCCCCGATTGGGGGATTTTTATTTTAGTTATTTTTAGAAGTTATATCTAAACTTCAACATACCTGTATGAGAAGTGTAATCTTCATGCAAGTCTAAGTCATAGTTCAAGGATACTTCTACACCCTTATAAATACCTACCAAACCGATACCGAATTCACCGCCCAAGCGAGACAAGCGATCTGCATCGATTACATAAGATAGATTACCTGGTGCAGTAATTGTTGCGACTGCAGAATCAGACAAGAAGTCATATGTAGCTGCTGCACGCAATTCTGGGCGTAAACTTAATTCAGAATCTGTTTCGATTTCGAACGCATACTTAACGCCTGCTACACCTGTCAGATAGTCTGTATCCAACGCGTCAACTTCGCCCAACCAGCTCTGATATGCATCCTGGCTGATGTGCAGGTAACGCATACCAACTTCTGGTGTGAAACCGGATGCAAAGTCATAACCCGTCATGATTTGACCACCGAACGAATCGACATCATATTCTGTCTTGCGTTTGAATCCATATGGATCCGCAGATTCGTCATAGTTAGCCATTGTATAATTCAATGCTGCATTGACATACCATTCGTTTGGCTTGTACTGGCCATACAGGAACAAGCTGTTCGATTCGATACCTGTATCACGCGAATTCGAATCGACATCAGTGTCATTGTATGCATAACCGATACCCAGAGTATATTTACCGTCAATCAGTGTATCTGCACCGACAGAAATACCCCATGTATCGCCGCTGAACTTGCCATTATATTTCGAATGGTTGTACAGACCCTGGACCCACAGGCCATAATCCGCAGATGTTAAATCACCACCACTGCGGCCGACCGATGCACCGGACATACGACCCGCAGCCAGCGACATCACCTGGTTCTGGACAGACGATGCGACCGATTGTGCGACCGGCTTGTCATCTGGGTTCAGTTTTGCCAGTTCTTTTTCAGCATTGCCAGTCTTGCCCGCGACCAGGTCTTGTTGCGCCATCAGCGAAATCGTATTCAACACATCGTCATTTGTGTTGGCCATGATGCTGACCGCGTTTGCCGCACCCATCGACAGGTTTGTACCCTGGGCAATTTCTTCCACTGATTTGGTTGCAACAGTGATTTCACCTGTTTCACCGAATGTGGCGTCATAGATTGCATTGTTATACACAATCTTATCTTCTGGTACTGTCACACCAAAGTTATATGTACCCACAGATCCAAACATCAGGTTCAACAGTCCGTTATCGCCAACGGTGATATTGCCTGTTTCGACACGACCATACGAACCCTGGTTCAAGATTTGTGCAGTCAGTGTACCTTCCAGTGTAACCTCAGACTGTTTTACGGTTGTTGTACCGATATTCAGTGTTGCACCTTCTGCAATATTCAAAGAACCAGTACCTGAGATACCACTGCCGATAATAGTTGTACCAGAAGCGACATCAATTATACCGTCGTTATGTATATCGTTTGCAACGCCTGCAGCAGTATTACCAGCGAAAACGTTGTTTCCAGCGAATTCCATTTTTGCAACGGATTCATTATAGATAGCACCGCCTGAAACACCTGCTGTATTTCCTATAAATACTGCATCTGCAATACTTGTTTTCTCAAAAGTATTATAAATAGCACCACCATAAGTACCCGCTGCATTGCCAGCGAATTCTACCCTCTTCAGATTCAGTTCCGCTTTTGTATTTGGTTTCAAATAATCTGTAGAAGTATCATATCCTTCTGGGGCACTTCCTTTATCATTAATTGTTTTATCTGTTGATGCACTATACCAATCCGCGCGAGTTGAAATGGCTCCACCAGTTACAGTAGAACTATTATTTTTAAACAACGCATTCTCAACATCTGTTTTAGAAGCGCTACCAACAAACAAAGCACCACCACCATCTATACTAGTCCGCAAATTATGGTTATCATAACCGTCATCTACAAGTGCACCTGTAACTTTATTACCGTCAAATATGCTTTGTGAAATATTTATTTCCATATTAGCATAGTTTGCGATGGCACCAGCCCCATAAACCGCCTCATTTCCAGAGAATAACGTTCCAGAAATAACCGCAGCACCCTTACCAGTACCATTATCATTATAACCAGAATATAGTGCACCGCCCACAAACTCCGTACTATTATTAACAAAAGAGGAATCAGTGATACTCATTTGTCCCTTAGAACCGATAGCACCGCCATATCCATAACCTGTACTTTTATTTTCTACAAATGACGCATTTTTAACTGTTAAATTCGCATCAACATCGTTGACAATAGCACCGCCATCTAAAACGGCCGTATTATCACTAAATAATCCGCTAACTGTCAGGTCACCTGTATTATAAATAGCACCACCATATGCTTTACCAGATTCTGATATCGCTTTATTGGCAATGAAATCACCATTTACTGTCAACGTACCTGCATTATAAATGGCACCACCCAACGCATTGGTTGAATTTGTAGAAACATAATTATTTGTAAAATTACCATTAATATTGGCAACTACACTATATTCACCATCTTCTTTAATGGAAATCGCGCCACCAGTGGAATCTTTTTTATTATCATTTGTACCTGTTGTCGCAACAGCAAAGTTTCCATCAAAATTACCGACAATTTCATCAATTTGTACACCGTACTTATCTACACCTTCACGGTCATTTGCACCAGCTTTGATATACAATGCACCACCGTTTGCATAACCGTCACCATGTGCGCTATTACCTGTGAAATTACCTTCAATACGTCCGATTGTAACAGGTCCTTCACCAAAAGCACCTTGGATATGCATTGCACCACCACCAGCAGAAATTTGATCATCACTTGTGTATGATGTTTCACCTTCACCAGCATACTTTGCTATTGCCGAGTTTCCTGTGAAATCGCCTGTGATAGAACCGATGTTGGTACCACCATATAAAGCAAAAGCACCACCATTAACGGTTGCTTTACCTTTATTTACTGTATCTGATGTATTTACAACAGAGTTATTTTCAAAGGTTCCTGTAATTGCACCAATACTACCATTATTATATAAAACAGAGCCTTGACCATAAATTTCGCCGCTACTGGATTCAGTTTTAATCAAATTAACTGTATTACCAGAAACTGTACCTGCATTAATTGCATCAATTTCTTTTCCCGATTCAACTTTTAATACGCCACCATTACGAGATGTATCGTCATCAACATCATATGTATTTTCGATCCAACTTTCTACATCTGTTGGATTACTATACTGAGCATTTTCAGCCATAGCAGGCATAATTGCCAGTGCTGGCAACACAGAGCAGATTTTTAATAAATCAGCCAAATGTTTGTATGTCGACATACTTTCTCCTTTATTAAATTTTATTTTGGACCTTCTGTATAAAAAAGCCTATCATAACTAGGACTATCGTCAACAAAAATATTTTTGATAATAATCCTATAAAAAACCGCCAAGGAAATGGCGGTCGGGGAGTTAAGAAAATCACCCAAAAGTATGACCCCGCCAGTTTTCGGGATACCCTATTTTATAACTGACGGCTCCCCGACCTGATACGGGGTTCAGAGACAATAAATGGCGCAAATCCGCGCCGTGTATCATCCCTACATTTCAGCATAAAAAACTTATGCTGCTTTTGGGTTGGCTTTCTTACGGCCCGAAGCCACATCCCTGTGGATTCAAAAAAATTATACGAAAAGCGCATAAAAAGACAAGAAAATATTTTGATTGCAAATTAGCTAAAATAATATATAATAATGCGCGCATTGGGGCATAGTTTAATGGTAGAACAGCAGACTCTGACTCTGTATATCGCGGTTCGAGTCCGTGTGCCCCAACCAAGCATTTGACCGCCTTTTTGGCGGTTTAATTATTTGTCTGTTGCGCTTACAAAAACGAACAAACTAAACACACAATAATGCTCTTGTTACATAAAATGACATAGCAATTTTGATAAAAAACAAACATAAATTTTACTTATCAAATACATTATGCTATAATCACGATATGAAAAAAACTAAACAAGAGAGAGAACAAATGACACTAAACAAAACACACTATATCATACTTATAGCACTTGGCATAACATTGGCAGGTTTTTTCCCGGGATATTTTTATTATTCATCACATATAAATAACAGAACAGTTACAGTAAAAGGCTTGGCTGAAAAAGATGTAAAAGCAGACTTGGCGTTTTGGAAAATAAAGTTTAAAACCACAGGCAATGATTTAAATACGGCACAAAAGAAACTTGAATCAGACCTAAACCTGATTAAAAGTTTTTTAAGCGAACAGGGTTTTGCAGACACAGAAATTTCTGTTGAAAGAATAAACACAAACGATTTGATGACAGACCCATATCGTTCATCGCAACCGATTGATTCCAGATACATTCTTGACCAAACAATTACGGTACGTACGGACAAAGTTGATTTAGTAGAATCTACATTAAGCAAAATTAGTACACTGGTTTCCCAGGGGGTCATCTTTGATAACCAAAGTTATATGTCACCTGTATCGTACTTATTTACTGGTTTGAATGAAATAAAACCGGCAATGCTGGAAGAAGCCACACAAAACGCAAAAATCGCGGCTCAACAATTTGCGGAAAGTTCTAACAGCAAGGTTGGTAATATTAAAACAGCAAACCAAGGTGTATTCTCTGTATTACCGCGCGAACAAATTCCAGGTACAAACGAAAGCGAACAAATAAATAAAACTATTCGTGTGGTTTCTACAGTTGTATACTATCTGAATTAAAGAATCGCCATCTTGGCGATTTTTTATTTATTCTTTCCTATGGTTTTATTTTCCTTTTCTATCATAATATATTTATAAACAGGAGAGAAGTATGAATATAAAACCCTACTTTACATCGTTCTTGATAATATCGCTCGCAATTTTGCAATCTGCTGACGCCTGTACGGGAATCACACTGAAAGCAAAAGACGATTCTTTGGTGGTTGCCAGAACCATTGAATGGGGCGGTTCAGAAATAGACAACCAATATGTAATCGTCCCAAGAAACCATCTGCAAAAATCCTTATTACCTGACGGTACAAACGAAGGGCTAGAATTTACATCTGTATACGGTTTTGCCGGCTTATCTGTTGTTCAACCTGAATTTGTAGTAGACGGTACAAACGAAGCGGGATTGTCAGCCGGTTTATTTTACTTCCCAAACTATGGTGAATATCAAAAATTTAATCCGGAAAATAAATCTAACACAATCGCAGATTTACAGGTCGTTTCATGGATGCTTTCTAACTTTTCCACGATTGACCAAGTAAAAGCCGCGATAAATGACATACAAATTGTACAACTGGATCCCCGCGCGTCTACTGTGCATTGGCGAATAACAGACAGCACCGGTAAACAGGTTATTTTGGAAATAATTAATGGCAAGCCGACATTTTACGACAGCGAACTGGGGGTTTTAACAAATTCTCCGGGGTATGATTGGCAGATAAAAAATCTAAATAATTATGTAAACCTTATTCCCGGAACAGCGGGCCCGATAAAGTTTGGCAACATAACATTATCGGCGTTTGGCGCTGGCAGCGGTTTCTTGGGGTTACCAGGTGATTTTACGCCTCCTTCCCGATTCGTTAGGGCTGCATTCTTCCAAACATATTCTCTGCAACAAAAAACAGGATATGACGCGGTAACGGACGCTTTTCATATATTGAATAATTTTGACGTGCCACTGGGTACAGAGTTCCCTGTTGGCAAAGCGCCTGTTAACATGCCTTCTGCTACCCAATGGACGATTGCTACCGATTTAAAAAGTAAGAAAATTTACTATCACACAATGTATAATCGTACAATTCGTTTAATAGATATGAACGCGATTGATTTTGCAACCGTAAAATATCAATATTACCCATTGGACAAAACAAAGGCAGAAACGATAATACCAGTTGAAATATCGCAAGAAAAAACGAACGTAACAGAAAGTTAATACGGCCACCTGTAAAGGTGGCTTTTATAATATTTTCCGACCTTATAATTTGCCTTTTGAAATCTTTCAGGTATAATTTCTTTTATACAAATAAGGAGCAAAATATGAAAATCAAACCTTTTGCCGGCGTTCGTCCACCAAAAGAAATCGCAGACCAAGTCGCTTCACGTCCATATGACGTACTAAACTCCATAGAAGCAAAAGCGGAAGCGGGTGAAAAATCTCTGTTACATATAATCAAGCCAGAAATTGACTTTGACCCGATTGCCGATGAACATAGTCAACCTGTATACGACAAAGCGGTTGAAAATTTCAAATTATGGCAAGAACGTGGCTGGTTGGTCCAAGATCCAAAAGAAATGTACTACATATACGCGCAAACGATGGACGGCCGTACACAATATGGTTTGGTTGCCGCCGCTAATGTAGAAGACTATATGACCGGGAAAATCAAAAAGCATGAATTGACACGTAAAGATAAAGAAGAAGATCGTATGATTCATGTCAGAATTCAGAACGCAAACATTGAACCTGTGTTCTTTGCATACCCAGACGTAGAAGAAATGAACAAAATCATTTCCGACTATGTCGCAAACCATGCACCAGAATATGATTTCGTTGCCCCAGATGGTTTTGGTCATACTTTTTGGAAAATAGATGACGACAAAATAATCAATCGTATAACAGAAATATTCAAAGAAATTCCTGCATTATATGTGGCAGACGGACATCACAGAACAGCTGCTGCTGCGCTGGTTGGCGAAGAAAAACGTAAAGCAAATCCGAATCATACTGGCACCGAAGAATATAATTATTTCTTAGCGGTAATATTCCCAGAAAGCCAGTTAAAAGTCATTGATTATAATCGCGTTGTCAAAGATTTAAACGGTTTAACCCCGGCGGAATTTTTGAACAAATTGTCCGAGTCATTTGACGTTGAAGAAAAAGGCACAGAAATTTACAAACCAACCAAATTACATAACTTTGCAATGTACCTGGGTGGTAAATGGTATTCTTTGACAGCGAAAGAAGGCACATATAACGACAACGACCCAATAGGCGTCTTAGACGTAACGGTTTTATCAAACTTAGTTTTTGACAAGATATTAAATCTGGGCGATTTGCGCACCAGCAAACGAATCGATTTCGTCGGTGGTATTCGCGGTCTTGGCGAATTACAGAAACGCGTAGATTCTGGTGAAATGGTTGCGGCCTTTGCACTGTACCCAGTGACCATGCGTCAAATTATTGATATTGCAGATACAGGTAATATCATGCCACCAAAGACAACTTGGTTTGAACCTAAATTACGTAGCGGTTTGGTTATACATAAATTGTCTTAAAAAAATCCGCCAAATTGGCGGATTTTTTTTATTTTGCAAAGAAACGATTAAAAACTTTTTCGTTTACTTTCACAGGATATTCACGAATCAAAAATGCATTATAGTCATCCATAATTTCCAATGCCGACATATTTTGCATTTCTTTTTTCAAAGCGGCTTTTTGTTTTGCATCTTGCTTTGGCGCTATTTCTTTTTCTATATGCAAAACATAAAAAGCATCACTGCCTGGGACAATAGAATTCGTACCAATATCGGAATTAAACGCGGCGACCAAGACATCCGTTGGCGCGCCCTTAGTCCGAGATACTGTTGCCGTTTGTTTATTTTTTAGCGTTTCGCCTTTATTAAGGTCAACTAAAATAGAATTTGCTTTCACATAAGCCTGTTTTCTTTGTTCTTCGCGCTTCCAATCAGATACTAAACTTTGTTTAACCGCTTCAAATTCCGCGTTATGAGATGGAATTACTTTATCAACGCGAACAATCACAAATCCCTTTTTTGTTTCAATGATTTCGCTTTCCAACCCTTCGTCCATATTAAAGATGTTTGACATCATAGCGTCCGTCAATATTGCATCAACAGGTCTATGTTCAGCGTCAAAAGTTCCCAACGATATAAACTTTGCCTTGTTCTTGCTTGCCGCGGCAGACAACGAATCGCCAGCAATTATATCATCTTCCACCTTTATTGCTTTTTCATAACCTTCGTCATAACTGTCTGGCTTATCCATATCAGCAGACACCAAGACATAAGAAACGGTTCTTTTTTCTGGTACGACATGTGGATTTTTAGCATAAAAATCTTTCAATTGCTCATCCGTTGGATTATCAACAGCAAAATCACTAAATTTTACTGTGGAATAATCAATCTGACGCTGACCGTATCTTGCGTCATATGCGGCCGTCACAACAAAATCTGGTATATTAAGCGGCACAGACATTGCACCTAAAACATACGAACGCAAAATTTGACTGCGCAACACGTTTGCAAAGTCTTCTTCTGTATAGCCGGAATTCCTCAAAACCGAATCGAATAAATAAGTAGAAAAACGTCCGTTTAATTGAAATTCTGGGAAATCACGAATTTCACTGGCGATTCGCGCATCAGTAACAACGAACCCCAAATCGTTTGCACGATTTTCTGCCATCGCCTGCGTAGTCAATGTACTAAGCACCTTGTCGTTTAACGCCTGCCCTGTTGCAGCATCTGCGTATACAGCCCTTTGCTGCTCGCGGGTCATACTGGCCATCTCACGCGATTTTTCTAAATTAAATTGTTGCATCGTAATTTCTTTATCGCCGACCTTGACCAAAGTATTGTCACCTGCAACACCGCCGAAAATCCATTCTGCGACCCCCCATCCAACGAACGAGAAAGTCAAAATACCTATCAAAATTTTTGCAACCGGTTTATCCGCTGCGTTACGTAAATATTCTAGCATTTAATCCCCTTTTGCGTTACCATAGCAAAACAACACTAATAAAATCAACGAAAAAGGTAAAAAATTCATGAAAATCATAGCAGGAAATTGGAAAATGAACGGTTCTTGCAACCAGTTGCAGAAAATGGACCAAGCACTACGAGAAGTACAAACACAAAACACAGTGATTTTATGCGTCCCTTTTACATTGCTGAGTTTAAATACCCAAAATATAAGTCTTGGCGCCCAAGATGTCAGCACACATGATAAAGGTGCTTACACAGGCGAAGTGTCTGCCAAAATGATCGCCGACACAGGTGCCAGATACGTCATCGTCGGTCACAGCGAACGTCGCCAGTATCACCAAGAAACTAACGAAATCGTTCGCCAAAAGGCGTTACAAGCAATAAGCGCCGGTCTAATTCCTATTGTTTGCATTGGTGAAACCATGTCTGAAAAGCAAGCGGGACTGACAACGAAAATAATACAATCAGGGCTGCAAGAATCTGTTCCCAGCGACGCATCAGAAAAAATCATTATCGCATATGAGCCAAGATGGGCGATTGGCGCCGGCATAACACCGACCCCCGAAGAAATTACCCAAACCCACCAACTGATTGCGGACACATTAAAAACAATGGGAATAGACGCACCGATTTTATATGGTGCCAGTGTTAACGCCGGTAACGCCGCAGATATTATGAACTTACCAAATGTTGACGGTGTATTGGTCGGCGGTGCGTCCTTGAAAACGGATGATTTCATACCTATAATAACAAGTATAAAATAAATATATAGTTTTACCGGGGGTGAAATCCGCCGCCCCCAAACATAAAATAAGCGAGTGTATATCATGGAAGAAAAAGACGTAAAAATAGAAGAAGTATCAATAACAGAAAACGCAAATACACCAAATGGGCCGACATCAAACAAAAAAACAGAAACCGACACGACAGAGATAGAAACACTAAACAACCAACTTGCCGAACTGCAAGATAAATATTTGCGTCTGGCGGCGGAACTAGAAAACACGCGTAGGCGTGCCGCAATTGATGCGGAATCAAGCGCAAAAAACCGTGCAATGTCTGTCGCACAAAAATTCTTACCGGTTATGGACGCAATACAATCAGCATTAAATCATAACCCAAACGATGATGGAATAAAGTCAATGGCGTTGGCAATGGAAAACGCCTTTGCACAAATAGGAATTACAAAGATTGAATCGGTTGGTCAGACACTTAATCCGAAACTGCATAATGCAATACAAGTTATAGAGTCACCAAATAATGCCAACAAAAAAACACAACCGAATACGATTGTTGAAGAAATGCAAACGGGATATATGTTTGGTGATACCGTATTACGAACCGCTATGGTTGTTGTCAGTAAATAAAAAATCGCCATTTTGGCGATTTTTATCTGCTTTTAACATTTTGTTGCTTAACAACATCTTCTGTGGTTAAAATATTTGCGTTTACTTTTTTGATAAATTCTATACACTCTTTTTTAGTATCAACATCTTTTACCAAAACACGTAAAACCGTTCTTTTAACCATAAAGAAATTACTTTTATGAACTTTTGGATGTAAACCGTTGCGCTTCATTAATAATTTTGCCCGCTCTATATCATTGACATCTAATGGACGATAATAATAATACAATTTACCGTTTGATGCGCGAATCTTAGAGATTTTTTCGGCACTTAACACCCACAATTCTTTTGCATCTTTATCTGCATTAAATTCAACATCTTGTGTGGCGTTATTAGAAGAACCAAAAAAGTCTTTTATTGTTTGCACATTTTTATATAACTTCATTTATATACCCTTTTTAAACCTCTTATATTATAAGCACAAATTTCACTTTGTCAACATGTACTTAGACAAAAAATTTTTTTGTAAATAATACCCATAATAATCATATGGGTATTATGCGCCGGACAAAATTTGGTTTTATATGCCTAACCTATGTGTCATTTTCAGCATGAATATGGATTCATTACCAAAATAATCTGTATTATTAGGATTTATGCGATATATAAAACCTATTGCCCCGTCAGTCCACGGTCCAAAATTATGACGATATGCACCAGACAAACGAACTTCGCGATGTTCCGGCGATAAATCAACATCTTTTACATAAGCATCGTTTACAACCAAGTCATATTTTCCATCTGCTGTTTCAACGATACCGTAATCGGCATACGCATATTGCAAAGTACCGCGATTGACCGCCAACGGTTGCGAGACCGAGAAACTAAAATTACCGGTATCCACCCCAAAAGCAAAAGCATTAGAATATATATCAGACAAACCTAATATAAAATCGCCGCTTGCATCAGACGTAGTATACGCAAATGTTGAACGCAATTTAAACTTTATGTTTTCCCAAGGTTCATAGCGCAACTCTGTGTCAACATAGGTTGTATTCCCCTGCCCTATGCTTAACAAGCCCCCAGTCAAAGCGCCCAGTAAAGTATCTGTTTCTTGCGCGTTACCAACGGCAGACGTGAAACCAAATTTTTCACCGTTCCAAGAAATGTCAGATTGTGCACCTTGCATAAGTCCTAATCTGGCGGGCATATATTGCGAAGATATAGTTGGATCAGTATCCAGCATTTCTTCATCTGTAATATCACCAGAAAAAGCGCGTGCCCCAAATGTCCATCTGCCCATGTTATACGCAACATCAGACACCAAAGCGTTTGACATCATATTTAATACAGGATTAGACAAGCCATCAAATCTGGACGCCCCATCTGTAAAATGTCTTTGGAAGCCTGCTGACAAAGTCCAATTATCCGACACATAATCAAGTTGCATGTTATCCAAACCATTTAAATTATCTTCATATGGTTTTTCAGACATAGACATAGAGAAACCGAAATCACCGAATTGGATTTTATTTTCCGATACGTTCCGTGTTTTCAATTCACCTAATACATCCCCCATATAAAGTCCGCGTTTATCTTGTACCCCCAGCGCAAATTCATTTTTCCAAATACGAGGCAAAGACAATTCACCGTCAAAACTTTCTAACCTGTCAAAGAAAGGTGCACTTATTGTAGCGACTCTGGGATTAAATGCCGACGACGACCTAAATATAGTATTACTTGCCGCACGCCAATAAGCATTACCTGATGCCGATACGATATCTGTACCGTTATAATAATATACGGCATGACCAGGTGTGGTTGCTCTTTCAAGATTTATCAACCCATATCCAAAAACTTCCTTGAATACATCCAGATAATTCTCTCCGCCGTTTTTCCAACGATACTCATAATCATTTGGCATCTGATACATACTTTGCAAATAAGCTATCAGGCTAGACTCTGAAAAAGTGTTACCATTTCCATCAGTTCCCAAATAAGCCCCATCCGCAGTCAAAGCCATTAAAGCGAAAAGCTGTTGATTTGTCATGTCCGGGAAAGCAGACTTCAATGCCCCAGACGCCCCTGCAGCACTAGCAACAGCCAATTCGTCTGTTACCCCAACAGAAGCAAAACACCACGGGTCAATACCATTTGCACCGTTTCCGGCAATACCGCAAACGCGCGCTTTAAAGTATGTATCATCGGCCGTAGAATCTGGGGTATTATTTGTATTTTGCCATTGCGCAATGGTATATTTATGTTGCGGAGTATACCCACTGACACTTTCTGTTCCGCTAGTTCCTGCACCACTTTGTACGACAGCAACGACGGACATAAATAAGTGTTCAAGATTATCAAAAACAAGCGGTGCCGAATTTTCAAACGATGCGGTCAAAGTCTTGCCAGACCAAGTACTATCTGTTTCAAAAGCCCCCGTTGAAAATATAACAAGCGGTTTATACGTAGACCCTAATCCGTTAAAGAAAGTTGTTGCATTTGTTCCAGGTAATGCATCTGTTGCTCCGTCACCATCTGTTGTATTTTGGTTATAATAATCGTTTACAAGCGATGCAAATCCTGTTTGCATAGCATTATTCGCGCTGCCAAAAGCCAACACATCTTCAATAGTCGCCGAATCTACCTGATGTAGCGGTGATATCACAGACGCATTTGCCAATATAAAAGGAGTAGAACGACCGCCCGCCAAATCCCCCGAAGGAACGCGACCTGCTGCGTCTAATAACGCCTTATAATTATAATAATCCAAAGTTTCTTCTTTCTTTACCAGCGTCAAGTTATTATCTGCTAATTGATACGCTTGATTTATTTTCCCATCGGCTGCGCTATCTATGTACAACAGTCCATCCGCACCGATATAACCCGTATAAGTAGTATCAGAATCAGAGGCAACAATCTTATTACCGGTTCTTGTTACGGTCAACGTCTTATCAAAAAGGTTAATAGTATCCCCAGTATCAAGACTTGTTCCCGCCATAGTATAAGTCCCAGTTGCAGATTGTCCCGTAACTGTAACTAATCCTTTTCCCCCGCCAGTTCTGTATATCAACATCTGACCGTTTGGTATAAATCCCATAAAATCGGCAGAACTATAACCTGCATCATTACCGCCGACAACTTTTGCTAATAAATCATCATCAGATGTTGCATAAGTATTGTTTACGGCCGTACCGAAACCCGATAAATCGAAATTATTTACCAACGTACCATCTTCTGACGTTGTAGCATTCGCAACTTGATTATCTTCAGAAGACCCCAAAGTTATGACATTATTATAATATTTACTGGACAACATGCTTACTTCTGCGGGCGAAGGCGTAGCCCCATTCATTTCCGTCCATGCAATCAACTTATCATCCAAAGAATTAACACCTGCCGTAGACTCTCCTGCAGGTTTAGATGCCGCATTTATACCATTCGTAGTAATCAAAGCAACACCTACCGGTCTTCCTCCGCCAACAATCAGCCCGCCAACCGAATAATTTCCCAAAACACTAGAAGGAACTGGCGCCCCGTTATAACGTAACGTTCTTTGCCCCATATAACCACGTGCCAAAGGCGAATAACCATGCATCATCAATAAATAATTTTGCTTATACGTACTTGTCATCAGTGTAAAATTATCTTTCAATATGCCTGCCGTAGAAGGACTGTAATAATTTAAATTAGAAACATAATTTGCAGCCTCTGACGCACTGTTTGGCATTGCCGGTCCATAAGGAATCTCAAACGCGGCCGTTGCATTACCAGAAGTACCGCCGTCACCACCAGGTCTTGTACCGCCGCTGACCGACCCGCTAGAATTATCATTTCCTGGGTCTAACACGTCTGTCAACAAGAACAGCCCACCTACAACAACGGCGGCACCCGCCGCCGCCAGTGTTATACCGTGGGCGGTAGATAGCCCGCTAAACAACCCGCCACTACTTTGCGGTTTATTTTTATTATTATATTGCTTTATTTGTTGATCGCATTTTGATGCATCTGCACCATACATCTGCAATATTTGCGCTGCCTTGATATCATTATTCATCAAAGCAGTACAAACAATTGATAAACCCGTGCTATCAACATAATTAATATTTGCACCATTATTTATTAATATCTGTACCTGTTGAATATCACCGTTTTTGGCGGCAGACAATAATTGCGCAGCAACGGTAAATTCATTTGTTGCAGCGAACAACGCCCCAGGAATAAAAAATAAAGAAAGGAATAAAATTCTGATGTATTTCATGTGCCATTCTCTCTTACTCAAAATATCTTAACACACATCAGAATTATATGTCTAGAAAAAACTTTCATAAAACAATAAATAAAGGGTTCGTTTAAACACGAACCCCATTACTGTGGCATCGCATATAATTAACGCGAGTTCACTTTTTGTTTTGTAACTATGATATAACCATTTATTTCATAAGTTTTACATTTTTTCTTTTTATCTTTAACCTTTACTTCTACTTTACCGCAATCCGAACAACCGTTGTTAACATATATAGTCCCATTGTTAACAGCGCCCTGCTCCAATGTTATTCTTGTATTATTGTTTCCACCGCAAGAATTACCAACAATCACATCGCCATCGTTTTTGGCCTGATTTTTCAGGGTTATTTCTGTATTGCTATTGACATATTTTTGTGCTTTTGGCTGTACAACGCGACGAGCATTTGAAGTACGTTTTACAGAACGACTTTTATTAACCTTGGAGTTTTCGCAATCTTCTAAACGAGAATTTACATCGTTTAAAGAATCACGCAACATAAATATTCTTTCTGTCGCCTTCAAACGTTTTTCTTGCAAGTTATCTATTTTACGTATGGCGTCTTTATAAGCGTCACAGTCTTTATCATTATCTTTCATACAATTACCAACACCTAAACCAACGCCTAAGCCCATCAACAAAATCGCCAATCCCCATACACCATAAGTGATTTTAGCCAACTTTTTATTACCATTTTTGTTTTCAAAATTTTGCCCCATGTTTTTATCATCATCTATGGGTTCTATGGGTTCTATGGGTTCAAAATTTTGCTCCATGCCTTCATCATTTATGTTTATATCTATGTTTTCAAAATCTTTATCCATTTTCATTCTCCTTAAATAGTATTTATGTCTTTCTGAAAAGAATATAATACAAAAATATAAATTTGTCAAGGGTCTTTTTTATTTTCTTTTTTTACTTTTATGGGCGCGTATTTTTTGATATAGTTACAGATAAAGAGAGAAATGGTAAAAAAAATCGTATTTTTAATATCCAGCATATGCTTATGCCCTGGTTTATCGCTTGCCGCGACTTGTTCGCAAGCAAATTTAACGCGTTGCCTTGATTCTGTATGTGCGATAAACATATCATCTAATCCTGCGGCTCGTTGCCAATATTGTGGTACGTCCAGTGCCGGCAGTCCAGACACAAAGAACGCTATGCGCAGTTTATCGCTTGGGCAATCTGCGAAATATACGCTTAGTGAAAAAGAATTGAAAAATGCCCCCACCGACCCGGGTAAACGTTATATATGGGCAACAGAACAATGTATAAAAAAGATAGAAGGTTGTACAACCGAAGACGTATCCGACACATATGATAAATTAATAGAACAATCTTGCAAAGCAGCCGGCATAAACGCCCAAATGGCTTCATTACGTGCCGACGCGAACAAGACGGTCAGCAAAACAACCTGCTCTACGGATATAACGGCGTGCATGGTTGACAGCAAACGTTGCGGGCCCGACTATCGTTCTTGTGAAAGCGATTCGGAATTTAATAATTTCTTTGCTTATTGTTCTGTAGAGGCCAAGGGTTGCGACGAATACATATCAGATATTCGTTCCGATTTAATGTCTCTTCGGGACAACACCATCAAAAACGCGGACCTGGCCATAGACAACATTGTGTCTGCATATCAAAATGCACGTACTAAAAAAGTATCAGACGCAAAAAGTGCCTGTGCCAACAATACCGGACGTGACAGCTGCATTAAGATAGTATGCGAACGCAACATGCCAAACAAATGTGGCGAAGGTTATGAATCAGAAAAAAGCGCAGCAACACAATTCTGTAAATTTTATGAATTGGCTTGTGATACATTAAAATAAATAAGATATGACGACGATACGAAGAAAAATTTTTAACGACAAAAAAACAATCGCTTGGTATAAGTCAGGCGGCGTAGTATGTATGGCGGTTATATGCTTATACAGCATGTATGCTAGCGGTGCCTCGGTTGTTCAGCGCGAAGTTGCGGCCAGACCAACCGTGGCATCCAACCGCCCAAGCACTTCTGCACGCATGCCCACGATGGCGACACAGATATCAGACACAGGAACAGGAACCGAAACAGTAACGAACACAAACGATGAAGCAAATTCAGAAACCGTTGATACATCTGACGCGACAGAAGAAGAAATAGTTATAGAAAACAAATCGTCGCAATTTTCTGACGTTCTTGGCAACGCCAGCGTATCCAGCCAATCTGATACAAGCGACACCGAATTAGCGGAAATGATTCGTCGTCAACGGGCGGCCTTGGACGCAGAATCCGCGGTTAGCACGGTAACGCAATCAACGCAGGCGTCACTATCTACTGGTCAAAACGCATGCGACGTTGCATTACGTAAATGTATGCAGGGCAAATGCGGTAACGACTTTTCAAAGTGCAGTGGCGACACGGACACCGCATGGGGCAACAAAATGGATTCTTGCCGTCTTGACACAGAATGCACGGGTACAGAGTACAGCAAATTTGCACCGGAAATAAAAGCGGACCGTGACACAAACGCCCAACTGGCACTATATAACTCTATACTTGATTGTGGTAACAGATACAACGATTGCATTGTCACCCAATGTGGCACGACATTCAGCAAGTGCCTTGGTAAATCGGCTGGCGACGCTGCAATATCTGCATGTTCAACGATTGCGACTGAATGCAAATCCCAAGACAGTGGTTTGGCAAGTCGTGCAATGAGTTTATTTGCGACATTACGCGTAGACGCCGAAGAACAAGTAAAACGCGACGAAGAACGTTTATATGCATTGCGCGACAAGATGGCAGAACAATGCAACATGTTGGGCGCAATGTTTGACGAACGCACGTTTGATTGCGTTTACACGGTTGAATTTTATGCGGGCGACAACAATACTCTGTTTGCATCAAAGAAGGCATATGCAGGTTCTTCGTTTGACTGCACGCCGAATTGGTTTGGCATAGACATAACGATGTTTAAAGAAAACGCCTATCGTACTACGCGCGCGCAGCAATCTGCGACATCTGCCTTGTTAGGTTCTGGTCTTGGTGTTGCGGCGGGTGCAGTAACGTCTGGTGCGATAGATCGTGCGATTGACAGACAAAAGGCTGAAAACGCCCTTGACAAAGCAAAAGAAGAATACGAAGAAAATTATGGTGACGGGTCTAAGTCCACAACCACACAGACAACGGTAACGACGACTGGCAATCCACAGACAAACCCAACAAAATCAGACACAACAACAAAGGACGAAGACAGAATAACGGCACAAATAGGAAAAACCAAGGTAACAATAAAAACGAACACAGAAGCGTTCAATCAAGTAACCGGTACCCAAAATTTCACTGAGAGAGCGGTGAACAATCTTAATAACAACAATTCAAATGGTTTTGCCAGCAAATTATCACAAAATCTTGATAAAAACACAAAATGAAAAAGATATTAAATATAATTTTTGCGCTATGTATATCGTTCCCCGCCTTCGCGGATTCTCTAAATGATGCCGATCAAATGATTACCATTTCCGGGACAGTAACAGATGAACAACAGAAACCTGCTGAATATGTAAACATAGTCGCTCTTAATGCACAAAAAACAGCAATTCAACAAGGGGTCAGTACTTTGGGTACCAGTACAGATGCTAGCGGACATTTTACATTAGCACTTACACCAGATGCAAAATATTTACAAATTTCTTATATTGGGTATACAACGCAAACGATACCAATTGATGTTAGCAACACAACAAACTATAATATACGACTTAGTCCCAACGAAACAACACTAAATACTGGCATTACCATAAATGCAACAAATGATTGTACAGAGGAAGAACTACAAAAACAAGATCCAAAGGCAAAAACTGGAAAATTAAAAACTGAAAATAATATAATTTATTGTTATATAGATACATGTATTGATAATTTTATTCCAAATGACGACCATACTAAATGTGTCGCAAGTACCCGCAAATGCACAACAGATGAACTGCAAAACATTCCTCATGCAACTGAAGGCGAAGTAACTGGTGATGGTGCCTGTCATGCAACAAAGTGTGAATATGGATATAATCCCCAAGATGGTGTGTGTGTCGGCACATCCGGAGATTGTAATCCAATGCCACAAAACGCCACAAAAGCACATTCAGAATATAATGCAACAACTGACAGCCACACTTGCATTGTTGATGAATGCGAAGAAGGCTTTACAAGAACGCCTGACAAACTGGCATGCGCAAAAAAAACTCTATCCAAAGAAGACGCAGAAAAGCAAATTGCTGAACTGCAGCAAAACGCCGACGCCATGAAAGAAAAAGAACAATCCACAGCAAACAAATTATTAGGGGCCGCGTCTATAGGTGCAATGGGCATCGGCGGAATGCAGGCTTTATCCGCACTATCGGAACAAAGCGCAGACGCCGCCGCAGAACAAGATATGACCGCATACTTGGCAACTTTCCGTTGCGATTACGGTCAAGGACAAGATATTCATGGTGGCGATACCGACATAATACTGCCCGGCGGTAACGAATTAATATCTTTGTATACTGAATACATTCAACTTGCCTCGGACTTGAAAACAAGAAAAGAATCATTGGGCATGTCACCCGGCATAGAATCAGAAATGCTGTTGGATAAAGCAGACACAGGTTTATATGACGACGTAGGAACTGGTATAACCACAGGTACGTTTGCGTCTTTGGCGCGTGCATTATCTGACCCGAACAGTGCCGATGCTGCTTTATGGGCGCAACAACAGGCAGACACAGCCAGCAAGTTAAAAACCGGTTTAATTACCGCAGGTGCCGGCGCGGTCATAGGCGTTGCGGGAAATATTGCGATAAATAAAAACGCACCAAAAGAAAACTCGGAACAAATACTTGCCAGTTACGAGTCATTAAAGAAACTGGAATATGAAATCAGCCAACTGCCAGACCAAACGGCAGGCGCAACCTGCCCAGCAGGCACAACGGGGACTGTTCCAAATTGCAAACCCACAAACACGAGAATTGAGTATAATTCAAACACCAATCAAACAGAAGTAGCATCGAACAACGATGACACACCATCACAAAATAATGAAGCAAACCCAACTGAACTAGAAAAGATAACCACTCTTACAAGCGTAGATAGTATCATATCAGCCATTGCAAATACTGACGCAGAAAATAAAAACGATGAAAATATCGTTTCTTTATCAGCACGCAATTTGTTTAAGTTAAACGAATATACGTTAGTACCGACATCAAAAACAATAATTGCAACATTCGCAACTCGAATATTAAGCACCAATAAGGACAACCCAACATATTGTCTGATTGTTACTGGCAATACTGATAAAACAGGAAACGACCGTATAAATCAGCCATTATCAGAAAAACGTGCAAAAGCCGTTACATCCCAACTTAGCTTATTCGGAATTCCAGAAGCCAACATACTATCCAAGGGGGCAGGCTCGCAAAACTGTACAGATGCTTTTCGTAAGGAAAAAAATTGCAACGGCAATAATTGCGAAGCGTGCAGAAATGTAACAATAGAATACAGACCTTCACCATGTACGCCTTGGACGTTTTAAATACAATAAAATAACGAACACATATGCCTAGAAAGATTTCCCAATCAGGCTGTCAAATATATTAAAAATATATCAATTTATATTGGCAAATGCGCCTGTGATATCACCGCTACATCAGGTAGATTCGGCGACTATTGAAGATGTGTTGAATTTTGGCAGCGCGAATAATGCTATGCAAACAGGATTCGCATCGCTTGTAAACGATTATTATAACCAAAATACAACAGAATTATGACATATAACTGCAATCGTTTAGAATAACAGATTTTTCCGAACGCTTATATGATAATACTTTTTATTTAGCATGAACGCCAACCAGATGCAGTTCTATATAAAAACAATTACATATATGCCCAATTGTCGCAATTAGAATATACAAGTTACGTCCACCACGGACTTCACAACCATTTCATCATATGATATAAATCAAAACATATAAATTTACACGTTTAACAACACCGAAATATACCCAGAGCCTTTATATTTACCCTGCCCTTTGATTTAATCATTTATGCACATTTAATATCTTTGAATATTAAATCATTTTAGATTTATACATACAACAAACAAAAACCGCCCGTTTGGGCGGCTTGTATAAAAAGCCCACAGATTTACTCGCATGCACCGTATGATTTTGCCACCGGATAGTTTTCTGTGCATACACTGCCTGCTACTGCGCACGCCGAAGATACCAACGTAGACGTAACTGCACCGGCTGGCTTGTAATTAATTTGTGCGCTTTTGCATTGATTCAAATCCGTCAAGGTACCGCAAGTACGACGCCAAGACTCGCAATCTGTTGCCGTTCCTGTTGGTAAAATGTTATCTGGCAAACGCAAATTCCACTTTACATAAAAGTCTTTTAACGAACCTATGGAATAAGATTTACCCAATCCAACCTGTGCCAAACCGTCACCAACCCGACAGTTAATATTACTGCGTTCTACAAAGGCGGTAATTGCGGTTGCCAATCCACCTGCCCCGGCACCGATACCTGCACCAATGGCGATACTTTGTGCCATATTAGACTTTTCACCGTTTTGGATTAAGTCTACCAGATTATCGGTATAAATCTCTGCCAAGGCCTTCATATCAGGTTCCAACTGTTCTGGTGTTTTGCATTTTTGCTCGTCACCTTCACAAAATATCCCAGTACCCGATTTACGTGCCTGATTTATCGCCTTGAATAAACAAGCGGAATCTTTTGCGAGCAACTTATTAACATCATCAGAATTAAGCGCTGCCATCAGTTTTTTTTGTATATCGTCTTCCAAGTCTTCAACCTCAACATTTTCTAATTCTACATCCCCTTGTTGAGAAGCATTTTGCTTCACATTTTGGCAAACTTCTTCGTCTTCTTCTTCCTCACAAACTTCTACAACAGCGTTAAATTTATACACCAATGTTTCAGAGGTTACGCTTGTACTACATCTGGCCAATTCTGCCTGTAACTGACTATAAGTATCATACAACGTAACTATTTCTTCGCATTGCGCCTGGGTTATAACTTTATCATTTGCCCCTATTGGCGATGACATATATTGACTAATCCGACCAAAATTGCCGTTTGAACGCAATTCTGTCGTCATCATTTCACGATGCTTTTCATTACTACAATCCAACAAACGTGAACCATGACCAACAGCCGCGCCGATACCACCACCAACCAAAGTACCACCACCAATTCCAACGACCGCAACCGTGGCAGTATCATTTAATAATGAAAACCCAAATAAATCTTTGTTACAGGTAAACGTATCACCCGCCAGTTTCCATACCTCTGCCGGTTCATCGTCACCCAAGGCACCAAACAACCAATTATTCGTAATATGTTCGTCCTTGTTATATGCGGCAACACGTATCCAGCATTCTGCAGTAACCGGATCCCAACGAGAATAATGCCCGCGTTGTCCGTCGACACCATTACTGCTGTTTACATTAACGCCTTGGGGTTGCGTTTTAATCAGCGCATTACCGTTTTGGTTGTTATAAGCGCCGACAGAAACGTTGTATTCCGCCGTCACAGAACCAGAATTAGAAACCGCATTAAACGAAGAACCATAAGTATTTCTGTCTAACAACAAACAAGTATTTTCAGCCTGATTTGGCGTTAAGCCCGTTTTACGCAATACGAAATTATAGTATTCCGGTTGAACGATACGCGCATTAAAATCTAACCATACATCAGCCGAACTTCTGTATATATTTCTGCAATCCCTGCGAACTTCACTTATACATCTTTCAACCTGTACTGTACACAGCCCCATACCGTTAACAATGGAATTACGTAATTCTTCGCTGAACAAGTCGTTTAATCCGTTTGGCAAAGCCCCATTATTAACGCAAGCCAAAACATCGTTCATACAATTATCAACAGTATATTCAGAATTTCTTACGCCGCCATCTGGGCAATCTGTTTCTGGTTTTGGTTCTGGATCAATATCACCGCCACCGCCATTGCCGTCATCACCGCCATCACCGCTTGGTAAATTAGGGGACAAGTTCCCGGTTGCAGAACCCGGTAACGTCGGCATAGTCGGCATACGTTGCGTTGACGTATTCTGCATTTCACCAGAACGATTCAAAGAACGTACATTATACGCAGCCCGCCCCGCAGAATCAGCCGCATAAACGGTACCAATAAACACAAACAATCCTAATCCTGCAACAGAAGCACTGACAACGTTACGCATATTTGGCATAAAAACTCCCCCTTGTTTATCTTTGTAATTATACCTTAAAAATACATTAAAAAAAAGCCTTTTTTGATGAATTTATAATTAAATATACGACACAAAAAACTTGACAAAATATACTTATAGTCTATCATATAAATCATGAGCAAGATTTTTAACCTTATCGCCACGCATAAAAATGCTATCATATGGTCAGCATGCTATGGCGCTGTGATATGGGGAATATTGCTTTGGCTGTTTAATTTCGACATATTTTCATCAAACGCTTGGGCACAGTTGCCCCAGGCTAACCTAAATAACTTTCCGGGCTTTGTGTTTGTTATATTATTACTCGCAGCAATACCTTTGTACATTGCAACAACGACGCTAATAATCAGAACCAAGAAGCCTTTATTTACAATACCGATACCAAAATTTCTGTATCCGGTACCAGAAAAAGAAGAAAGTACCGAATCGAAAAAAGAAACCAAAGACAACCCCGAAACAAATCAACCAATCGCAGAGACATTACCTGCGGGCATTCCTGCCGAGTTACGTACGCCGTTTTTACGCGCCCGCGAACACATTCGCGCCGGCATAACACCCCAAGCGATTAATAAGTACAACGAAATCGCATCTGCAGCGAATACGGCTGACTTATCCTCACCCGCGCAGACAACAAGCAACGACAAGCAACCCGACAACAGCACAATTACCGACACAGACAACCCGCTGCCCATTCCTGAGAATTTTGACTTTGACGCCCCCGACATAGACGATTCGGAATACGCCGAAGAATCCATGCCGCATTTTTCGCCTGTATTTACAGACATAGACTTTGATGAAAAAGACGGGGACAGGGACGATGACACGACGACAGAGTCCCAAGAAACAGTGATAAAATTCTTGCAATCGCGTAAAGAGAGTTTTGAGCAAAAACAAGACATAATAATCAGCGACAATTTTGTCATAGGCATTCATTCAGACCCTGATTTTTGGATAGCAGACGAAGAATTATGGTTTGCGTCTGGCAAGCAGAAAGAATCCCCTATAAAGAAGATACAAGAAATAGCATCATCCAAGCAAATACAAGGTGTATTATATCTTGCTGAAACGAACATAATGGACCTAGATACCAAGATATCAGAATGGTCAGAATCAGGAATAAAAGTGATAACGTCTATATCTGAATTGGAATAAATCAAACATAAATAAACACCGCCGTTTCGGCGGTGTTTATGTAGCTTTAATTATTCCATGCTGGTGCTGTAGTTATAGCTTCAGTAGTATTTATTGTATCAATTTTCATAGAATCAAGTCTAGATTCATAATTTGAAGTAGAAGTGCCTGAATTACTTACAGGACTAGCAGAAGAAGATGAACCCCTATTACCAATATTGCTGATATCGCCTGTACTAATACCAAGCGAAAATCCGCCCCCATTTTTCTCTGTTACATTACTGACCGAAGATTGATCATTATAATAAGACTGTAAATTACTACGTGTAGTTAAACCAAACGACTGTTGCGACCCAACCGCAAAACTTACCAACTGCTCGGTAATAACCGGTTCAGCATAAGTACTACAGAAATTCCCCTGATATGTATCCGAGGCTTTGGATTGAGAATATCCGGCACTTCCACCAAAAGGCCCAACCTGAGCCCCCGCCTCACCACTATAACTTGCAGATTCATAATTATATATCGCTTCAAACCCTGTACATGGATATGTAGTTGTGGTTATCCTGCATGTGCTGGTACCTGGCTCATATATACCGGTAATTGTTTGTTTGCCAATCATACGACCACTACTAAATAACCCCTTAGATTCCACTATTACCTTTTCTACCCCTTTACTTTCCAACAATACATTTAACATTTCATCATCTGTTACACCGTTTATAATAACAGACCAATCATTTGATTCTTTAATTCCACTGTTTTTATTAGCCAATCTTGTTGAAGCATATTCTTCACCTTGCACCAAAGCATTGCAATATATCTGATTTTTATATTCATCTGCTGTACTGATTGCCTGTGCAAACAAATTTGCGTATTGTGCATCATAATTTGACTTTGCCGAATCCAAAACGGCATTAGCAATCACATTCGTATAAGAATCCAACAAATGCGGGAAACGCGCAGTTGTTCTATCTACTACGTTACGCGATGTAACACCGCGAATCTGACTCATATCACGACCGCTAACACACATTGTTATTTCTGGATCTGATGCCAATATATCTATCCGTCTTTGAATTTCATTCTGAATACCCGTCAAAGCGGTACGGATTCTTTCCTTTGATTCATCGTTAGCATCGGCAATTTGCGACATGTATTTATTAATATCCAAATTATACTGACCATTTGAATTTTGACCCAAAGTTAAATTGCTATATAAAATAACACCGTCTATAACATAATCACCACTGGAATTTTTATAACTTACCAAACTGTTTTTTCCTATATTAGCATCCTGAGAAAAAATATCACAACTTGTCAAATCTCCGCACAAGGCCAGCATTTTTTCATTAACTATATTTTGACACTGTTCTAGCATGGCATTATCTATACCCAAATAAATACCTTGTAACATATAATCAATATCAACCATACTTGTTAATTCACCATTTTGTTGACATGCGACAAGTTTTTCTAAAGGACACATTTGACGTATTGACGCCAAATCCAATCCGATACATTGTGTATAATCCTTTCCGCATCTATCATCTGCTTGCAGACATTCTTTAACAGCAGTCGTACAAGAATCCACTCTCATAGAAGCCAATCTAGCGACAACGAAATCCCAAATCTGAGATTCTTCAGCCTTTGCGACAGAAGAAGCATCAATACCGCAAGCATTTAAAGGGACCTTGCACAAATTCAACATAGTCTCTGGTCTTGTTAAACACATGTCATAAGAACCATCAGGGTCATTAGGATCAATGTTATCTTTACAAGCCTTTTGGAAGCAATCAGAAATAGATCCGATACAATTTTGTCTTGCATCGTTTTCAGCGATTAATTCTGCGGATTTTATTTGAGGTGCAATGTCTTTCAAGAAAGTGTCCCAAACTTTATCGGCGACAGCGACGCAAGACTTCGTAATGCCTTCGCATAAAGGTTTTTTTGCCAGCAAAGTATCATAAGTAGACGCGTAGATTTCTATACCTGTAACAGTACCTTGAATAGTATAAGTAGCAGGTTTTCTGTTAGCTCTTTGACTGGCATTAGTATTATCAAAAGCGGCAACAGATGCACATTTTGAAAAATCCTCGCCGCAACCAGCGGTAGTAATCATACAATTTTTAAACTCTACGGCACATTGTCCTAAATCATACTTATTAGCAGATTGATATTGCTCTAACGCCGCACTCCTTAATGCTTGTTCCGCGGCATATAATTTTTGCGCGCTTGAATTTTTTTGCTGTTTCAGACTATTTTCATATGCACTGCAATCCGACTTTATTTGTTGTGAATACATCAACTGTAACATTGATAATTCTGATTGACACTCTGGCACTTGTGCGACGCAAATATCATTAGCGGCACGATACAACGCATCACCCTCTTTGCCTTCTATAGGATTGACTGACGCATTTTCACCGAATATATCTTCTTCATCTTCTTCAAAACTCATATTCCAAAGCGACAAATCCAAAGTCCGCTTTTGTTCTTCTTGACCTGCTTTTAATATAGAATCTGCAACAGCATTTGCGTTTGCGATTGCCGCATCGGCGGCATCGCCCATTTCTATTCTTTCAACGCCGACCGTGGCCATTTGATAACTTTGCTGGTCCAGTTTTTCTATTTCTGCCAACACCGTATCCAATTCAGCGTTTTTATCACTGCAAATACAGCGACCACCGTTATCGTTATCCAACATACAGAAAGAATCCATGCACCCCATGTATTTCTGACGACAAGCCTCACTAACGATTACATTTGCCGTTGCCGAGGCGACTTTGGTTCCCGTAGAAATTACCTTTTGCGTTGTTCCAGCACGCGCAACAACGCCCGTTGTCGCGGGGGCGGTTGACGCCGGCGTCGCGCTTCTTGAAACGGTTGTTCTGCCCGTGGTTGCCGACCTGGCCGGTGCTGTTGTTCTGGTACTGGTCGCACTGCGCGCAGTTGTTGCACTGCGTGCAGAAACAGCATTTGTCCGCGAAGATGTCGCAGCAGTTGTCCCTTCTTCTGCAGCGGCCTGACCGCGCCGTTGCTGTGGTACCGCAGCATTTGCAGACGTAATAAGCAAACCCAAAAACGCAAAAAATACAACGAAACGTTTCATAGAAAAGCCCTCAACATTTAATGTATTTTATCATAATTACAAAAATCACACAAGAACCTTTTAACATAATAATAAAAAATATCCAACAAGCATATTGACAAATATATATATAGTGCTATAATAACCATATAACAAAAAAGGAATAACTAACATGTCTATAAAATCTTATGAACCAAATATCAACGTTGCAAAATCCTATTATTTCACATACAAATCTGGATTTCGCAAATATCTAAACCCAAACAAAAAAATGTTTAACGAATATTCGCCTGCCTATATAAAGACAAACGAACCGCTTAGAACGATAACAGGTGCAACCGCTTCATTCGCAAAAGATGTTTTAACCACTGCTGCCAGCGGCGACCATCCTATGTTTTACAAATTAACCCCTGCGGAAAACATTGATACGTTTGACGTATCCTTTTGTGCCAAAGCCATCATGGACATAAAAGTTACAGCGTTGCAAAACGACCTATCTCTTGACCAATATACATATCTGTTGTCGCGCTTGTACAAAACAAACGACATAAAAAGCATTCCATATATGGAAGATATAATTAAAAAGCTGCCAAATGATACGAAACAATTCGTTAACGCAATGAATGATTATAACATATTTGGCAACGGGAATAATATTTCTGAGTCTAACAAACACACCCTGCCAACGAAACAAGAATTTGAAATTATGAAAAAATCTATTACCAAACCGTTTAATTTTATTTGGTCTGATATCATGTCATTGCATACGCACTTAACAAAGCAATATGATGTAATAAATCTGTCCAATATTCCGGAATATTTAACCGCCGAAAGTCTTTTAAAGTTATTAACAGATTTAAAAAACAATCTTAAAATCAACGGTTATTTTGTATCTGATGCGCCTTCATTTGCCGAAGATAACACAAGAAGCAAAATGATAAAGATTTTACCAGAGATTAATTCTTGGGCGATTGCCAGAATGCCGAAAGAAATTTTGTTTGTTCAAAAAATACGCTAAATAAAAAATGCGCCGTCGGCGCATTTTTTATTTACTTTTTGTAGTACGACTTTTTGTAGTTGTCGCCTTTTTAGCGTCTGTTTTCTTTGTAGCAGTTTTTGCTTCCTTGACATCTTTATCATCGGATGCGTTTGCTTTCTTTGTTACTTTTTCTTTTTTATCTGCCTTGTCTGCTTTATTTTCTTCTGTTGCTGCGGGCTTTGTGGCTTTCTTTGCGTTTATATCGCGATCAACCAATTCAATAATCGCCATAGGTGCAGCATCACCGTAACGGAAGCCAGCCTTTAAAACGCGCGTATAACCACCAGGACGCTTTGCATAACGAGGCCCCAAAACCGTAAATAATTTCTTTACGGTTTCAGCCGAAGAATTCCCCAATTCACTCGCAATCAAGCGACGATTTGCAACGGTGTCAACTTTTGCGCGCGTAATCAATTTTTCCACTACGCTACGCAAATCTTTTGCCTTTGGCAAAGTCGTTTTAATTTGTTCTTTTTCAATTAAGTTCTTCGCCAGACCTATAAACAAAGCCTTGCGTGCATTTGTATCGCGATTAAAAGTACGACCTGCTTTCATATGTCTCATTGATTACTCCTTTATGTTCTTCAGCCTCTACCCGAGGATTCGTTGAGACGCCCTGACCTGAAACTCTTAATTTCAGAACCAAGGATTTATTCGTGCCGGTGACAAATGCTTATCACCGACACAGAAACACTATTTATATGGGTCTTCGTATTTTTTTGCTAATTCAGCAATGTTTTCTGGTGGCCAACCTGGCACGTCCATACCCAAACTTAAACCCATCGCTTCCAATTGAACTTTGATTTCGTTCAAAGACTTGCGACCAAAGTTAGGTGTTTTCAACATATCAGCCTCTGTCTTTTGGACCAATTCACCCAACCAATTAATCTTATCGTTCTTTAAGCAATTATTTGCACGAACAGACAATTCTAACTCATCCACGTGCTTTAATAGCTTTGGATCAAACGGTAAAGCATCTTTTGCTTTTTCTTCTTCGTTCTTGGTGCTGATTTGTGCTGGATCTTCAAAATTAATAAATACAACCAGCTGATCAGTCAAAATTCTTGCAGCAAAAGCGATTGCATCTTCTGGCGATACAGAACCATTCGTTTTAACAGTAAGTTCTAATTTGTCATAATCCGTAGATTGACCTACACGCGTTTCAGAAACATCAAACGCAACGTTTAAAATAGGCGAGAATATAGAATCAACAGGAATAACCCCCAACGGCAAACCATTTGCATGCGAACTGGCCGGTACATAACCACGACCCGTATCCAAAGTTATTTCCATATCAAAACTTGCGCCGTTATCCAAGGTACAAATTTCAGCATCTTTATTCATCACTTCAACGCCACCAGAAGTTTCAATCATTCCTGCAGTAACAACCGCTGGGCCTTTAACTTTTATATAAGCCTTATGTTGACCTTCTGTTAAAGCCTTGAAATAAACACCTTTTAAATTCAAGATAATATCTGTTACATCTTCACGAACGCCAGATATGCTAGAAAATTCATGTTGAACCCCATCAATCTTCACATAAACAGGTGCACAACCTTGTAGCGACGACAATAATACGCGACGCAAAGCCGTTCCCAACGTACGACCGAAACCCTTTTCCAAAGGTTCTGCAATTAAAGTAGCAATATTTGGGTTATGTTCATCAACTTTGATATTTAATTTTTTCGGCTTAATCAAAGTCATCCAATTTTTTTCAATCATGAATTTTTCCTTTTGGCTTAGTTTATCATTTTCACCATTTGGTACGTATAAACCTTTATACGCCCGCGCATTTTATATCACAAACTAAAAAAAGTCAAACATTTATTACAAAAACAACAACATATAAAGCCCTAAAAATAGTAAGCACAAAAAACGCATTAAAAGTTGACATTTTATTTTATTGTACTAATATATCAACAAACAAAAGGATAAAAAATGAAAAAATTATTATCATCTGTTACTTTCTTATTAATTTGTGGTGTTGCATACGCGGGCACATACCGTGAAACAGAAACATACACAGTAAGGGAAAATATAACTATTGATACCGTCAGATACAGGGGCGTTTCCAAACCTTCTTGCAATTATCGCAAATGTAACGAATGTAACAAATGCAATCATGTTGCTTCTTCACTTGATCTAAGCCGTCCATGCAAAGTATCAAAATGCAATCAACAGCCTGTCAAAGTAAAAACACACACAGAAGTCATAGATCATCATCAAATATACCAACCTGTTACTGTTTATAAACCGGCAGGGACATGCACAACTCGTAGAATAATCAAATAAAAAAAATCAAAAAATAAAAATCCCGTTAAAACGGGATTTTTATTTTTCTAAATCAATCGTTATACACGACGAACTTTCTTTGGACGGCAACCGTTGTGTGGGATACGTGTAGTATCAGTAATAGATTGAACAATCAAACCAGCGTTTGCCAATCCACGTACAGCAGATTCGCGACCTTGCCCAATACCGCGCATCAAAACATCAACTGTTTTCATACCCATTTCAGCAACCTTTTTACCAACGGCATCTGCAACAACCGTCGCTGCATATGGTGTAGATTTTTTTGCACCTTTAAAATTATTTGCCCCAGCGGTTGCCCATGTCAAAACGGCACCGGACTGGTCTGTGATTGTAATACGAGTATTGTTATTAGTCGCAACCACATGAGCAATACCATGTGATACTTTTTTTACGACTTTCTTTTTTGCTTTTGTAACTGCCATTTTTTTAATACCTTTTTAGATGTCTTCAATTAACTATCGTGTTAATCTCTACCTGTTAAAATTATTTACCCTTTACAGCGGACCCCGCAACAACAACGCGCTTTCCCTTACGAGTACGAGCATTTGTTTGCGTACGTTGACCGCGAACCGGCAAACGATTACGATGACGAATACCGCGATAAGTTTTCAAATCTTGCAAACGTTTAATATTCATTGCAACTTCACGGCGAACATCGCCTTCTACTTTAAAGTTTTCTTCTATATACTTAGAAATTTTAACAACATCCTCGTCAGTCAAGTCTTTCGCACGCAATCCATCTTTTAATTTCAAAGCCTTGCAAATTTGCGCGGACTTTGCCGGTCCGATACCATGGATGTACTGCAACGCGATTTCAATGCGCTTTTCCGTAGGAATGTTAACACCTGCTATACGTGCCATTTTTCATTTTCCTTTTTATTTATTTCAGTGTACTAAATGCACCCTGATATTTTCTCTGTAAAACCGTTTTCAGATTTACAAGAGTTTTTATTTGTCGCCTTATTTTATACAATATGCAACAAAAGTCAAACTTTGTTTCCAATAAAAATATACAATATATCTTTAACGGAAACGACCTTTTTTCTGCGCTGTTTTAATAACGCTTTTATATTTACCTGCAACCAAGTAAGACTGTACTTGATTAACGGTATCTAAAACCACACCTGCCACGATTAATACACTCGTTCCACCTATGACAAGCGGCATACCCATATGAGTATTTAAAATGATTGGTACGACGCATACAACAACCAGATACATCACACCAATTGCGGTTGTACGTGATACGACAGCATCTAAATAATGCATAGTCTGTTCCCCCGGACGAACGCCAGGAACGTACCCACCTGCGTTTTTCAAATTAGTACTTGTTTCTTCGGAATTAAAAACAACCGCCGTTTGAAAGTATGCAAAGAAAGCAATTAACACGGTATACGTAATAATATAAGACCAAGTACCATACGTAAAGAATCCCATGATGTTTTGA
Organism: uncultured Pseudomonadota bacterium; assembly: GCA_949290785.1. Lineage (GTDB taxonomy): Bacteria > Pseudomonadota > Alphaproteobacteria > Rs-D84 > Rs-D84 > Enterousia. The sequence goes on from CASETE010000004.1 coordinate 56,413, forward strand.
ACGATTAAATTTTCACTTTGAACGAAACGTTGAATAAATGCTGGTAACATCATGATACTTGCTGCAAATACAGGTCCCATAACACCGGACATATTGACCTTAATTGGTAAATACGAAGCGTTTGTATTTGCGACGCCGTTTGCTGTTACTTGTCTTGGATACAATATTTGTATACGGCGTTGCGCCTGTTCAAACAAAGCGATTAACGCAACAATACCTACAACGAACGCAACAATTAAAGCAATCATAGCAGGTGATATTTGCCCGACCGAACCCAAAGAGAATAACTTTGCGATTCCTCCTGGGACCTCTGCAATGATACCAGCAAAAATCAACAACGAAGCCCCCTGCCCTATACCGCGTGCGGTAATTTGTTCCGCCAACCACATGACGAACACGGTTCCGCCTACCAAGGCAATTATTGCGGACAATTCAAACGCAAACCCAGGATTAACAACCGCCGCAACGCCATTAACTGGTGCCATAGATTCCAGGCCACGAACAACGGCCCAACCTTGAACGACCGCCAAAAATACCGCTAGATATCTCGTATATTGATTTATTTTGATACGTCCTGATTCACCTTCTTTGCGCAATTCATTCAAAGATTTACTGGTTGCAGTTAACAATTGCAAAACGATAGATGCAGAAATGTACGGGAATATATTCAAGGCCAATACAGACATACGAGACAAAGAACCGCCTGCGAACATATCGAACATCCCCATCATTCCGCTACCTTCGCCGCTGAACAAATGCAGCACAGCCGATGCGTTAACACCTGGTAATGGAATAAAAGACCCTATACGATAAACAATCAACGCCCCAATAGTAAACAATATACGTTTTTGTAAATCAGATAAGTTTCCAAAAAAATCTTTCAAGAATTTCATGCGAACGAACTTTTATTTATATATTTGCATCTGGCGCACCAGATGCAAATATCAAAGGTTATTTGTTTTTGATTGATCCACCAGCTTTTACAATTGCTTCTTCTGCGGACTTTGACCATTTATCTGCAACAATATTTACAGCAGATTTGATTTCGCCTTTTGCCAAAACTTTTAAACCAGACTTTTTACGATTAATAATCTTGGCATTTAACAAAGAATCAATTGTAATTGTTGACTTTGCGTCAATTTTACCAGATGCGATGAATTTTTCAATGTCACCCAAGTTAATAGTAACATATTCTTTTGCAAATGGATTATTAAAACCAAATTTTGGGAAGCGACGTAAAATCGGCATTTGACCGCCCTGGAAAGTAGCCTGTTTACGAGAACCGCTACGTGCTTTTTGACCTTTATTACCGCGGCCAGAAGTCTTACCCATACCAGAACCGATACCACGACCAACGCGTTTAGCGTTTGCACGAGCACCGAAATTATCCATCAAAGCATTAAGTTTCATTTTGTTTTCCTTTTTCCTGCGAACTATTTTTAAGTATAGTTCTTTTTTCGCACACAAACAAGTGTACTCGGTTTAAAAATTATTTTTCAACGATTTCTACTAAATGAGAAACCTTTGCAACCATACCGCGAACGGCAGGCGTATCACCCAATTCTTTTGTTTTACCGATACGTCCCAAACCTAGTGCGGCGATAACCTTGCGTTGATCTTCTGGGCGCCCGATAACACTTTTAACCTGTTTAACAATTATCTTTGCCATGATTCATTACTCCGTTTTTATTATCAGAAATTATTTATCTTGTGTCTGAGGTTCCAATTTCTTCCCATCACGCCCAGCGATAATTTCTGCAACAGTTTTACCACGACGCGCTGCAACGGTTTTCGGCGAATTCATTTTTGCAAAAGCCAAGAACGCTGCACGAATCATATTATTAGGATTATTTGACCCTTGCGATTTTACAACCACGTCTTGAACGCCCAAGCATTCAAACACAGCACGCAAAGCACCACCAGCAATGATACCAGTACCTGGAACCGCGCTACGAACGACCAACTTACTTGCGCCATATTTTGCTGCGCTATCATGATGCAAGGTGCGACCTTCTTTCAAAGGAACGCGTATCATTTTCGCTTTTGCTGCCTTTGTTGCTTTTTGAACAGCCGCTTGTACTTCCAAAGCCTTACCTTTACCGAAACCAACCCTACCTGCCTTATCGCCGACCACAACCAAGGCCGAGAAAGACATATTGCGACCACCCTTTACAGTCTTAGATACACGATTGATAGAAACTAATTTGTCTACCAAGTTATCTGTCTGTAATTTTTTATCATCAAAACGTGCCATTTATAAACTCCGTATTTCACAATTAAATTCTAACGCCACCAGCACGAATTGCTTCGCACAGTGCTTTTACGCGACCATGATAACGATAACCACCACGATCAAAATAACAATTATCAGCAATTTTTGCCTTAACTGCGCGTTCTGCAAAAGCCTTACCAACTAATTCAGCCCCGGCAACATTCCAGCCCTTACCCTTAAAGTCTTTTTCTTTTGAGGACGCAGCACAAACTGTATGACCTTTTACGTCATCAATAGCCTGGATTTCTATATGACGACCAGAACGGAAAACCGACAGACGAATTTTTCCTGGATTTTTTCTTTTTAACGCAGCGCGATTTGCTAACTTACGTCTTTCTTCAGTAGACAAATGTTTTAACATTTCGTTTCCTTTTTTCTATTCCCGTAACAGCGGGAACTAAACCTTATTTATTATTTCTTTTTACCTTCTTTGCGACGAATTCTTTCGCCCTTAAAGAAAATGCCTTTACCTTTATATGGGTCTGCTTTACGAACTTTGCGGATTTTATCAGCGAACTGCCCGACCAAGCACTTATCAATACCCATAACTGTAAATTCTGTTGGTGCATCGCCCATTTTTACGGTTAAACCTTCTGGAATTTCCATTATAACGTCATGGGAATAACCGGCAACCAATACCAACTTGTTACCGTTTACAGAAGCCTTATAACCAACGCCGTTCATATACATTGGTTTTGAAAAACCTTCTGATACCCCCTGAACAGCAGCGCGAATGTTGCGAGCCATTGTTCCCCACATAGTACGTGAAGTCTTTTCTTCTGTGTCTTTTGGAGTAACAATAACATGTTCTGCATCAATCTTTATATCAACCAAACCAGCATGTTTTGTATCCAAAGATATTTTTATTTCACCTTTTGGGCCTTTAACCGTCAAGACGTCCCCAGCAATTGCCGCAGATACGCCTTCTGTTAATTTTATTGGATATTTTCCTGCACGAGACATAACTAAATCCTTACTTTAATTAGATAACCTTGCACAACACTTCGCCACCGACATTCATCAAGCGCGCCTTGTGGTCGGTCATAACGCCGTTTGGTGTAGAAACAATCGCAATGCCCAAGCCGTTTAATACTTTCGGCATTTTTGCGCTGCCAGAATATACACGACGACCTGGCTTTGAAACGACTGAAATTTCTTGGATTGCACCGTTTCCGCCTACATACTTTAATTCAATTACCAAATTAGCGCGATGTTCGTCAATCTGTTCTTTACGGAAATCAGTGATGAAACCTTCATCTTTCAAAACAGTTAAAACTGCTGCACGCAATTTGCTGTTTGGAACAGTTACAAATTCTTTACCGGCATTCTGACCGTTACGAATACGGGTCAGCATATCTCCGATTGGGTGTGATAATGACATCTTTTACTCCTTCTAAGCGACGATATTTTCGTCCTTGTTTCCAGCTGCATTGTCCACAACTGGCGTTTAAAATTTACCAACTAGATTTACGTACGCCCGGCAATTTACCTTCAGAAGCCATTGTACGAACCTGTTGACGACACAAACCGAACAAACGTGAAAAACCGCGTGCACGACCAGTCACTGAACAACGATTGCGCAACCGTGTTGGATTTGCGTTACGTGGCAGTTTTGCAGCCTTCAACATTGCTTCCTGACGTTCTTCTGGTTTAGCGTTTCTAGACATTTTTGCTTTATTTGCTTCGCGCTTTTTTGCATATTGCGCGACCAACTTTTCGCGTTTTTTCTGTTTATTTATTAATGCTAACTTTGCCATTTTTATACCTTTTTATTATTTTAAAACCAACGGCAAGCCGATTTTTGTCAGCAAAGCACGTGCTTCATCGTCTGTTTTTGCGGTTGTTGCAATAACGATATCCATACCACGAATTGAATCAATTTTATCAACCGAGATTTCTGGGAATATCAAATGTTCTTTAATACCAAAAGCATAGTTACCACGACCGTCAAATTTAGACTTTGATAAACCACGAAAGTCTTTTACACGTGGCAAGGCAACTGTAATTAATTTGTCCAAGAAATCATACATTCTTTTACCACGCAATGTAACCTTGGTACCAATGGCTTGACCTTCACGTAAACGATACGTTGCGATTGACTTTCTAGCCTTTGTTACGACTGGCTTTTGTGCGGCAATAGCGGTCAAATCTGCAACTGCAGAATCCAATTTCTTTTTATCAGATACAGCTTCGCCGACCCCCATGTTCAAAACAATTTTTGACAATTTAGGAACTGCCAATGGGTTCGTGTACCCGAATTCTTTAATTAATTCAGGAACGATTTCTTTTTCATAAATTTCACGCAATCTGCTTTGCATTTTTTATTCCTTAACGTTTTGTTTCCGTAACAGCGGAAACCGGTTATTTATAATTCTGCGCCTGACTTTTTAGCAACGCGAACTTTCTTATCGCCATCCATTTTGTAACCAACGCGTGTTGCCTTTTTTGTTTTTGGATCAACCAAAGCAACGTTAGAAACATGGATAGGTGCTTCACGGTCAATGATGTGACCTGCTTTTTCTTGCGTTGGTTTGATGTGCCATTTATGACGATTAACACCTTCAACAACAACGCGTGATTCGGACGGGCGTGCCTCCAAGACTTTGCCTTTGACGCCTTTATATTTTCCCGAAATAACTACGACTTCATCGCCTTTTTTAATTTTCATTTCGTAACCTTTTATCTAACTTCTGGACTAAACTTATTGTTTTCAACCCATTTGTTATATTACTTCTGGTGCCAAAGACACGATTTTTTGAACGTCATATTTACGACGAACTTCACGCGCGATTGGTCCAAAGATACGCGTACCAATAGGTTCAAAATTATTTTTGTTTATCAGAACAACAGCGTTGTCGTCAAAACGAATGATAGAACCATCTGGACGTTTAACAGGAAACTTTGTACGAACGATGATAGCACGTTGTACAGTACCTTTTTGAACTTTACCGCGTGGAATTGCTTCTTTAATTGCAACGACAATCTTGTCGCCAACAGTTGCATAACGACGGTGAGACCCACCTAAAACCTTGATGCACATAGCCTTACGCGCACCAGAATTATCAGCAACTGTCATAACTGTTTCATTTTGTATCATAACTTCACCTTTTTACTGCGAGCTAGGCCATCCCTAACTGCTTTGTTATAGGTTCCGACTGTCTGTCAGTATACGCTGTACCCGACCTCAAAGAACCTGTTGTGACTTAGTCAACGATTTCAACCGCATCGTCTTTAGAGACACCAACGCGCCCCTTAACAATCCAAGACTTTGTCTTAGAGATTGGACGATGTTCTTCAATGGCAACGATATCACCAACTTTATATTCGTTGTTTTCATCGTGTGCCTTGTACTTTTTGTTCTGCTTCACGAACTTACCATACAACGGATGACGGAAACGGCGTTCTACTTCTACGACGACTGTTTTGTCATTTGCTGTACTTTTAACTGTTCCTTGCAGTATACGTCTTGGCATAACTATAATCCCTTACATTTTCTTTTTCGTTTTCCGTTTGTATAGCCATACAAACCGTCAAACGAACACCCTTTTTATCTAAGATTTCGGCATATGATATCTAAAATTTTAGAAATCTCAACAAAAATCTACAATTTTTATTTTTTTGCAGCGTTTAACTTTGTTTTTACGCGTGCAATTTCGCGACGGGTTTGACGCATAACGTGCGTTTTTGGCATCTGCCCCGCAGCATGTTGAAAGCGCTGATTAAATTGATCTTTCTTCAAATTATCCAGTTTGCTTTGCAATGCTTCCAACGTCAAAGATTCTTTTTCCACTTTCTTTTCTGCCATTTTTTTAACCTTTTTGCCTTGCTCTAGTGTTAAATTATAACTTAGTTAACCTTACGTTCAACAATTTTTGTTTTAACTGGCAATTTTGCTGCTGCCAAAGCAAACGCTTCATAAGCAACTTCCGGTTTAACACCGTCTAATTCAAACAAGATACGACCAGGTTTAACACGACAAATCCAGTATTCAACTGCACCTTTACCTTTACCCATACGAACTTCGGCAGGTTTCTTTGTAACAGGTACGTCTGGGAATACACGAATCCATAATTTACCCATACGTCTCATATGACGAGTGATTGCACGACGCGCGGCTTCTATTTGACGCGCAGTTATACGTTCAGGTGTCATGGCTTTCAAACCAAAAGAACCGAACGCCAATTCGCTACCACCTTTGGCAACGCCATGAATGCGGCCTTTGTGCTGTTTGCGAAATTTTGTTTTATTTGGCATTAACATAATAACTACCTTTTAATTTTGCTCTTAATTTTTGACGTCCCCGGCACCATATAGATGACCGTCAAAAAATTATTTACCTTTTCTTTCGCTACTGCCGGCGTATTCAGCGGGACGAGCCATTTCAGACGCCAACTTTTCTTTATTTACAACGTCACCAGTATAAATCCAAACTTTTACGCCGATAACGCCATAAGTGGTTTTTGCTTGAATTGACGCATAGTCAATATCAGCACGTAATGTATGCAAAGGAATGCGACCTTCACGAATTTGTTCGCTACGCGCAATTTCAGCACCGTTAAGACGACCAGAGCACATAACCTTGATACCCTGCGCCCCTGCTTTCAAAGCGTTTTGAACCGCCTTTTTCATTGCACGTTTGAAAGACACACGGCCTTCAATTTGTTGTGCGATGCTCTGCGCGACCAATTGAGCATTCAAATCAGGACGACGAACTTCATAAATATTCACAACTACCTGATCGTTTTTAACCAACTTTTTGATATCGTTACGTAACGCTTCAATATCGGCACCGTTCTTACCGATAATCATACCAGGACGAGACGTATGAACTGTTACCACTACTTTTTTTGCAAAGCGTTCAATAACGACCTTGGCCAAGCCCGCTTTTTTAAGTTTCTTTTCAATGAACTTGCGAATTTTGATATCTTCCGCCAACAAATTCGCATAGTCTTTTTTACCTGCAATCCAACGTGAATCCGTAACCTTGTTAATAAATTCACGTAATGAAATTGGTGATACTTTTTGTCCCATTTTCTTACTTCCTTATTTTATCACAAGTGTTCTTGAAACCTTTCGGTTTTATTCAGGATAAAAATCCATACCACTTGTGTTTTACCTTATTTAGCCTTTTCCTTTTTGGCTGCTTTTTCTTTTTTTACGGTTTTCTTAGCAGGCGCCACCCCAGATTCTAAAATGATTGTCAAATTAGAAAAAGGTTTCAGAATTGGTCTTGCACTGCCACGCGGTCCCGGCATGATACGCTTCATTGTCAACGCCTTGCCACACCAAATTTCTTTGACGAACAAGCTATCTGCAGGCAGATTTTTATTATTTTCTGCGTTTGCAACTGCTGACAATAAAGTTTTCAACACCTCACCAGCCACACGTTTCTTTGAAAACTTCAAGACATCAATAGCACGTTCTACTGGCAACCCGCGAACAGTGTCGCAAACCAAACCAAGTTTTTGATGGCTGACGCGAATTAATTTATTAAACGCGCGCGCTTGATTATCTTTTATTCCATATCTTGTCGTTGTCATAACTACTTACCCTATTTTATTTTTTGGCGGCCGCAGCTTTTTTGTTTGCTGCATGACCTTTAAATGTACGTGTCGGTGCAAATTCACCCAATTTATGTCCAATCATATCTTCTACGATAGAAACAGGAATGAACTTGTTACCATTATGAACTTCAAAAGTCAAACCAACCATTGAAGGTACAATCGTGCTACCACGAGACCAAGTTTTTATTGGTTTATGGTCGTTTTTTTCGTTCGCCGCCGCCGCTTTCTTTAAAACGGAAGGATGAACATAAGGACCTTTCCATACTGAACGAGACATCAATTACTCCGTTTTTTCTTTTTTCTCCGTCACCATATAGATGACGGACTATTTATTATTTTTTCTTTGCCAAATGTCTGCTGCGAATAATCATCTTTGCAGTACGTTTATTGCTACGGGTACGATATCCCTTGGCTGGAATACCTGTACGTGATACTGGTTCGTGGCCCTTAGAGTGACCATTACCACCACCCATCGGGTGATCAACCGGGTTCTGCGCCATACCGCGAACAGATGGGCGAATACCCAACCAACGTGCACGACCGGCTTTACCCAAGTTTACATTACGTTGGTCAGGGTTAGAAACACTACCAACCGTTGCCAAGCAATCGGAATGAACTTTACGCAACTCGCCGCTGTTCATTTTAATCTGTGCATAAACGCCGTCTTTACCCATTAATTGTGCATAGCAACCCGCACTACGTGCCAATTGACCGCCTGCACCAGGTTTTAGTTCAACGTTATGTACGATTGTACCGATTGGCATATTTTTCAAAGGCATTGCATTACCTGGCTTGATATCTTCACGTTCACCAGATATAACAACATCACCGGCTTTTAAATCGCGCGGTGCCAATATATAAGAACGCGCACCGTCTGTATATTCAATCAATGCGATAAACGCCGTACGATTTGGGTCATATTCCAAGCGAACGACGGTTGCCGGCACGCCCTTTTTCTTACGTGCAAAATCAATCAAACGATATTTGCGCTTATGACCACCGCCCTGATGAGGAACAGTTACATGACCAAAATTATTACGTCCACCTTTGGACTTCAAACCAACCGTCAAAGATTTTTCTGGTGCACCACGATGCAATTCGCTGCGATCAACCAAAGTTAAACCACGTGTACCAGCTGTTGTTGGCTTATAATGTTTCAATGCCATTTTTTCTTACCTTTATTTATATTCTGACACTAACATCCCGAAAGCCTCGGATTCTCTGCCAGAATTATTTAACTATATATTTGCCGACAAATCCAATTTTGCATCTTTCGGCAAAGATACATACGCTTTTTTAACAGCGCGTTGCGCGCCCTTGCCGCGACCGCGGAAAGATTTTACCTTTCCTTTTACCACTATAATATTAACCTTGGTTGGTTTTATATTATAGATGGCTTCTACAGCACGAGCAACGTCTTCCTTGGTAGCATTTGCTGCAACTTCAAAAGCAACACCGTTACTTTCGGACAGCTTTGCCGCCTTTTCTGAGATTATCGGACGACGCAGTATATCATAAATACCAGCAGTCGCAACGATTTTTTTCTCTGCATTAACTTTCTTTTCTGCCATTTTTTTACCTTTTCGTCATCACTTAACAAATCATTTAATTATGCCAAGCGTGCTTCAACAGCCTTGACCGCATCTGCTGTCAAAACTAATTTTTCATGCTTTAAAATATCCAAAACGTTCAACCCAATGGTTGGCAATACATCAATGTTTGGAATATTAGCCGCTGACTTCTTAAAGTTTCCATCTAACTCGGTCGCCCCGACAAACAAAGCAGAAGAAATACCTAACTTTTTCAACTGTTTTGCAAAAGCCCCTGTTTTAGCAGCGGATAACTTTTCAGAATCAATCACAACTAAACAGCCGTCTTTAACCTTTGAAGACAAGGCCATTTTCAAACCTAATGCGCGAACTTTCTTTGGCAAGTCAATGGCATGATCACGAACGACTGGTCCATGAACTACGCCACCGCCACGCATATGAACATTGTATCTTTCGCCTTGGCGTGCGTTACCTGTTTTCTTTTGCTTAAAGGCTTTTTTGCCGCTGCCTTCTACATCGGAAACGGTTTTAACAGCATGCGTCCCTGCGCGGGATTTTGCACGTTGCCAAGTAACAACACGATGCAAAATATCTGCACGTGGATCCAAGCCGAAAATTTGATCAGCCAAATCTACTTTGCCGACCGCTTTACCATCAAAATTTATAATATCTACTTGCATTTTTTTCACCTTACTCTTCTGTCGCCTTATATTATTCCGCAACAGTTTCTGTTTCGGTTGTTTCTGTTACTTGTTCCGTACCAGATTCAACTGCAGTTTCAGTAACTTTTGTTGGAACTGGCAAATCTTTCTGTTCTTTTTTTACCGCATCAAAGACTAATACGAATGTGCCATTTGCACCTGGTACTGCGCCTTCTACGAAAATCAAGTTTTCAGCTTCATCTGTACCAAATACTTTCAAGTTCTGAACAGTAACTGTTTCATTACCCATCTGACCGGCCATCTTTTTACCCTTCAAAACACGACCTGGCCATTCACGCATACCCGTACTACCAATAGAACGATGAGCCTTCAAAACACCATGAGATGCTTCCTTACCACCAAAGTTATGACGTTTCATCGCGCCCTGATAGCCCTTACCTTTACTTGTCGCTTGTACATCGACGAATTGACCGGCAACAAAATGAGACGCAGACAACGCCGTACCCGCCGGGATAACGCAATCGTCAGAAACGCGGAACTCCACAACCTTACGATACGGCTTAACGCCCGCTTTTTCGGCTGCAACCGCTTGTGGTTTTGCCACGTGTTTTGCCTTTGCTTCGCGCATACCCAATATATTCGCGACATAACCATTCTTTTCTTGCGTACGATTTCCAATGACTGTGCAGTCCCCAACAGACAAAACCGTTACAGGATGCGCAACACCGCCATCATCATACAAACGCGTCATTCCTATTTTTGTTGTAATTAATCCGCTACGTTTCATTTTTTATGCCTTTTTCTTTTGTTAGTAGGTTAGTACCTGTACACACTTTTTAGCAGCACTAACACAAACAATTACAATTTAATTTTTACATCAACACCGGACGCCAAATCCAACTTCATCAAGGCATCTACTGTCTGAGGGGTTGGATTAACAATATCTACGACCGCCTTATGATTGCGGATTTCGAATTGTTCACGTGACTTTTTATCAACGTGTGGAGAACGATTTACAGTAAATTTCTTAATCAACGTCGGCAAGCGAACGGGACCGACCACATCAGCGCCTGTGCGCTTTGCGGTTTTAACAATTTCTTCCACTGATTCCATCAAGACTCTGTGGTCAAACGCAGTCAATTTGATGCGAATTTTAGATGCTGGTACCATTTGTTCGTTTTCCTTATTGTTACCCGGGCCGGTAATCACTGGCGTTTCATCCAGTTACACCGACCCGCTTATTTTCATTATTTAATTATTTTTGATACAACCCCAGCGCCAACTGTGCGTCCGCCTTCACGGATAGCAAAGCGACGACCTTCGTCCATAGCAATAGGTGCAATCAATTGCACTGTGATACGAACGTTGTCACCCGGCAAGACCATTTCTTTGTCTGCTGGCAACGTAATTGTACCCGTTACGTCTGTTGTGCTGAAATAGAACTGTGGACGATAGTTAGAGAAGAACGCTGTATGACGGCCACCTTCTTCTTTCGTCAAGATATAAACTTCAGCTTCAAAGTCTGTGTGTGGTGTAATAGAACCTGGTTTGCAGATAATCTGACCGCGTTCTACATCTTCTTTCTTTGTACCACGCAACAACAAACCTACGTTATCACCGGCTTCACCCTGATCCAACAATTTACGGAACATTTCAACGCCTGTAACTGTTGTTTTCTGAGTTGGGCGCAAACCAACGATTTCGCATTCGTCACCAACCTTGATTGTACCAGATTCAATACGACCTGTTACCACTGTACCACGACCTGTGATAGAGAACACGTCTTCAATTGGCATCAAGAATGGTTTATCAACTGGACGTTCTGGCAATGGGATGTATTCATCGCAAGCTTTTAACAAAGCGTCAATGGATTCTTTGCCCAAACCGTCTTTCTTGTCTTCCAACGCAGAAACAGCGGAACCACGAATGATAGGCGCATTGTCACCGTCAAAGTCATTAGCAGACAACAATTCACGGATTTCCATTTCAACCAATTCCAACAATTCTGGGTCGTTCGCTAAATCGCACTTGTTCAAATAAACAACGATTTTTGGAATACCAACTTGACGTGCCAACAAAATATGTTCGCGTGTCTGTGGCATAGGACCGTCAGTTGCTGCAACGACCAAAATCGCACCGTCCATCTGTGCAGCACCGGTAATCATGTTTTTAACATAGTCCGCGTGCCCTGGGCAGTCAACGTGAGCATAGTGACGATTTTCTGTTTCATATTCTACGTGTGCTGTATTAATTGTTATACCACGTGCTTTTTCTTCTGGTGCGTTATCAATCTGATCAACGCCCTTTGCTTGATCGGCACCAACACCATAGTAGTGAACAATAGCAGCTGTTAACGTTGTTTTACCATGGTCAACGTGACCAATAGTACCGATATTAACATGCGGCTTGGTTCTTACATATTTTTCTTTTGCCATAGTTTTCTCCTTAGGCTTGGCTGTTAATTTGATTTCTGAAATCTGACTTCCGATTCATACATCTGCATTCAATCATAAACCAGAAATCAAAAATCACAATCTTTTTTTAATTTATTTTGTTAATTTCTTTATAACCTCATCTGCAACGTTCTGTGGAACTTCGTCATAGTGTGACAATTCCATATAAGGATTTGCACGACCTTGTGACAAAGAACGCAACGTTTTTACGTAACCAAACAAGTTCGCCAATGGGACAAACGCAGAAATAACCTGATTACCAAACTGAGTTTCAATGCCGTTTATCTGACCACGACGACTGTTCAAGTCACCGATGATGTCACCGACGTATTCTTCCGGCGTCGTGACCGAAAGTTTCATAATCGGTTCCAGCAATTTCGGCGATGCTTTTTTCATTGCTTCGCGGAAGCAAGCACGCGCCGCTATTTCAAAGCACAATACATTAGAGTCAACTTCGTGATATTTACCATCTACCAATGTTGCTTTGAAATCCACTGTTGGATAGCCAATCAGAACGCCCGTCTGTTGCGCTATCTTCAAACCTTTTTCTACGCCGGGGATATATTCTTTTGGAATCGCCCCACCAACAATCTTGTTTTCAAATTCATAGCCCTTGCCAGGTTCCAAAGGTTCAAATTCAATCTTTACCTGGGCATACTGACCAGAACCACCAGATTGTTTCTTGTGTGTATATTCTTCTGTGACAGGTTTACGGAACGTTTCACGATATGCAATACGTGGTTCGCCAACATTAACGTCAACCTTGAATTCACGTAACAAGCGGTCAACCAGAATTTCCAAGTGCAATTCACCAACGCCCGCCAAAATCGTTTGACCGGATTCTTCGTCAACAGATACGCGGAAAGAAGGATCTTCTTTTGCCAACGCTTGCAAGCCCAAAGACATCTTTTCAATATCCGCCTTGGTTTTCGGTTCAACCGCGATACTGATAACAGGTTCTGGAACGTGTATGTTTTCCAAGATAATCGGATTCGCTTCGTCACACAAAGTATCACCAGTAATCGTTTCTTTCATACCAACCAAAGTAACGATATCACCAGCAGACGCTTCTTTGATTTCTTCACGTTGATTAGAATGCATTAACAACATACGACCAACGCGTTCACGTTTGTCACGATTAGAATTGTAAATATAAGAACCAGATGACAGTTTACCAGAATAAATACGAATAAACATCAAGTTACCAACAAACGGATCGTTCGCAACCTTAAACGCCAAAGCACTGAAAGGTTCTTTTGGATCTGCATGACGTTCAGCAACTGTTTCGCCATCCATTTTGGTACCCTTGATGGCAGGAATATCCAATGGCGATGGCAAGTAATCAACAATTGCATCCAACAACGGCTGAACACCTTTGTTTTTAAATGCAGTACCACACAAAACAGGATTAAAGTTTTGATTAATGGTACCCTTGCGAATCAATTGTTTGATCGTTGCAACATCAGGTATTTTACCTTCCATGTACGCTTCCATAATTTCGTCATCTAATGTAACAACTTCTTCAATCAACTTATTATGCAGTTCTTCTGCTTTTTCTTTTAAGTCTTCTGGAATTTCAATAACTTGAGGTTCTTTACCCAAATCATCTTCCCAAACGATACCGCGCATTTCAACAACGTCAACAACACCACGAAAATCGGATTCCGCACCAATTGGGAAATTAACCACCAACGGATTTGCCCCCAAACGTTCACGAATCATATCAACGCAACGGAAAAAATTACCCCCGATACGATCCATTTTATTAATAAAACAAATACGTGGAACGTTATAACGGTCCGCCTGACGCCATACTGTTTCTGTCTGAGGTTGTACACCAGATACAGACTCAAATACAGCAACCGCACCGTCCAAAACGCGCAAGGAACGTTCTACTTCCATAGTAAAGTCAACGTGCCCTGGGGTATCAATCAAATTAATACGATGATCGCGCCAAAAACAAGTAGTTGCCGCAGATGTAATTGTAATACCACGTTCTTGTTCTTGTTCCATCCAGTCCATAGTGGCGCCACCATCGTGAACTTCACCAATCTTATAGGTTTTACCAGTATAGAAAAGAATACGTTCTGATGTAGTTGTTTTACCTGCGTCAATATGGGCCATAATACCGATATTGCGATACATATTTAAAGGTGCGGTTTTTCCGACTGACATGTTATTCTTTCCTTATTTTGTTTTTATTGTTCGCCTGTTTGATTTCATATATTCCATTACAATATTACCAACGGAAATGAGCAAATGCTTTATTCGCTTCTGCCATTTTATGAGTATCAATTTTCTTTTTGAACGCGCCACCTTGACCATTCAAAGCGTCACGCAATTCACCAAACAATCTATCTTCCATTGAACGTTCGCCACGTTTACGAGCAAACATAACCAACCAACGCAAAGCCAATGTCTGTTGACGATCTGGTCTTACTTCAACAGGAACCTGATAAGTAGCACCACCAACGCGACGGCCCTTTACTTCAACAGAAGGCTTTAACGCATCAACAGCTTCCAAGAAAGCGGCCAATTCGTTACCGTCTTTTGCTATCTTTTTCAATTTATCCAATGCACCATAAACGATATTTTCGGCAACTTCTTTTTTGCCGTCCCACATAACAACATTAATACATTTTGCAACAACCAGATTATTATACTTGGAATCTGGTAAAATTTCACGTTTTGCTGCACTTTTACGTCTTGACATTTCATTTCCTTTTTTATTTCTTCATCTGGGACATCCCAAATTACTCACACAGAACGAACTGCGTGTTTATGTTTATACTAAGCTTATTTACCAGCCTTTGCACCATACAAAGAACGGCCTTGCTTTCTACTTTCAACACCCTTGGTATCCAATACACCACGAATGATGTGATACTTAACACCTGGCAAGTCCTTTACACGACCACCACGAATCATAACAACGCTGTGCTCCTGTAAGTTATGACCTTCGCCCGGAATATAAGCCGTAACTTCACGACCATTAGCCAATTTAACACGGGCAACCTTACGTTGCGCAGAGTTAGGTTTCTTAGGCGTGGTTGTGTACACACGCGTGCAAACACCACGTTTTTGCGGACACGCCACCATATCAGGCGCAGTACTTTTAACAGCGACCTTTTTACGTGGTTTCCGAATCAGTTGATTTACTGTTGGCATTCAAAATCTCTTTGTTTTTTTACTACTTTTTGTCTGCACAAGCCCGTCTATCAGACTTATTTCAACGGCATGACCGCGATTATAAATCTGTCAAACAGTGCAGATTTCTGTGTTTTTTTCTTTCCTTGTTTACACGGAAAGCGAACATACTATAACCACGAACCCCAACATTGTCAAGAAAAATATGGGATTTTTTATCAAATAAATGACTTGAAAACCTTGCAAATCTGGGAATAAAAACACAACCAATAATGACAACTTTTTTATCAGTACAAAAACCAAACTAGACAAACAAAAAATTCGGACAATACAGTTTAAACAAACCAATTAAAAGACCACGGAAAATTCGGCGCCTATTTTCCAATAATCATCGGGCTTTATATCATTATGCTCGCTATTTTTAGTTTTAAAGTGATACTTTAAATACGGATGCACAGATGCATTTTCCGACATATTATATACCAGCCCCAATTTTATATCTCTATCATACAAAGTTACTGGTGCTTGAATTTCTTTAAAAGCAAAGTTCAATTCTGTTTTCATGGCAAAACTATCCGAGAAATAATACATTCCTTCTAACGTCAAAGAAGCATTCCAAAAATTTTTTGGTTCTGCGAAAACGAACTGACCTGTTATTTTTGCTGCCCATTGAAACGCATCACCTGCTATACCGTGTATACGAACGCCAGCATCAAAGTTATTATTACCAATTCGCTCGTCCGTTTGCGCATCTTTGGTCCACGCAATTCCATAATCAGCAGACAAATCTAATTTAAAACCATTATCAGTCAAAACTTTATAACTTAAACCTACCTGAGAATCAGAATAATCATTTCCTGTACTAAAAGAAACAGTCCAATCGTTTAAGAAAGTATAATCTAACTCAAAACCCGATTCTTCTATGGTACCAGATGAAAAATCATCACGCGCAGTACCTTCTTTATTCATACCAGTTTTAAAAGCCGCACCGAACGTTGCTGAAAATTCACCATCTTCTGTTAAACGACTGACATCCGATATTCCCCCTGCCCTGGCGCCACCATGCAAAAAAATCAAAGGAAATACTAATAAGAAGATTAAATTATTTTTTACCATATCCACCAACCGTTTTTACACGATATATATTGACATACCAGCGCATAAAAATTCTACAGGAAGCAAATCACAAACTAAAAAAGCGTTCTGAAAGACAGCCTAAAACCATTCGTATCTGCTGATAAATTTACTTTTGTATCATAAGAATCAACAACGCCCCACGTCACTATTGCGCTTACCGCGGCACCAGCCAGAACGTCATGCCAATAATGCGCCCTGACATGCACTCTTGTCCAACCCGTCAATACAGCCATAGCATAAGGAACAACGGCAGACCGCCAACCGTACCTTTTATGAACGAACATCGCACTAGAGAAAGCGCCCGCAGAATGCCCACTGGGGAAAGATAAATCATCACTACCATTTGGTCTTTCTTCACGGATTGTTCTTTTAAGAATTTCTGTAACTCCTTGTGACAAGACGACAGATTCTGCAAATTGTACTGTACCAATAAAATCTTTTGCTTGTACCGTCATCCCCAGCGCATATCCAGCCCCCATTGTCATCAATAAGTCCCCTAATTTATTTGGGTCTGTAAAAGGTCCAGCAACAGCAAATTTTGAACCAAACAATACCGCAATAAACGATATACAAACTTTTTTATTCATTCTGTTTTTCCCTTTTTCTGCCAAAAAATGCAGCAAGAAAAACCACCAAATAAATTGGTGGTCGGGAGTTGAACAGTCAAATATACGATGACCTTGTTGCCTTCGGAATAAGTACCTATTGTATAGCAACAACATCCCGACCAAAATCGGGACATAAGTCAGTTCGTTTAGTATATTCGGGTGTTCAAGCCCTTCCTTACTAACCATTGTCTTTATAAAGAACATCTAAACCCACATCTAGATGCACTTTTATATAATAGCAAGTCAGTAAACTTTGTCTATAAAAATAATCCGACCAAACGGCCGGATTATTGTCTTTTTTGCTGTCGCATAACTTAGAAGTTATACAAGAACCCAATCTGGAAAGCACCGGTATTGGCAACGTTTGAAGAATCTACGTTAAAGCCAAAAGACCAGTCTTCTGGTACATCCAAATCTTTGTTTTCAAAGTTATAACCAGCATACACACCCATAAAGTTCAGGTTAGCATACAGTGTAAAAGCTTCTGATATATCGTATGTTATCATTGGTACGACAGACGCTGACAAACCAATCGTTGTTTCGCCGTCGCGTACATCTACATCAGAAAACAGTGTTTGGAAGTTTGCACCAACCGAGGCTTTTGCCAACAGTTTAAAATCGCCAAACTGTGCTATTTTATAACGCGTGAATCCGTTAACGCCGTAATTAAACACATCATCGTTATGTTCATCATCATTATAAGTATAACCCAGATTAATACCCATACCAAAATCCCAGTTATCGTTATATTTCCAGCCGACTTCTGGTGCAACATTTACAATATTAGTATGTGTATCATCCATTGATAAGCCAGCAGAGCCGCCGACAAAGTAATTTGCCGCTTGGGCACTGGACACAGCAAAAACCGCCAACACAGAAGTTAAAACTATTTTTTTCATTTTCCATCCTTATGGTTTCTTTTTTTCCTAACTAGTTTTTATGCTAGTTATTACTATTTTAATCTGTAAACAAACAGATACGCAAGATTAAAGATTTTTGCAAAAACGCAAAAAATATGATATGCTATGGCAGTTATCCGAATCGGATACAAATCCTAGCATCTTATTGAAAGCATTGATTTTTCTGATATTCGCGTTTTGACACAAGCGAATCGGCCTTCAAAAAAATTATTATAAAATATAATGAATGTCGTTTTTTTATTTTTTATTTCTATTTTTTTTAATTGCGCGCCAGTCAGCGTGGTTTTTTAAATGTTCTTCATAAGACTTTGCGAAATTATGTCCGCCCTGTCCATCCGCAACAAAAAACAAGTAATTCGTATCTGCGGGTTGCAATACAGCATATATCGCATCAATGCCAACATTAGCAATGGGTGCCGGCGGCAACCCATAATGTACGTAAGTATTATAAGAGCTGTCTATTTTCAAATGTTCGCGCAACAAAGGCGCCCCTTGCATATCACCAAGTTTATCTGTTAAAGCATATACAACCGTCGGGTCTGCTTGCAATCGCATATTTTGACGTAATCTATTTAAATATACACTGGCGACGATTGGCATTTCTGATTGCTTTGGCGTTTCTTTTTGTACAATTGAAGCCAAAGTAACGATTTCGTTCCAGTTTTTTAACGGCTCTGGCAATATCCGACCCGCTTTTTCCCAGTTTGTATGTATATCGTCCATTTTTTTGCGCATTAAATCCAATACGGCCAAACGCGAAGTACCGCGCGCAACTCTATAAGTATCGGGGAACAAGTCACCGTCGCGCAAATCGCACACCGGTAAATCGGTTCCTTTACCGCATTCTACTGACCCTCTTAACGTTGCGGTTTGTAACAATAACTCTTTTATTTGCTTTACCGTTAAACCCTCTGGAATTATGACCGTAACAGTTGCGACATCACCCTTGGACATCATGCGGGCGATTCGCCAAACACTTGCCCCGGTATGAATGTCATAATTACCGGTTTGTATTTGACCGCCGTTCACCCGTACAGCAATTTTGAATAAAAGACGTGAATTAATCAAACCATCTTGTTGCATTTGATTGGCGACCGCGGAAACGGTTTTACCGTTTTGCACATCAAATAATATATCTTCTTTTACGTTTGAACTGATGCCAAAGAAGTAGACAACAACGCATGCGATAAAAGCGCAAACCAAACACAATACTTGGATTAAACAATGTTTTGAAATTTTTCTTTTTTTCATAACGGACCCATTATACAACGCGAAACGAAACCATACAGCATACACATTTTAACCTGGTCGGAGTGACTGGGTTCGAACCAGCGACCTCTACGTCCCGAACGTAGCGCTCTACCAGGCTGAGCTACACTCCGATTTCACACAATAAATCTGGCTTGATTATGCAACCCAGTTAAACAAAAATCAATCACTTTTATTTCATTTTTTAATTTACTTATTAAAATTATTTGCAATACTTTCCTTTGCAAGTTACAGATAATTTATATTTTATTTATTAATTAGACCAAAGGCACTACATATGTTTGCACTTAAATTTTTAAAAAAAGATAAATTTGAAAATTATAATGATTACGTACAGAACGGAAAACCACAGGTACCAGATAACTTTAATTTTTCTTATGATGTAATTGACGTCTTGGCGAAAGAAACGCCCGACAAAGTCGCATTACTGTGGACAAACGATACCAACGAAAAAAAATCTTTTACTTTTAGTGACCTATCAAGAATGTCAAACGCCGCGGCAAATTTTTTGACGTCACGTGGCTTACACAAAGGTGATACTGTTCTGTTGTTTTTACGTCGTCGGTGGGAATATTGGATTTTAATGCTGGCAATGCATAAAATCGGCGTTATACCCATTCCGTCTACTAATCAATTAAAAACCGAAGATATTGAATACAGAATTCAGCAAGCCGACGTAAAAGCAATCATTGCATTTGATGACGGACACGTTTTCACCGAAATAAAAAACGCGTTAACGGATAAAGATATACAACTTATTTCTAATGATGATGTTGCGGCCTCGTTAACATCTATGCCCGATAAATTGGAACGCGTACCAAACGAAAACACAGATACAATGGTTATTTATTTTACCAGTGGTACAACAGATATGCCAAAAATGGTTGCACATAATTTCATATACCCGCTGGGACATATTAACACCGCGGTATATTGGCAACGTTTACACGACGACGACATTCATTTTACTTTATCAGAGTCTGGTTGGGCAAAATGTTCATGGGGAAAAATGTACGGGCAATGGTTAGCGGGTGCAACCGTATTTGTATTTGACTTTTCCAGCATTGCGACGGCCCATGATTTATTAACGGCCATATCAGAAAATCATATTACATCGTTTTGTGCACCGCCGACAGTTTATAAAATGTTGATACATGCAGATTTTAGTAAATATGATTTGTCTTCGTTAAAGAAAGCCGATATTGCCGGCGAAGCCCTAAATCCAGAAGTGTTTGATAGATTCTATGAACTGACCGGGATAAAATTACACGAAGGCTTTGGCCAAACAGAAACATGCGTAATGTTATTCAGTAATGAATGGATTGAACCAAAACCCGGCAGCATGGGTATGCCGTCTGCAGGTTGGGACGTTCAATTATTAGACGAAAGCGGCAAACCTGTTCCCGACGGCACAGTTGGTGAAATATGCGTATCTTTAAAAGACGGTCGTCCAACAGGCCTATTCCAAGGTTATCATAAAAACGAAAAATTAACCGCCCAGGTATTCCGTGATGGTTATTACCACACTGGCGATGTTGCATACCGCGATGCCGACGGTTACTATTGGTTTGTTGGTCGCAATGATGACCTAATAAAGACGTCCGGCTATCGCGTTAGTCCGTTTGAAGTAGAAAGCGTATTATTGGAACACCCCGCAGTCCGCGAAGTTGCAGTAACGGGTATTCCAGACCCATCGCGCGGCATGGCTGTAAAGGCGACGATAGTTCTGAATAAATATTTCCAACCGACAGACGTGCTAATTCGCCAATTACAAGACCACGTACGTAGTCGTACTGCTGCTTATAAATATCCGCGCGTCATAGAATTTGTTGACAGCCTGCCCATGACAATAAGTGGAAAAATAAGACGCGCATTAATAAGAACTCTTGATAGTGCCAAGAACACAATCATCGAACCCATTAAAAGCACAATTGGACTTGGGAAAGAAGAAGACAAATAAAAAACGCGGATTATCCGCGTTTTTTATTTTATTTATTTATTTTTGGAACTTTTTTAGCACCAACGAAGCATTAGTACCACCAAATCCAAAAGAGTTACTTAACGCAACATTTACATCACGTTTTTGAGCTTTATTAGGTACCAAATTAAAATCACCTACCTCATCTTCTGGATCTTGCAAATTAATTGTTGGTGGCACTATGCCATCACGAATCGCCAAAACGCAGAAGATCGCTTCCACAGCACCGGCCGCACCTAATAAATGCCCCGTCATAGATTTTGTCGAAGACATGCATGTATTCGCCCCTGCGAATAAAGTTTTTACCGCGGTCAATTCTCCCATATCGCCTAATCCGGTTGACGTACCATGTGCATTTACATAATCAACTTCGGCAGGCTGAATTCCCGCGTCTTTCAGTGCCGACTGCATTGCACGCATACCACCTTCACCGCCAGGTGCTGGCGCTGTGATATGATAAGCGTCACCAGACAAACCGTAACCGGCAACCTCGGCATAAATTTTTGCGCCACGCGCAACAGCATGTTCATATTCTTCAAGAACCAAAATACCAGAACCTTCGGCCATAACGAAACCGTCGCGATTTTTATCCCAAGGACGCGAAGCCCCCGCAGGATCATCATTGCGCGTACTCAACGCTTTCATTGCACAGAACCCTGCAACGCCTATTTTACCGACGGCACCTTCGGCACCACCAGCGACCATAATATCTGCATCGCCGTGTTGTATCAAACGTACAGCTTCACCGATAGAATGCGCAGCAGAAGCACAAGCCGTAACAACAGACAAGTTTGGCCCTTTTAAACCGTATTTAATAGAAATGTGTCCTGCAGTCATATTTATGATTGCTTTTGGTATAAAGAAAGGACTGATTCTGCGGGGACCGCCCGTATACAACTCAACACAATTATCATAAATCGTATTCAAACCGCCAATACCGGCACCAACGGAAACGCCAAACCGAGTTTTATCACCATCATAGTCAATCAAACCAGCGTCACGAATTGCCTCGTCCGCGGCAACCATACCATAAACAATTGATTTGTCCATTTTACGTTGTTCACGCGCATCAACGACAGCATCAGGATTATACTGCCCTGGTTCCGTACCAATGACAGGCAATCCTGCAATTTGTGAAGATAAATCAGAAACATCAAACGTATCTATTTTACGAACGCCAGACACACCATTTACGATATTGTTCCATGCGTATTCAACGCCTGTACCCACTGGCGATACAATACCCATACCAGTAATAACTACTCTTTTCATAAATACATTCCTTTATAAGATTTAGCCTAACATATATATAATAAACTGTTTAAAGCCAAAGGTACAGAAAAAAATCCGTCATAACAAAAGTTATGGCGGACTGATTACTTGTAAACTTCTTCAAAAGAAAACCATTATTTTTTGTGCGCATCAATATATTTAACTGCGTCACCAACAGTATTCAACTTCGTTGCATCTTCATCAGAAATTGTTATATCAAATTCTTTTTCAACTTCCATAACGAATTCAACAACGTCTAAAGAATCTGCACCCAAATCGTTAATGAATTTTGCATCTTCTGTAACTTTATCTTCTGGAACGCCCAATTTTTCAATTACGATTTTTTTTACTTTTTCAAAAGTTGTCATTTTTTATCCTTTGTTTCAGTTAAATTTGCGGCCCGCCATACGGGCGTTATTATTTAAAACTACCATTTTATCATCCAACTGTCAAGAAATTATAACAAATTATAACAAACGTTGACAAAACATATTTTGTACACTTACACCATTATATCGTCTATCAGGGCGTTCATATTTGCCCTATAATCTTCTTTATCAGACGCCCAAACTAACTGTCGCGTTAGGTATTTATACACATCGTCCATGGTTAAATTCGGTATACCCGCCTTGGTTACGACGCGCTTCCATGCCTGTCTGGGATCTGTTAAATGTCCACGTCCGCGTCCGGGGAACACCCAACGACCGTCCTGAGGCAAATCCTGTAACAACACAACCGCCGAATCAGCCAATGGTCTGCCCTCCCATGTATAGTGATTAAAATCTAAATCGCGCCACTGCATAGCAAAAATTTTTGATTTTGGTGCAAACCCATAAACCAACATCAAGAAAGCCGACTTGATATTCAAAGATTCTTCTTTTTTAATGGCAGAAATTAATTTGTATAGCCCCGATTTTTTCAACGGTCTTACTCTGCGATTTTGTTGTATTTTTGGTAAATTGCTAATTGGGTTCTGCTTTATATATCCGGTTTCAACGGCATATTTAAACACGCTTTGCAAAAATTCTTGCATTCTGCCGGCTATTGCACGACCTTGGATATTACCTATAACATTATTTACATCTGCGACAGAAACGTCAGAAATATTTTTATCAAACAACGCAGACAGATGTAAATTTATAGACCGCTCTAATTTATCGCGCGAATATCCATTGCGTCGTACCCGATTCGTCATATACAAAGTCAGAAATTTTTGAACTGTTATTTTTTTATGGCGCACAGGAATTTTTTTTGCGGCCTGTTCCAAAATTTCCGGCACTGCTGATCGCGCTGTTTCAATGTCTATATCAGGATAATTACCGATTATCACCCTTTTATCTTTACCATGAATACGTTTTCTTACAAAAAAACTTTTCACACCGCGACTGGTAACATACATACGCAACCTTGGTTCCGACAAATCTTGTACGACATCAAACCCCGTACTTGGTGCAGGCAAATTATCTAATATATAAGGATTAAAGAAGAACTGGTGCGCCATTACACCCCCTTTTTCTTAATATTATTTAGATCGCAGGCTTTTATTATGCCAAAAATGCTTTTTTATTTCCAACCAATGTCTGCACTTGTTTTCTTCATCACGGTATTTGTTATACAGGCTGACATAGGGGCAATCTTCTTTCATACATTTTGATTGCGATAATAAAAAACCCGCACAATATTCAGTTTTAGAAAAATTAAACAAATCTTCTTGCAAAAAAAGGCTATCCGCCCCGCCGCTTACCCTGCGAACACATTTTAATTGCATATCATTATTACAACAAAACTGTTTATCACAAACTAAATCCAGGAAAGCGTCTTGTTTTGCTCTTTTTAATTTATGACAATATCTTTGTAACTCTTTATACTCTTTCCAATCTGTTCTGAAAGATTTCCAATCATGCGTTTTTATATACTGAAACAGAAACATATTTAAATCCTTTTTATTAAAACTTTTATCTGTTCTTATTGCAAATTTTTTCGTTCCAGAATTTGTCTTTTTCCGCTTCACAACGTTTCATATAATCATTTGCTTGTTTATATTTTTTATAATCTTCTGCATATATACAATTTTTACATTCAGACAAATCTTTTCCGAAATTATAGCAATAATATATAGTTTGATTCCCTGGCCCCCCTGAATTTTCTGGGTCAAACCACAATACAGAACTAACATGTACAATGTTTATACATCCAGCTTTGCTTTCGTCATAATCCAACATTTTATTTTTGATCCACATGTGTTTCTCTACATAGGTATCAAAAACAAATATCTGTTTATCAATATCATAAAAACAAGTTATATCCTCTTTTGCTTTGTCACACATTTTTTTTGCGTTTTCATAGTTTCCAACCAATTGATTATATTGTTTGCGCAAGGCCCTTTTTTCTTCTTTTCTGATTTTATTTTGCGCCCGCTTTTCCGCCCAGGATTTATAAAAAGCATTATAGTTATTATAAATTTTATCATTAAGTTTTTTGATATTTTTAACAAAAGTCATGTCAAATCCTTTTTTGATAGTTGGTTTATACTTTCAGCGCATTGATAAACGCAGATTGTGGAATTTCTACGTTACCAAAAGTACGCATACGTTTTTTCCCTTCCTTCTGCTTCTCCAAAAGTTTTCTTTTACGCGTAATATCGCCGCCATAGCATTTTGCTGTAACATCTTTGCGATACGCAGCAATTGTTTCGCGCGCTATAATCTTGCCGCCTATTGCCGCTTGCAAAGGTATTTTAAACTGATGTCGTGGTATCAAATCTTTCAGTTTTTCAACTATCTGTCGTCCGCGTTTTTCTGCAACGCTGCGATGACACATAAAAGACAAAGGCTCTACATTTTCTTCATTTACCAAGATAGAAACCTTGACCAAGTCAGACGCCTGATAACCATGTAAAACATAATCAAACGACGCATACCCAGAAGATATTGATTTTACCCTATCATAAAAATCAAACACGATTTCCGCCAACGGCAACAAATAAACCAGAACCGCCCTGTTACCAACATAAGAAATGTTTTCTTGAACGCCGCGTCTTTCGGAACAAAGCGACATTATTCCGCCCATATATTTATCCGGCATCATTATTGTTGCCCTTACCCAAGGTTCTTCTATGCTGGCGATTTTCGTAACATCTGGCATATCGGCAGGGTTTTCTAAATCTATTACAGAACCGTCACGCAAATGTACCTTATATAACACACTGGGGACAGTATTTATAAGACTAAGGTTAAATTCGCGTCTTAACCTTTCGCTGATGATTTCCATATGCAACAATCCCAAGAAACCGCAACGCAAACCGAAACCCAGCGCAGAAGATTTTTCTGTTGTAAAAACGAACGACGCATCGTTTAGTGCCAACTTCTCTGCACCGTCACGTAAATTCGGATAATCATCGGCTTCTATTGGAAAAAACGAAGAAAAAACGACGGGAATAGAAGGTTTAAAGCCTGGCAATTGCTCTGCCGAATTGTTTTTCGCATCAACGATGGTATCACCTACTTTACAATCGTGAATTGTTTTCATGCCAGTAATGATAAAACCAATTTCACCGGTATTTAAGGCATCCGTATCAACCATCTTGGGCGAAAAATATCCAATTTTTTCAATGGCATATTCTGCGTTTGTCGCCATGAATTTAATTTTTTGCCCGCGCTGTAATTTTCCATCAACCACGCGCACCAGCACGACAACCCCCAAATACGAATCATACCACGAATCGACCAACAACGCGCGCGTCGGCACGTTTTCATCGCCATGAGGACACGGCAATTTTTTTACAATTTCTTCTAATAAATCTGGTACGCCCGCCCCCGTTTTGCCAGACACGCACATTGCATCTTTTGCGTCTAAACCGATAACGTCAGAAATTTGCTCGCGTACGGCATTAACATCACTGGACGGCAAATCAATTTTATTTAATACAGGCAACATTTCTAAATCGTTATCTAACGCCAAATATGCATTCGCCAAGGTTTGCGCCTGTACACCTTGGGTCGCATCAACCAATATCAAAGCCCCTTCACAAGCTGCTAAACTGCGCGACACTTCATACGAGAAGTCCACATGTCCAGGAGTATCCATCAAATTTAATTGATAAATTTGTCCGTCTTGTGCTTTATAGTTCAAGCGAACGGTCTGCGCCTTAATTGTAATGCCACGTTCGCGCTCTATATCCATAGAATCTAAAACTTGAGACTTCATTTCGCGCGACTGTAACCCGCCGGTAAATTCAATTAATCTATCCGACAAGGTAGACTTACCATGATCAATATGAGCAACAATTGCAAAGTTTCTAATATTTTTTTGTGTCATACGACATACCTATGAATCTATGCGGCAATGATACACCAGTATATCTAATTTTGCAATCTGTTTTTTACGTCTAATATTTCTTACTTTTCATCTTGTAAATTATCAAGCAATTCGTCAATTCGTGCTGCTTTTTCAAGTGTATCATCATATTCAAACCTGATGTCTGGCACATATTTTTGATTCATTCTATTTGCCAGTTCATAGCGAATAGTTTTTGTGACTTCATCTAATCTTTTTTGCACAACATCTACATTCTGATTACGCGAGTAATAAAACAATCTTACGAACTGTAAACCACCGTGTGCTACACTTCCGACCAGAGATACTCCTGACAACAAATTATCATCGCTAAAATCGTCGCGCAATATTTCCGCAACCAACGTTTGCACTTTACTAGCAATACGTGCTGACCTATTAGAATTATTTTGCCTTTTTATCATTTTTATATTCCTAATGATATGATATTATTGTAAGGTATAAAAAATTAAATTACAATCAAGTAAATTTTTAACATAAAAGGCAATACTTATGAAATTCGCGGAATATATTCTCAGCAAATCCGAAAGTCGTACATATTCTTGGATTGTATTCATATTAACTGTGTTTGAATCTATATTTCTGTTTATTCCGCCCGAAGTATTTATGACTCCGCCGATAATAGCCAACAAAAAGCGTGCCATACCGATTGCAGTTGCAGCATCTTTGGGTTCGCTGGTTGGCGGAGCGATAGCATATATGATTGGTGCATGGCTATGGGATTCACTGGGAATTTGGTTAATCAATACCTTTTCAAACCCTGAATTAATAGAAACTGCGATAAAGCCCATGTTCAGCAAATATGGAATATTAATAATAATATTAACTGCGGTTACACCGATACCATATAAATTGCTGGCGATATGGCTTGGCTTTATCGGTTATCCTATTTGGATATTCTTGGCTGTTTCGGCCATATTTAGAACGGGCCGTTTTGCAATAATTGCTACATTATTGTATTTTTTCCAAGAACGTGCGAACGCAATTGTAAAGAAATACTTTTGGCCGCTTACGATATTCGCTATTCTTGCGGCGGTTTTCGGCATCGGCTTGATACACTTTTTGCAGTGATATAGTTATTGCAAATCGTAAATTTTTTTCCTAAAATCCGATAAAAATATCGGAGTATACAAAAATGTACGTAGTCAACCCTGTATCAAGAACTTATATAATCAATAAGTTAATTAAAGATAATGATTTACAATCTTATCTGGAAATCGGTGTATCCAATCCATATACAAACTATTTAAAAATAAAATGCAAGGATAAAACGTCCGTTGACCCATGTATTACATGTGAATATTTTTCAACGGAATCTATGAAGCAATTTGCAAAATTCATAACGCACAAAACAACTTCAGATGATTTTTTTGAAATGAATGGCGACAAAAAATACGACATTATTTTTATTGACGGCGACCATTCTTACGAACAATCTCTAAAGGATTTAAACAACGCGTTAAAAGTTCTTGAAAAAGACGGCTTTGTTGTATTACATGATGCCAAACCTGTTGACTATAATTCAACGCAGATAAGCAATTTTGAAAAGAAATTATCTTACAACGGCGAGGTATGGAAAACCGTAATATCAGCGATACAAAGTAACCAACCAGACTCTTTAAAAATCGGTACATTTCCGTATGATTTTGGTGTAACAGTAATCAAAAAGTTATCTGACGACGTAAAAGAAATAAAGGCTTTAGATTTAGATTATTACAAAGATTATTCTATTCCTGCTTTAAATCCTATATATGACTTAGAAGAATTTAAAACAGACAAAGTATCATATTTTACGCCGTTATATAACACGCCTCAGCGTTCCATAGAAAGAACGACTTTCAGCGTTTTGAATCAAACGAATAAACATTGGGAATGGGTTTTATATGACGATTCTAATAATGAAAAAGACTCCGAAAGACTACGTAAATATTTTGAATCTTTAAAAGATACCCGAATCAAATATTACAGATTTAATAAACAATCAGGCGGTTTAATTGGTTGGTCAAAAAAACGTGCTGCAAATTTATGCACTGGGAAGTATCTTGCCGAACTTGACCACGATGATTTATTGATGCCAGAGTTAACCGAAATGGTTTTAAAAAACGGCGACGGTTTTGATTTTATTTATTCAAATTGTGGCTCAATAATAATAAATGACGACGACAGTTTTTCTATTGGCGAAACGTATGGTCCGGGTTTTGCGATGGGTTATGGTTCTTATCGTACAACGTTGGACATAAACCCATTAACAGGTCAATTATACGAATACCAAGAATGTATCTGTTGTCCGATTAACCCCAAAACGATTCGTCACATAGTTGGTGTACCAAATCACGTTCGTATATGGAACAAACGCTTTTATGATAGTATTGGCGGTCATAATGAAAACATGCGCGTAGTAGATGACTACGAGTTAATAGTTCGTTCTTTCATATCTGGCGGTAAATTCTTACATCTTGACAAGCTTGGATATTTACAAATTAATACGGGCGACAACACAACCGACAAACGTAGGGAAGAAATACAAATTCTTGTAAGAAGTGTTTTATATAAATACAACGAAAAAATCAAACAAGAATTTGAGTTAAGAAATATGGAAGATTGGGCATATAAATATCACCAAGAACATTTTGGTTTCAGTAAAGAATATCATTATTGGGACGTTCCAACGATGATGAATGCAGATACCGCAAATTGTAAAATATAGTGAAGAGAAAAAAATAAAATAAAATAAAATAATA
>CASETE010000005.1 GCA_949290785.1 uncultured Pseudomonadota bacterium
ATGATATGTGAAAACTCGATGTCTTCGGGCAATATATCAATATCCAGTTCTTCTTTTGCTTCACGTATTGCAGCGGCCAGGGCTGTTTCGCCTTGCTCGATATGACCCGCAGGCATTACCCACCAGCCGCCACCATAACTGAAAAGGCCATCGTTACGAAAGAATAATAACGTCTTGTCGCCGTCTTTGATTATCAGGTTTATTACGCCTTTGAATTTTGCACGTTCTACCATTTTTTATCCTTTGCGACTGATTGTTATTTCAAATTCATTATCTTTTGCATTTATTTCACACCATGCACCCGTTGGAATTGTTAACAGGGGCGTTGTATGACCGAAATCTAAATCCATTATAACAGGTACATTTGGCAGGCGGTTCTTTATCGTTTGATATATTGTAGATGTGTTCGGGTTCGTTTCTTTTTGAAAACGACCAACCAGTACCGCACGAATTTTATCTGCAAAGTCTTGCATTAAAACGCCGTTCAGCTGACGTATAAATATATTTTCACTGGATTCAGAAGCGTCTTCCACGAACAGAATAATATCATCAAAATCAGACGGCATATATTTTGTTCCTTGCAGTAGTGCAAATGTTGATAAATTACCACCAATCAGATTGCCTTGTGCTGTGCCAGTGTGCATAACTTGGGCGCCATTGTTTTTGACAAAAATGCGATTCTCTTGGTCCCTGTACCATGGATCATCGGACCATTCAGGGCTGATGCTGATATCAAATTCTTTATCGCTCATGATTGCTTTTTTGAAAGTATCCATAGTAAATTCAAAACCGTGCAACATGCCAAAGCTTGAATAATGCGGCCCACAGAAAGTTACTAAACCAGTTTGTGACAATATTGCATTGTTTAATGCTGTTATATCACTGAATCCGCAAAATACTTTTGGATTATTTTTTATTAAATCAAAATCCAATAAGTCCAATAATTGATTACAGTGATAACCACCTAGTATAGTAAAAATACCCTTTACAGTTTTATCTGCAAAAGCAGTATGAATATCATCAACGCGATTTTGAATACTTTCTGGTGTGCTGATAAATAAATCAGAATGAAAGTTTGGTGCGAACTTAACCTGCAAACCCAATTCATTAAAGCGCTGCTTTGCAACTTGCATAACATTTTCATGAATATAAGTACTTGGACTACTCGGGGCAATAACCATTATAGTATCACCAGATTGGAGTGGGGACGGATATAAAAGTTTCATAGTAAAACTCCTTTGTATTAGTTTATCAGAGTTTTTATTCCGTGCAAGCAATTACAATAAAAAAAACTTGCATTTATAAGCAGATATTATAATCTTTATATAATTTTTTAAGGGGGTAGTTATGGCAAGTTATGTTGCGGGTATTGATTTCGGTACAAGTAATTCTTCGGCTGCAATAACTAATGGGAATACCCCAAGGATGGTTGATGTAGAAAGCGGACATAACACAATTCCAACCGCTTTATATTTTCCTGAAAAATCAAGCGAAGTTTTTTACGGCAGAACTGCCCAACAAAAATATGTGGATTCTGAAACAGGTGGTCGCTTTATGCGCGGTATGAAGCGAATTTTAGGAACACCTCTGATGGACAGCAGTACACAAATAAACGGTCGTATGGTTAGATTTGACGATATAATCGGGGCTTTCGTTTCTTATATGAAGCAAAAAATAGATGCATCAGCAAATGAAAATGTAGAATCAGTTGTTATGGGGCGCCCCGTACATTTTCGTGATAATGACCCAGCTGCAGACGATAAAGCGCAACAAGAACTTAAACGAATTGCACGCAAGGCAGGTTTTAAAAATGTTTGTTTTCAATATGAACCAATAGCTGCTGCTTTTGCACACGAACAAAAAATTAACTCTGAAAAATTAGCGTGCGTTATAGATATTGGTGGTGGTACTTCGGACTTTACAGTTATACGTCTTTCACCAGAAAACAGAAATAAAGCGGACAGAACCAAAGACGTTTTGGCAAATACAGGCGTTAGAATTGGCGGAAATGATTTTGATAAAAATTTATCTTTGAATGCATTTATGCCAGTACTAGGCATGGGAACAGATTATAAAGTTTACGGTAAGGTTTTAAGCATACCAAACAGTATTTATATAAAATTATCTACCTGGAATCAGGTAAATGATGTTTATAATTATAAAACATTGAATTTAGTAAAAGGCTATCAGACGTGGGCTTTAGAGCCAGAAAAACTTGCGCGCTTATATCAGGTGGTACAAAACAGGCTGGGACATATAAATTTAAATTATGTTGAAAAAGCAAAAATAGCATTATCAAAAGATTTAAGTATTGAAAGTATTTTAGATTTTCTATCAGACAAACCATCTATTTATATAACACGGGAAGAGTTTAATAATTCAATTTCAAACGATGTAGAAAAGATAGAGAAATTTTTGTCAGAATGTATTTTGCAAGCGGGTGTAAAAAACGAAGATATAGATTTAGTAATCTTGACGGGTGGTTCAACGGAAGTTCCACGTGTTTCTGAGATTGCAACGAAATTCTTTCCAAATGCAGAGGTTTCTGTCGGTGATAAATTGTCTAGTGTTGGCATGGGGCTTGCCTATGACGCCAGACGCATATTTTTATAATTTGACACTTGGGTATTTCTTGATAAAATAAAGGTGTGTATATAACAAAGGTTTGCCAATGAGTCGTATGTAAACTTATTTTTTCTATCAAGTGCCCGAAATATTCGGGGCAGTTAAAGTTTACATAA
>CASETE010000006.1 GCA_949290785.1 uncultured Pseudomonadota bacterium
GGGGATTGCGATAAAAATAAGTTTATTATAGAGTGTAGTGATAAATCTATATTTCCGCTATTTCAGAGAAATAATTTTGAAGATTTTTTGATTTGTCATTTAGGAGAAGAGGAGCTTACAAGATGGATTGATATTGTTGCTAGCTATCCTAGAGTTATGACAGGCAAGGAAGTAATGGCGGAAATAGTAAAAATTATCCCAAATTATAGAAAAGGTTCTATTCCGAGAGATATATTTAATACGGTTTTCTCTATTACTTCTATACAGAGAGCTATTAGCAATCTTACAAATAGTAGGGTTCCATTTAGTTCTGATTTTGTTAGATTATTACGGAAGTTTATGAATTAGTGTTTGTTTGTAATAAGTTTACTAAGGCTATCATTCTTTTTAATAATGCTTGCAATTCGGATAATCTCATTATAGAATCTTTGCCAGATGTCCCATGATTTTATGTTCTGGGGCACCAGGTGTTTTTTGGGCGCGTCCGCAGTGATATGACTGACAACCATGGAGTGGACTAAACCCGCGTTAAGTTATAAATCAGGGTGGCACCGCGCAACCTAAATTGCGCCCCTGTAATAAATCTTGTCGGGTGCCGAAATCCAATGTTTTCTGCCCCGATTATAAACAAAAAAGGGACCAATATGTTATCTTTGAAATCTAAGTATAGAACACATACTTGTGGTGAACTTAGTAAAGAAAACGTCGGACAGGCTGTCGTTCTTTCTGGGTGGGTTCATCGTAAACGTGACCATGGGGCGTTATTGTTCATTGACTTGCGCGACAATTACGGCATTACCCAGTGCGTTTTTGATGGCGGTAATGAAGAACTAGAAAAAATTCATCCTGAATCTGTTATTAAAATTACAGGTACAGTCGTTGCACGTGATGCATCGGCTATAAACGATAAAATACCAACAGGGGCAATAGAAGTAAAGGCGGAATCTTGGGAAGTTTTAACAAATGCAGATGTTCTGCCGTTCCAAGTGTTTGGCGATGATGATAGCGTTGCCGAAGATTTACGATTGAAATATCGTTATATAGATTTAAGACGTGAATCTTTACATAGAAATATATTAATGCGTAACAGAATGATTAAGTTCATTCGTGATAAAATGTGGGACATGGGATTTTCAGAATTCCAAACGCCTATATTAACAGCGTCCAGCCCAGAAGGTGCACGCGACTTTATCGTGCCGTCGCGTTATCATCATGGTATGTTCTATGCACTGCCACAGGCGCCACAACAATTTAAGCAGTTATTACAAATTTCTGGGTTTGATAGATATTTCCAAATCGCGCCTTGTTTCCGTGATGAAGATTTGCGCGCGGATAGACTGTTGGAGTTCTATCAATTAGACTTAGAAATGTCTTTCGTTGATTTACCGGATATTCAGGCAGTTGGTAATGCTTTGTTGCCGGCAATAATCAAAGAATTCGTGCCAGACGCAAAAATTTGTGAGGATATACCCCATATACCGTTTGACGAAGCAATGTTAAAATACGGTTCTGATAAACCAGATTTACGTAACCCTATAATTATCTCTGATGTAACGGAAATATTCCGCGGTTCTGATTTCGGAATCTTTGCAAACGCTATAGAGCAGGGGGCTGTTGTGCGTGCAATTCCTGCACCGAATTCTGCCGATAAGCCACGTTCTTGGTTTGATAAGTTAGGCGATTATGCTGTTAAAGAACTTGGACTTGGAGGATTAGGATATATCGTGTTTGCAGAAGAAGCCAAAGGACCCGTTGCCAAGAAACTGGATGCAGAACGCGTTGCAAAGTTACGTGAAATATCCGGCGATAATTCTTCGTTGTTCTTTATTTGTGAAAAAGAAAGCGCTGCTGCAAAGGCGGCTGGAAAATTACGTAATAAACTTGGCGAAGATTTAAGGCTGATTGATCCAAAAGAATTTCGTTTGTGTTGGATTGAATCTTTCCCGTTCTTTGAGGAAGATGAAGAATCTCCGACAGGGTTGGCATTTACTCATAATCCGTTCTCGTTCCCGATGGCTACTTTGGAAGAGTTGAAAACAAAAGACCCGCTGTCAATTAAAGCGGCACAGTTTGATATGGTATTAAATGGTGCCGAAATATGCAGCGGAGGATTACGTAACTTTAATCCAGACGTCATGCTGCGCTGTTTTGAAATAACAGGATATGATGAAGAAACTGTTAAAAAGAAATTCGCAGGTATGTACACCGCGTTTCAATATGGGGCGCCGCCGCATGGTGGGTGTGCGTTCGGCTTGGACAGATTAGTACAAATTATGTTGGATGAGCCGAATTTGCGCGAAGTCGTTGCGTTCCCAACAAATCAACGCGGACAAGACTTGATGATGGGGGCCCCGGGTGAGGTCACCGAAAAACAACTGCGCGAAGTTCATATACAAGTGCGCAAGAAAGGATAGTCTTTGTTGATATACAAGACCCGCGTTCATGCGGGTCTTTTTATTAAGAAATCAAACCTATTAAAAACAAAAAAATTCCTAGTTATAATTTTGTTTTAAAATTGGGGGAGATTATGCATAGGGCGGATATAGACGATTTGGCAAGATTATTAAGTCTTAGTCAATATCAATATGATGTATTAAAATCAAATTATGAAAAATATGATATGTCTGGTTTAGTAAAACGGGGTGGGGTGTTGTATGCCCCTTATTTGTTGAAAACAGATAGTCTTAGTTCTTTAATCAGAACTGTGTTATATGGAAAACATGCAGACTTAATCGGGCAAAATAAAATGCTGGCGTCAGGTAAGAAAAAAATAAAATTTTACGCGGGCGGTTTTCATTGCGTTTGTTTAGGACGATTTAAATATTATGCCGATAAAAACGGTCGCGTTGTTTCACGAAATAAAGTTATGCGTGAAATATCAAATCTTAAACGCTAGAACTTATCGTGTGTTTTTACAAAATTACGCATAAAACCTGGGTCAAAGTTTACAACTATTTCTGATAAGGAATATGCACGCGAACCGTTGGGCGATATAGTTAAATCTATCGGTGCAGGTTCGGGTGATGTCCCACGTAAAGTTAATTGTAGTTTTGCTTGCATAGCGTTATCGTTTATTTCTATGCTGCCATAAGCGTCTGTGTGTCGCATATACAATTCAAGAGGGGCGGTTGTTTTAAACATACCGTCTTTGTATTCGCCTATTATTCGCATAGTTTTTATTTCCGATTCTCCTTGCTCAAGCGCGCGCGATAAAGCAAATTCTGAATTCAATGTCGTTATATTTTCTGCAGATGCATAAAACTCATCAACTCCCACCCCTTTTAAATATCCGCCGGTAAAAGTTAAATCCATATTGCCGGCAATATTATAGACTATATCATGTGCGATATTCCCAGATGTTGTCATATTTATTTCTGCAGTTATCATCGTGTCACGAATGTTCAGCGGCATTTCAGAGGATAACAAGTAACCGTTTATTATAAATTTATTTAATTGGGCAAATATCTTATATTGGTTATTTGTTTTATTTATCGTTGCCAACAAATTACCACGTGCATTGTCTGTAATAGAAAATGTTTGGATGCCCGATTTTAATGCATATACAAAGTTTTTAAACTCGTCACCGTTATAAATCAAACTGTCGGCAGATAAAGATATATTAACAGGAAGGTTAAACGGTAACATAATAGGTGATGTCGTTAAAAAAGAATTTTCTTCGTAATTATCAAGAAATTCTTGATTCATGAACGAGTCTATATTTAATAACTTTGTATAAAGCGTTATGTTGTTGCCGTTGACGCTGCCTGTAAATTCTTGACCAGCGATTTCTATTGTTAGGTTTGATATTATATCGTCTTTATAAGTACCGGATATTATATATTCTTGGTCGTTTAATGCGCGCAGATCTATGTCCGGGAACCATTGTTTTGCGCTTTTCCCCATTATGCTAAAAGTGTTTTCGGACAGTATCAATGTCCACTGTCCTGAATTAGGAACAAATATCATTGTGTTATCTGACCATTTAAAGTCACCGGGTTCATCGCGCATAAATTTTGGTATGTTTTTTATGTTGGGGTTTAGCCAATTCAGAGTTTTATTTTCTGCAAAAGTATATGTTGGCGCCATATAATTATCTGGTTTTATATCAAAACTGCCGCCAATGTCTGAAAATTGGAAATTTATTCGGCCCGTGTCGCCAAGTTTTTTTGCCCATTTAATTAAAGTGTCTCTTTCGGGCATTGGCTTATCAGACTGAATGAAAATTTCAAATTTATTGTCGTTTACAGACAAACTTCCCCAATAATCGCCGTATGTATATTCGCTGCATTTCCAACGCTCTGGCGTGCCTGAAAATAGGCACATTGCTGGCTGACCTTCGTATAGTGTGGTTATCATGATATCTTTTGCGCCGTTTGCGTCTATTGTACCACCTGTCATTGCAATATCGTCTGCTATTATATTCGTGATTTGTAGTTCGTTCGTTGTACCTATCGCATCAATTTTTAAGTGCTTGAATGTGTAGTTCCCGAATTTTAAATCACCGTAAAAATCAAGATTGAAATTCGTTCTGTAAAATATTCGCGATGGTTTTAATAAAAAAGACATATCATAAATTATGTTTTGTCCAGATAACTGAATATTTTTTTCGCCGTTGGGAAAAAGGTCTATATTGCCCTTGAAATCATTTGCGGAAATATCTTTAAAAGAATATCCTTTGCCGCCGTCCCACTCAAATTTTGTTGTTAAACTGATGGTTGTGTCTATTTTGGGTTCAGAAAAATCAAACCACTTATTAATGTCGTTGGTTTCCATAGATATTTGTCCGCGTACCGAACCATCAGAGTATAATTGACCAGATATTTCTAATTTGTCGTTTTGATTTCTGATGAAAAATAAGTCTTTGTCAAATTCTATGTCATATTTATGTTTTTCTGTACGTACAATGCCGACAAGGTTTCCGTTGTCAAGCGTAGCATTTTGGATTTCAAAGTATTTAGTTTTATACTTTACATAAGAATTATATATCTCAATAGGATGCGAGAATGTTTTTGGTATCAGTTTATTAATTGTTACGTTCGCCCTGTATACAGAAATCTCACCCGTCAGCGGCGCGTTATTTAAATCAAATATACTTGTTAGGGGTATTGTAAATAATAGGGCACCGATATTGCCAATCGGTATATCTACATCATGGGCAACAATCGTGGCCCGACCCAGAAGACTGAAATTTACGTTGCCATTGATTTTTGCCTGTACACCCGTCTGTTCGTAGATTGTCTGTTCTATCTTTGGTTTCAGGTGATTAAGAGTTATCATCGGAGGAACGATAATCAAAGCAGCCAAGGCAAGACCTAGTAATCCTGCAACAGACCAAAAAATTCTACGTTTATATCTGGGTTTAAGTGCCATTCTCTCTATCCTTGTATTTTGATTATAATGAATTATATTATCATTTGTGAATAAAAAAATATTTGATCTTGAAAGTAGTTATAAACCTATGGGTGATCAACCACAGGCTATTTCTGAACTTGTCTCTGGCGTTCGCGAGGGCAGGCGCAGTCAGGTTTTGCTTGGGGTTACTGGATCAGGTAAAACGTTTACGATGGCCAACGTCATCGCCGAATTAGGAAGACCTGCCTTGATTATGGCGCCAAATAAAATTCTGGCCGCACAGTTGTATACGGAAATGAAAGGTTTTTTCCCAAGAAATCATATTGAGTATTTTGTATCTTATTATGATTATTATCAACCAGAGGCATATCTGCCTACAACCGACACATATATTGATAAAGACGCGTCTATTAACGAGCAACTTGACCGCATGCGTCATAGTGCAACGCGTGCAATGCTGGAAGAACGAGATGTCGTTGTCGTTTCTTCGGTGTCTTCTATTTATGGTATGGGGTCGCCAGAACAATACGCTGGCATGAAGTTAGTTCTGCATGCCGGGGATAAAATTAGCATGGCAGATGTAATGCATTCTTTGGTGGATATTCAATATAAACGTAATGATATGAATTTTGAACGTGGAACCTTTCGTGTCAGGGGGGATACTTTGGATTTATTCCCGTCACATTCGCAGGATAGGGCTTGGAAATTGTCTTTTTGGGGCGATGAAATAGAAGAAATATGGGAATTTGATACACTGACAGGTGCCAAATTACAAAAATTGGACAGAGTTGCAATATACCCGAATACGCATTATGCTACACCGATGCCTTCAATTTTGCAGGCCATAGGACAAATAAAAAAAGACCTAAAAGAACGTTTGGAATATTTCCATGAAAATATGAAATATATAGAAGAACAGCGTCTGCGTGAACGCGTTAATTTTGATATTGAAATGATGGAGTCTACTGGTACGTGTCGCGGCATTGAAAATTATTCTAGGTATTTATCTGGCAGATTACCCGGACAACCGCCACCGACTTTGTTTGAATATTTACCAAAAGATGCGGTTTTGTTTATTGATGAAAGTCATGTGACTGTGCCACAGATTTCTGCTATGTCACGCGGGGATAGGGCGCGAAAGGAAACCTTGTCGCAATATGGTTTCAGGCTGCCGGCGTGCATAGATAACAGACCGCTTACTTTTGAAGAATGGGATTCTTTACGTCCACAGACTATATTCGTATCGGCAACGCCCGCAGAATGGGAACTAAAACAATCTGGGGGTATCGTTTCAGAACAGGTAATTAGGCCAACCGGGTTATTAGACCCCGTGTGTGAAGTGCGACCAACCGCCCATCAGGTAGATGATTTGTTGGACGAAGTAAAAAATATAAAGGGTAGGGTATTGGTAACCACTCTGACAAAAAAAATGGCGGAACAATTAACGGACTATTTCGTTGAAAACGGCGTAAAGGCTAAATACCTGCACAGTGATATTGAAACTTTGGAAAGAATAGAGTTGCTGCGTGACTTACGATTGGGTAAATTTGATGTGTTAGTTGGTATAAACTTATTACGTGAAGGTTTGGATGTTCCAGAATGTGAATTGGTTGCCATTATGGATGCCGATAAAGAAGGATTTTTGCGTTCTACGCGTTCTTTGATTCAGACAATAGGGCGCGCGGCAAGAAATGCAAACGGCAGGGTTATTTTATACGCTGATAAAATAACAGATTCTATGCGCGATGCGCTGGACGAGACAAATAGACGTCGCGAAAAACAAATGGCGTATAACAAGGAACATAATATAACGCCAAAAACCGTTACAAAAGCAGTATTTGCAGAGGTTACAGATAAAGATGAAAAGGTTGATAAAAGAAAACGATTTGTTTATACTGTTGATGGCGTAATGGATGCGGAAACTTTGCGTAAAGAAATTAAAAAATTGACCAAGAAAATGCGCGAAGCAGCAGAAAATCTTGAATTTGAAACGGCCGCTGATTTACGTGATGCAATCCATAAACTAGAAGATGATTTGTTGTTGTTGGAGTAGATATGAATAACGAATTTATAACAAAGACAGTTTCAGAAACTCGTAATTGGGCAAAAGATTTTGCCAGGACGTTAAGCGCGCCTGTAACTGTTGCTTTACATGGCGATTTAGGAATGGGAAAGTCAGAAATTGCGCGCACTATAATTCAAACCTTGCGTGGAGAAGATACAGTTGTTCCAAGTCCAACTTTTACAATTGTTCAAAATTATGATGGAATATCTCATTTTGATTTATACAGAATAGAGGATAAATCTGAATTAACAGAAATTGGGTTGCCGTACGCAATTGCAAACGATATCACGTTGATTGAGTGGCCAGATATTGCAAACGATATTTTACCAAAAAATACAGTACACATTTATATAACTGAATATGAAAACGGGCGTAAAATTATTTTAAAACAGAACGTCTAAGAAATCATTCTTGTTGTAAAAATTGTATATTCGCTTCATATTATAAGTGGTTGCTACAACAACCCGGGACGTATTAAAATAATCTACTAACATTATGCTGATGCGTCTACTTTCTTAGTTTTTCGAAAAAACATCCCTATTGGATTCGAAAACAAAAAAGACCCGTTTATAGCGGGTCTTTTTTATTTTGGTTGTTTTAATAATTTTTGAACGGCGATGGGAAAATCGCGACTTTTTGCTAAGTATGAACCGCAGACCAATAAATCGGCGCCGGCATCCCAGCACTTTTTTGCGGTTTCTGGATTTATGCCGCCGTCAACTGAGATTGTATATTTTAAACCATATTTCTTTCTCGTTGCTGAAAGAATGGAAATTTTCTTTAAACAAGATTCATTAAATGATTGTCCGGCTGCACCCGGTTGTACCGTCATTATCATAATCTCGTCAATTTCACGTAAAATGGGTTTTAATATTTCAACAGACGAGTCTGGATTAAGGGCAACGCCAGCGCGACGAGATGCAGACTTTATTAAACGTAACGCGTCTCGTA
The DNA here is from genome assembly GCA_949290785.1 of uncultured Pseudomonadota bacterium. Taxonomy (GTDB): domain Bacteria; phylum Pseudomonadota; class Alphaproteobacteria; order Rs-D84; family Rs-D84; genus Enterousia. The sequence goes on from CASETE010000006.1 coordinate 8,369, forward strand.
ATCCAGAAGTGTTAGTTGAAACGATTATTGTATCTGCGCCTGCGCTAATTGCGTCTTGGGCCCAAACAGCAGGACTTTCGGTCATAAGGTGTACATGCAAATGCGCGTCTGTGTGGGAACGTATGTATTTTAATTCGTTTATACTGCCAGCTATTCTATCAACGTAAAAACCGTCCATGATGTCCACGTGAATCATTGATATGCCACCGGATTTGAATAATGAATATGTAGCAGGATTTTTCATATTAAAGCATAATGTACTTGGCAAAATCGGTATAAAAAACTGTCGCTTTTTATTACGCTTTTTAAATAGTGAATTTATCTTTTGACTCACATGTCCCCATCTTTGTTTTCTGGCAATATATGATTGGCGGTGTTCAGATTCGCAATCCCAAACATAAGAAGATAATGCGCGAACCGTTGCATCAGAATGTATATTTTTTACGGGTATGTTAAAAGCGTTTTCTATGAATTCAGACATAGATTCAATATTTGCACCGCCGCCGGTTATTATTATCTGTACAGGACGATACTTTGAAAACGCGTTCGTACATTTTTCTTTTATTTCTGCAATTATATCCACGACGTGCGGTAAAATGATATCGTTTACATCCGCGCGAGAAAATTCATAAGCTGTATCTGCCGGCGTAAATCGGTCCATTTCTTTCGGCATTAAACTGGATACATTACGTTTTATACGTTCGGCTTCGTCAAAATCTATGTTTAATTGTTTTGAGATGTCTAAACTTATATTCGTTCCGCCGTGCTCTAATTTTTCATACCATACGGGACCACGGTCTGTCCAAATGGATGCGCTTGTGAATTGTGCGCCAAAATCTATAAATAAAGTGTTTTGTTTTGGTTTACGAAAACTTGCGTTTAGTAAATATTGCGGGTCATATAATGCGTCAGATTGAATATGTGCCCGACGTAACGTGGAAAACATCTTATCCAATTCGGATTTGCCATAAAAAATAGCGCCAAATGCAGAAATTAACTGTCTGTCTGTGTGACCAATTGGTGAAAACATGTTTCTTGCACTGGGCGTGTCGTAGCGTAGCGGTATTATATGTATAGGATAAAAGTTTTCGGGACCCGTAATTTGAGCAATTTGGTTTTTTATGTCCGATGTGCTTATTTTGTGTTCGTTGTTCCATGTCGTGCTTTTTGCCACCATTTCAAAAAAAACACGACCAAAATTACCTGTTATATAGGCAGAGTCAAAATGAGAACCTATTTGACGTTCTAATTCGTCAATTGCCGATTTTAACGCAAAAACCGTATCAAAACTATCTACTGCATATACAGCAGAACGGTCTATTTGCCCAGAGCGAACACGGTGTGCAATCCCGCGTACGCCGCTGGTACCTATATCAAGACATAAAAAAGACGAATCAAATAAGTTCATGCTTCATCATATAATTTATTTAACTAGAATTCTTGCGTTGTCACGCAAATCAAGAATTTCTATTTTCTTTGATAGTATTTTATGATTGTTATTTAATACAATTAATGCACCAATCGCGTCGGTTGGATTTTTTTCGGGTAGTAATATGGTTATACCACCAGTTGTATGTATGTTCCAACGACGATTTTCTACCCATTCCATATAATCTAAGTCCGCCAGTAAATTATGGGCTGCTTTCGTTATTTCCGATATGTCGTTAGGTACAGATCCACGAAATACAACAGTGCCTTCGTCTCGTTCTGCGTTTGGTTGATTTACAATCGTTCCATCGGCAGATAGCGGAAAGTAATGTTCACCGTCTGTCCACAATGCAACAGCCTTGTATAATTCTACCTTTACAGATAGGCTTCCGTTCGGTCTTCTGTGTACGGCAGATTCTTTAACGCCAGGAACGGCGTTTATTCTTTCGTTTATTTCCGACAAATTTATATCAAACGTTTTGGTGCCTGGGGCAACCGCTGCTGCTGCTGCCAGAGCCGTTAAATCTTTGCCAGATGCATCAGTTGTTATAGATATATTGCGAATATACGCGTTTTTACCATATCCCATATATGTCATTATAATTCGCGATGCAAAGTATATCGCAAATAATACAGCGAATATGAAATATAACCAAAACCATAAATTTCGTTTCATGAATTGAATTATATCACAATTTATTGCAGTTTAAAAGTGACACACTAAAAATTAACTGGCGCGCAGTAAATAACCGCGTCTAAACATACATTTACGGTATGCGCCAACAGATTTTGATGTTGTGTTCCTGGGAACAGATAGCAATGAACGTTGGCCCACATCCTTGTATTCATTTGATTGAAAGGTTACCCATAAACCATCCCAATCCGGCATAATATCGCTTTGATTTGGGGCAATTAATTTAGCAATACGTGATCTGGGCATATATGAAGGCTTATCAATACCAAGACATGCTTTATGATCGCGTACGAACTGTTCCATCGTTACGGATTCGTTTTCCCAGTTTAATATTGTAGCGTTGTCAATACTACCACGATTTGCAGAAGCACATGCAGATAATATCAATAATATTGCTAGATATTTTATTCTCATGCTTTGTATTATAATTTAATTGCCTTTGGGGGGCAATAGTTTTTATAATAGGGAAAAGGGCAATAGGATAGAGATATGGCAATAACAGTTCAAAACTTTATTAAGTTGGCAAATTTTTATAATCAAATGGCAATGATGATGTCTGCTATTTGCGTCGAGAAGGGCGGTATTGCCATGGAAAATTATGTGGGACGTTTTTTTGCAGCCGATACGTTGGAATTCGTTTATGAATATGGACGCAGATTAATGGCTGATAAGTCTATTACTGTACCAGCAGAAGTTGTGGCGGTGATAAAGAAGTTTGAGGAAAGATATAAAAAAGTTCAAAACTTAACTACGCCAACACAAAAACCTATATATGAAATGACTCTTGAAGAATTTGAAAGAGTTATGAATATTTGATATCGTGATATAAACGAAAAGAAGAGAAAGGAAAATATGATGATATTCAAAAAAATGTTTGCTTTGATTGCATTAGGCTTTTTAGCAAGTTGTGCAAATCAAAACCAGCAAACGCAACAACCACAATACGATACTATTAATGTAGTAGAAAATTTTGTTATTGATGAAAATTCTGTTCCTATCTTTCCTAAGAAAGCCGCGTTAACAACAGATACGGCACGAAGGTTTTCTATTGATTTGCCCAAAAGGTGCGAAGTGAATTGGGATAATCAAACGGTGATATCGGTCGTGCCAGAAGAAAAAATAGAAATCGTGCGTTTGGGGGTAGGCGACGATTTGCCAGAATTAAACGTTTCTGATTACGACTTTAAACAGTTAACCGTAAAACAGGCTTTGGATAAATTGCTGGATGGTACAGATATATCTGTGGTTGAAGATGAAGAAGTAATAGAAAAAATTTCAGGCTCTATTTCGTCCGGCAGTTTGTCTGATGCCGTTGAACTGATGGCAAAAATGGGGCGGGTTTATTATTCTTATGATGCTGTTGCCGGCGAAATTCACTTAAATCATCGTGCAAAGTGGATGGTAAAAATGCCAAAAGATGAAAATATTGTTATGGCATTATTAGATGCTATGCATGGTGCCGATATGCGTAATTTGTTGGTAGACTGGCAAGATAAAACAGTTGTCTTTGAAGGTAATTATCAGACAGAACGGGAAGTGGCAAAAATAATTTCCGATATTGCTTCAAAGAAATATATGTTAGCCTGGGATATCGATGTATATCGCGTATATCCTCGTACGGACAACCCGATTATATGGATGAACTTGTTGCCGGCGTTCGGTGATAATAATATAAAAATGTCAATTCCTGGTATTGTCGGGCGCGCGTTGGTCGTAAGTCCTGAAATTAATACTAAGACACTGCAAGAATTCTTATCGCAGCAAGCGAACGTTGTTTTGATATCTCAAGGGCGTTTCGTCATTCCTAATGGTTGGCAGTCGCGCTTTGATATCGGACAATGTAGTAAAGAAGATAGGTTGGAAACCGATTTGATTATAGGGGCAACGGGTAAATACGGCGATTTCGGCGGTCGGGATAAGATTGACGCAAAGATAGTACTGCGTACAAGCAACGGTGAACTGTCTTCGTTTAACATCCCGTCAAGTATCGGCGATAATTATATAATAATAGGTATTCCGACGCACTCGTTCGTAACTACGCCGGAAACTTTGATAAGCCCGTTCGCGGAATTAGTTGTGTTTATGTCACCACGAATCATATCAATAGTTGATGCAGAAAAGTCAAGCAATTCACAAGTGCCGCTTGCAGGTGATGCGTTGCGCGATTTTTTAAGAGAATAAAATCTATCAAGAAAAATAGGAATGAAATATGTTTTCAAAACTAGAAAGAAAAATAGCGTTTAGATATTTGTCTGCAAAAAAACGTGGCTTTGGTTCTGTTATTTCATGGGTATCTTTGATAGGTATAACTTTGGGCGTAGCAACTTTGATTGTCGTAATGTCTGTAATGGGCGGCTTCCATGATACTTTGTTGTCTCGTATCGTCGGAATGAATGGTCACGTCGTTGTTTATTATCAAGACGGGGCAATCACAGATTACGATTTCTTGATAGAGAAAATGAAACAAAACAAAGTCGTTGCCGATAGCGCTACGTCTATTGTGCCAATCGCCGAAGGGCAGGTAATGGCAACCGCAAATGGTAATAATACGGGGGCAATGATACGTGGCATAAGAATGTCTGATTTGGCGGCGAAAACTGCGACAGGTACGAAAATTTATGGAAAACCTTTAGATAAAATAACAGACGGGGAATTAGTTGCTGGTGCTTCGTTGACGCGCGCTTTGCGTGTCGGTATGGGGGATAATATATCTTTGGTATCTGCAAATGGTGCAACGCCTACACCTTTTGGTTCGATGCCAAGAATTATGGCGTATCCAGTAATGTCTTCGTTCTTTATGGGAATGTACGAATATGATTCAGGATATATATTTATGCCTTTAGAAACGGCGCAGAAATATTTAAATATTGATAATGCGGTTACACACATTGATTTGTTTTTAAAAGACCCAGAAGAAACAGAAGAAGTGCGTGATGCTTTGATAAGATTATTGCCAGACGGTTTCGTCGTACGCGATTGGCGGGATTTAAATCGCGGTTTTGTTGGGGCTTTGCAGGTCGAATCAAACGTTATGTTTTTGATTTTAATGCTGATAGTTATTGTGGCTGCTTTTAATATCGTATCAAGCCTGGTTATGTTGGTTAAAGATAAATCAAAAGATATTGCCGTGTTACGTACGTTTGGCGTTTCACGACGTTCTATGATGAAAATATTCATTTTATCAGGTACAAGTATCGGTATAATAGGCGCTTTTTTTGGAACGGTGTTTGGCGTTTTAATTGCTATATATATAGAACCTATTCGCCAATTCTTTCAGTGGGCGACCGGCCGCGATTTGTTCCCGGCAGAGTTATACTATTTATCGGAATTGCCGTCTAAACTGGTGCCGAGTACCGTTATAGGCATAGCATTTATAGCAATCGTGTTAGCTTTTTTGGCCACTCTTTATCCGGCGTGGAAAGCGGCCAGCACAGATCCTGTGGAAGTTTTAAGAAACGAGTAAAAGGACAAAATAATGGCGAATATATTAAATTCTTTATCAAAAGTATCCAAGGCTGACATTGTTTTGTCTGTGCGGGATATTAAAAAGACGTTTATAGAAGGCGGACAACCGTTACATATTTTACGTGGCGGCGGCTTCGACTTACATCGTGGTGAAATCATCGCATTGGTTGGGCCTTCGGGCAGCGGAAAATCAACGTTGTTACAATGCGTAGGATTGTTAGATAAACCAACGTCGGGAAGCATATTGTTAGATGGTACGCCCGTTCAAAAAATGGATGATGAAATGCGCACTTTAATGCGCAGAAGAAAAATAGGATTTGTTTATCAAAGACATAATTTATTATCAGATTTCACAGCGCTTGAGAACGTCGTTTTACCGATGATGGCAAATGGTATTGATGAAAATACTGCAAACAGTCGCGCTATGAAATTACTGCAGGCGGCCAGCGTTGTTCACAGGGCGTCGCATTTGCCAGGGCAGATGTCTGGGGGGGAGCAGCAAAGAACCGCGGTCGCGCGCGCTTTGGCGAATAACCCCGAAATATTACTGGCGGATGAACCGACAGGCAGTTTGGACCCTGCACATGCCTTGACAGTATTTGATTTATTAATGGATTTAGTTCGTAAAAATAAAATGGCAATGTTGTTTGTAACGCATGATATGAATTTGGCTGCACGTGCCGATAGACAAATTAATATAAAAAATGGTATAATAAAATAAATATTATAAATAATGTAGGAAGCAGATATGAAACAAGTCATCGTAAAAGAACAGAAAAAAAGCGGATTTTGGAAAAAATTCTTTTGTGTTATAGCGTTAATTTTATTGTTTTGTTTAGGGGGATTTTTAGGATTTATGTACAATAATGATTTCTTTAATTCTAAAAAATTAACGCCTCAAGAATGTGACGCTGTTGCACAAGAAATTGTCGATATCACCAAAACAGGCGCAACGCAAGAGAATGTGGATAAATTACGTCAATTAAACGAGACTTATTCAAACGGTTGTGCGGGTAGGTTAGTCATTATTGATAATGAAAAAAAACAAAAAAGTTCTTGCCAGGTGACAGAAGATATTTTGTTGCAAAAACTATTTCCAGAAAACAGCCCTAATTTCGTGGCGCATTTATATAATTCAATGATTTATAATAAGTTGGCGTATGCTGGGTGTTCTAACAAGTCAGAATATTATGCGGGTTTAGCGCAGCAAGAGCAAATGAATGCAAAATTATTACAACCAGGTTATGACGAACAAAAAGTCCAATATGTTTTAAGGGTTTTTATAGAATCTGATATGCATAACGATACTAAACAATTTTTAAACGCTTTACAAAGTTCCGATATTTTGGAAAAATAAGAATATAACAAGGGGGGATAAATGAAAACTTTATCAAAAAATACCGTGAATAACCAAAACGTTTGTAAATGCAGCAGATCACATAAGATATGGTCGGTTGTTGCATTGGCAGGGTTGTTTGCTTGTGGTTTATTTGTTGGATTAGGATTCAAAAGTGCCGATAAAAAAATCATGATGGGCGCACAAGAATGTGACGCAGTTGCACAAGAAATTTTTAACCTGACAGTTGCAGGCGTTAATGAAGAAAATATTAATACGTTGCGTGATTTAAATAAAGCATATGAAAACGGATGTCAGGGACGCGTTGTCATTTTTGAACGCGACGCTGTCGCACAAAATAATTCTGAACAAAATGACATATTATCAACTTGCGTTCGTATAGAACAATTGTTGAAAACGAGATTAAGACCAGAAGATTCTATGGATTATTTTGTACATATGAACAATGCGGATACGTATGCCACTTTGTATGAAAAGGGATGCGCAGAAAACGCCGAAATGTATAGGTCTATGACGGTGAGAGAGATGTCTATTGCGGATGCAATAGGTGACGGCAGATCACAGTTAGATTTGAATAGATTTATGAATCTGTATGACAGAATAGATATGCCGGAAGAAGCCGAGGTATTTAGAAAAAAGATAAAAGAAAATCCTTATTATTTAGATATAACTTCTGAACTGATAGAAGTTAAATATGAATAAAGCGAAAGTTTGTCTTTTTATAGGTGCGATTTTAATGTGTCTGCAAATGTTTGACGCAAGCATGACTTTTGCAACTGCAAATAATGTTGCAGAACGCATGGATTGCCCGACTATGCAGCAGAAAATATCAGAACTATCTGCGGTTGAGAATCCTGATGATAAAGTATCTGCAGAATTAAAATCTTTGCAAGAAAGATATCGTAAAGATTGTTCTAAAAGTATTGCCGGACGTAAAACTTCGACATCTGGTCGGGCAACTGTTACCCCCGTTCCTGTTGCCCAGCCAGCAGAAGATGTTCAGACCGTAGAGGTTAAAACCGCAACAGAAGTATTAAATGAATATTTATCTAAGAAAAATCAAAATTGTAAAGATTTACAAAAATCTATGGAGGTAGCCACCGGCAGCACAGAAGAAAAAGCAATGTTGCAGAATCAATATGACGCAGATTGTGCCGTTGAGGAAAACGATGCTGTCGAAGATATAGAAGTGGTAGATGAAGAGCAGGTCGCCGCAAATATAGAAGCGGGTCTCTGCGCAGATGGAAGTAAACCTAATCGCTTTGGTTGCTGTCAGGGTGAAACGTTCAAGGATTTGGGGAACTTGATTTTTGCTTGTTGCCCAGACGATGGCGGTGATTGTTATCCGCCGATAACTACGGGTGATGCATTATGAAAATAACAGTTTCGCAAAAGTATTTACTGTTTTTGTTGTTGGGAATAGTAATAGGTTGGGGGGCAACGTTGTTATGGCAAAATGTTGCTGAATATTCTCTTACAAACACAAGCGATGTTGTTTGTCCTGATGGAAACGCGCCTGATAAGAATGGTTGTTGCGCGGGCGAGGTTTTTACAGATATGGGGGACCTAGGTTTTAACTGTTGCCCTGAAAATGGTGACAGTTGCTTTCCGCCAATTAAATAATTAAAGGAAATAAAATGGTAAAAGAAAACAAAATTACTGATTCAAAGACAAAAGTTGTTCGTAGGGGCAGGGTATGGTTTTGGATTATTTTTTGTTTGCTGATTGCGGGGCTGGCTGTTTTTGGTATGTATCAACGCGGTGTGTTTGGTTTGTCTGATAAAGTTGAAACCCAAGAAATTGTACAAGAAGCACAAAACGTAACAGACGAGATTAACTCGGAAATTGTGCAAACGGTTGATAGTGAGGCTGATGCAGAAATTACAGAACCAAAAGACAATGACGAGTCAAAAGATATTGCTGTTGTCCCAGCGTGTAAAGTTATAGAAAATATATTGTTGAAAAATGTTGTTGATGATGAAATGGATGTGCCTTATGGACAACTTAATTCGGCGCACATTTATGAAGTTTTAGCAGAAAAGGGTTGTCCGGAAAACTCTAAATTTTTTGCTGATATGGCACTTCGCAAGAAAGTAATTGCAGAAGCATTGTTAGCACTTGATTACGAAACTAAAAATCCAAGTGAATATTTATATTCAGAAGAAAAAATATGTCAAACCATTGAAAACAGATTGATGAGAAATATAGACATAAATGCATATAGTTATAAGGATTTTTTAAATAACGCTAAAAATTATGCTGTATTATATGAATATGGTTGTTGCGATAACAAACCGGCATATATGCGTGCCGCTGTTCGTGAACTGGGGGTGGCGGTTGCGTTAATGCCTACGGATAAAATGAGTCGCGATGAAATTGTAACGGTTGTTGAAATCTGTAAAAGTTTGGGCGTTGCCCAGGCGGCGCATTTGATGTTACAAAGATTAAAGGCTCGTGGTTATGATATGGAATTTTTGATGGAATTAGAGGCCATCATTCACGGAATAAGGTAAATAAATATATGTACCTTTTTGGAATTAAACGCTTGCGTTTAGCGAAATTTATTATATAATCACAAAGCTTTGAATTTGTTGCGGGCATAGTACAAAGGCTAGTATGCAAGCCTTCCAAGCTTGAAATGCGGGTTCGATTCCCGCTGCCCGCACCAAGGATTGGGCGTGCGCCGGAGTTGGAGAGCCGGGGCAGACTGTAAATCTGTTGGCTTAAGCCTGAGGTGGTTCGAATCCACCCACTCCCACCAAAAAACAAACCGACCGAGCAGGTCGGTTTTTATTTCGTGGCATGTTTTATGGATTAGTTCATACAAATCGTTAGATTGTTTGGTTCGGACAAGCGCGCGGTGCGTAGTGAAATGGGGCGACGCAATTTTGCGTTGGGAATTACCCACCACAAAATAAACTGACTATATAAGTTTGTTTTACCTTTGTTTATCAATATTTATGAAAAAGTTGTGACGATGGTTTTTATTTTCTACATCTTTAAGTGTTTTTATTTTTTCTAGTTCTTCTTGATCAATTATTGCAACAACTTCATATTCTTGGTCTTTCAAGGAATTTAGTATATGAAATACTTGTTGCCCAATTTTAACCGGTAAAGATAATAATTTACGGCAATTTGAAGCATCAATATATTTGCATCTTGGTTCAATAATATGGTATTGACCATCTTGCATTTTTACTGCAGGGACAGTATGGTCGTTATTTGTTTCGCCTTTATCTAACAATTCTTTGTTTACTGTTATGACGGCCTTTAAATCTAAACCACTGTTTTTTCCAGCCTCTAAAAACGCTTTGGTCATACCGGTGCAAGATATAGTGTCTGTATCGCAGGGGGAAACAATGACTATTTCTTGTGATGGTAAAGATATTGTCATTCGTGGTGAATAAAATTATCTACGTCAAGGATATAAGCATATAGAACAATTTTTTGTTAGTTATAAAAATCAAGAACATCGCGTTTTAGTGGTGTTCTTTTATATTTATATCCGATTACAAAATATATATAATATGTCTTATAAGGAATCATAAATGTTATTAAATATTTTAGTATATATATTTGCAATAGCGTTTTTCTTCTATGTTCTTTTTATAATAGAACAGGCATATACAGTATTTTTTCGCAGACAAGTACAATTTGTACCAAGTAACAGGAAATTAAGAAAACTTGTAATCAGGGAAATACAAAATAATTACCAAAATGCAAAAGCGATATGCGAAGTCGGTTCTGGCTTTGGTGGATTTGCTAGAAGTATCGCAAGAAATACAAATGCAAAAATTTTTGCACTGGAAAATATGCCGTATGACGTATTCGTTGCTAAAATATTAGATTGGTTGTCGGGTTGTAACAATAAAACAATTTGGTGTGATGCGTATAAATATCTTGGTGATACAAAACAAAAGTTTGATATAGCGGTTGCATATCTTTCTCCTGCAGATGTAACTCGGTTATTGAAATATAAAAATAAAATAAAAGTTCTGATTTCTTTGGATTTTGAAATAGATAATATGCAACCAGATAAAATAATTAGTGGCGCTTATGGGTATACGTATTTTAACGGAAAAAAGTATCCACATAAAGCGTATGTTTATGAGTTTGATAAGTAAAGCCCAATAAATATGAGCTTTACATTTCTTCTGGAATCTTTAGCCCCATTAGTTCTATTGATTTAGATAATACATTCAAAGATTGTTTTACTATTGCAAGTCTTTGTGATTTTATTTCAGGACTTATGTCATCGCGCATAATAGGGCAGGTGTGATAAAATGTGTTTATCAATTTACATAAGTCGTATGTATAATTTGCCAATATATATGGGGCACGTTTTTCAAATGCGGTTTCCGTTACACGATTGAAATCCAGCAAGAACATTAATAAATCACGTTCTTCTGGTAATAACTGACAAGCGGCGTCCATAGAAGTATCACCAACCTTGTTTAGTATGGAATTCAATCTGACCGCCGTATACAGAATGTATGGGCCGGTTCTGCCTTCGAAATTAGTAACAGATTCCACATCAAAAATGTAATCTGATTTTACATCGTGCATCAGGTCATTAAATTTTAACGAAGCCAAAGCAATCATTTCTATCGTTTCATCAGACAGTTTTTTACCGGATTCAGTAACACGCGTGCGTACAGAATCTGCAACTATGTTTAGCATTTCATCCAAACTTGGTACATTGCCATCACGCGTTTTAAAAGGTTTACCGTCTGCACCTGTTATTGTTCCAAAACCGATGTGTTGTAATTCTATGTCTTGTGCAAAACCTACCATACGCGCTGCACGGAATATTTGTTTAAAATGTAAGGTTTGACGGTTGTCGGTAAAATAAACAATGGCATTAGGGTTGTCGGTCTTTTCACGATAATAAATTGCCGTTAAGTCTGCCGCAGCATAAGTTTGTGCCCCCGCGCTGGAACGCCACATAACAGGCGGCATCGGTTCTGTATCTGTGTCTTGCTTTACGGATATGATTTCAGCGCCGTCACTGTGTTCAATTATACCTTTTTCATCTAAAATTTTTTGTACGGTTGGAACGTATTCCGCTATTAATCTTTCACCTTTATTTTCATCAAATGTTAATATGTTTAAACGCTTTAATAGATTATTTACTTGTTCCAAAGACATTGGAATAAAAGCGTCATATATTTGTTTGTATTCTTTATCGCCGTTTTGTAAACCAACCGTTATTTTTTGTGCTTGTTCCAACCATGCCGGGTCTTCTTTGGCGCGTGCAGATGAAGCAGGGTACATCTTGTTAATATCATCTACGTTTTTAGGCATGCCGTTTTCAAGTATCCAGGCAATTATTAAGCCCATAGGTCTGCCCCAGTCGCCCATATGATTATATGATTTTGTTTTGTGACCAAGAAATTGTGCAATGCGGTTAAATGTGTCGCCTACGACAGTCGTACGCAAGTGACCAATGTGTAACGTTTTCCCGACGTTATAGCCGCCGTAATCAAGGTCTATCTTTTGTGGGTTTGGGGTTTCCGGCGTCAATTTATCAGATAATGCAATTTTTTTTATGTATTCGTCTTTTAATTTCAGGTTTATAAAACCGGGACCTGCAATAGATACTTGGTCAATGTTAGGTATTTGTTTTAAGTACGGTACCATTATCTCCGCAATGTCACGCGGTTTTTGCCCAAGGCTTTTTGTCAGTAACATTGCAATATTTGTTGAAAAGTCACCGAAATCGCGAACTTTTGGAATTTCAACGGTCGCGTTTTTTAATATTTCAGGCGTCAGAACGTTTTTTAATTCTGGAATTTCTTGCAATTTAGATATTACAGCACTTGATACTTCTTTGTATATATTCATATAAGGTACCTTTATTAATGTATTTTCATATTAATGAATAAAAATGTGTTTTCAAGGTTTTATTCTTCTATTTCCACGCTGTCTATATAAGTTTTATTAACAGATTCCAAGGAGACAGGTTGAAAGTCCGGTGATATTATCGGATCACTGTCGTCTTCTGGTAAAATGATAATATTTTCTTGCTTGGGTTGTTCTTGTTCCAAGGTTATGTGAGTGCCGTATGTTTTTGATTTGTATTTGCTGCGCAGTCTTTCTGGAATGTTTATATAGTCATTTGGATTTATACCGCTTGTTTCCAAATCCATTGCGCTGGCGGGTTTTACTTTGTGTTGTTCTATGTTATAAACCGGGGCAATAAAGTTTTGGGGGGCGTTTCGTACAACTTCTGTTGTACCCGCGTTTGTTATTTGTACTATTCGTAAAGCACGTTCGCTTTCACCGGCTGGTTTAAGTCTGAACAAACCATCTATACCGACATATCCGCTGGGGTCTAATAAATATGCCGCGTCAGATTTATTTGAATAAATCATACCAATTGCCATATTCGTCGCGTCATAGCCAAATGTTGCAAGGCGATTCGGGGCTTGACCAGACATTTGTTCGTATATATTTGAAAATATTGGTGATATTTCCGGCAGTGTCGCATACTTTGCACCTTGCATGGTAAAGTCTGTTGCTATATCAGAGCCTTCCCATAAAGCAGTTCCATAAAAACGTGCGTCCCTTGCGCCAACGCCGTAATAGCGCAGAAATGAAGCAATCGTTTTTGTATCATTCCCGTCACCTAAAAATAATACTGCGTCATATGGTGCATTACCTAATGTGTCGGATTTAGATAATCTATTTAATTGCGTGTTTAAAGAAGATTTTTCAACGGCAGTTAATCTTTCTTGGGTTATTATGTCGGATAAAATTTCGCGCGCGCGGTTGTTCGCGGCAACGCGCGCCGCGTTCATAGACGCTTTTTCTGCAGTAGTTTTTATAGATTCCGAATCGTTTTCTTTATAAAAGAATATCCCAACAGTTGGTATATTATATATTTCAGAAGCACTTAACGCCGTGCCTGCCATTAATTTGCCAGATTCTGTATCAGGGGCAATAATCACGAAATTTCTAACTTTATCGTTTATCATTTCTTTTACTATTGCTTCTATGCTATTTGTCGGCATCAGAGCCATTGTCATAATACCGTTGCCAATAGAATTGGCATCGGATGTAAATGATAAAACGGGTAGGCTTTCAGGCTTTATGCTGCGCAATATTCGGGCGTCTTGGGAAAATACAGGTCCGATAACAATCTCTGGATTTTCGGCCAGAATGTCCGGCATTTTTACGTTTATCCCATCAGAAGAATCATAGAAAGATACAGATAAATTTTGCGGGGCGTTTTGTAATACCGCCGTTTCAATTGATGTTCTGATGGTGTCGCCGACTTTTTCGTTTTCACCAGACAGTGGTAATAAAACAGCAATTTTACGTACAGGCGCGCCGTCCATATTATCAGCAGGGCTACCAATTTTAACGTATGGTGATCCATACATTATTTCTGTCGGTGCACGCGTTTCTGTCGTGCCATATTCACTGCGCCATTCTTGTTGTTTTGTGGCGCAACCGGCGGTCAATATCATCAAGCATAAAATAAAAAAATTCTTTATATACATTGAAAAATCCATTTTATCTTGTATCATTTTACTATAAAAGGATTACGAATGCAATCTGGGCTTTATATCGTTGGTACGCCAATAGGTAATTTATCTGATTTTTCTCCACGCGCAATAGAAGTGTTGCAGAATGTGGATTTGATTGCTGCAGAAGATACAAGGGTTTTCGGTAAACTTGCCAGTCATTTCGATATAAAAACAAAACGTATTTCTTGTCACGAGCATAATGAACGTGACGTTGTACCTGAAATAATAAATAAAATTTCTTTGGGTGCGGCGGTGGCTGCCGTATCCGATGCCGGCATGCCGGGTATAAGTGACCCTGGATTTCGTTTAGTTCGTGCCGCAAGAGAGGCCAAATTACCTGTTTTTGTTGTGCCCGGACCCGTCGCAGCGATATCGGCGTTGGTATTGTCCGGTTTCCCAACAGATAGGTTTACTTTTTGCGGTTTTTTTGATGAGAAAAAGTTACGCGAAGATAATAAAATTCGGCATACAATCATTTATTATGAAAGTCCGAATAGAATTATGGAAACGATATCTGCTTTGGCGCGCGTTATGCCAGAAAGGCAGATTGCCATAGTTCGTGAAATCACAAAAATTCATGAAGAGACAATTATTGGGTATCCAGCAGATTTAATGCACATAGCGCCACCAAGAGGGGAAATTGTAATCGTTGTTGCTCCTGCGCCAGAACATAAAATGTCTGATTCTGAAATTACCGAATTAATAAATGATATTTCTGCGTCATCTATGAAATCTGCCGCCAACGATTTGGCTTTGCGGGCAGGTATATCTAAAAAAGAGGCTTATAATAGGCTATTACAAAAAGGGAAAAAATAATGATAAAATTTGTCGGCAGTTTTGAAACCGTTTCAAGTTTACCAAAAACTCAATTCCCAGAATATGCCTTCATAGGGCGCAGTAATGTAGGTAAGTCTTCGTTGATAAACGCTGTTGTTGGAACCAAGATTGCCAGAACGTCTAATACGCCTGGTCGTACGCAATCTTTAAATTTGTTTAACATAGATGATAGAATAATGATTGTTGATTTACCTGGGTATGGTTATGCCAAGGTTTCAAAAGAGCAAGCGTTGCAATGGTTGCACAGATTAGAAGATTATCTGATGAATCGCCGTCAATTAACAAGACTGTTTATATTGATTGATTCAAGAATAGGTGTGCGCGATTCCGATTTAGATTTAATGGATTTTTGCGATTTAAACGGTATTTCATATCAAGTCGTTTATACAAAAAAAGATAAGCGGGTGCGTGAAACGAACCAAATAAAGTTGTCGCATGATAATCATCCTGCGATGTTGGCCGATATATTAGAAACGTCGGCAGAGAAAAAAACAGGTCTGGAACCTATAAGGGTGGCACTTGGTATCAAATAATAACGTTTTTTATGCGACGAACCCTGCCAATATGCTAGATGCGTTATGGCAGGTAATATCTGCGTCAAATGTAGATTTAAAAGACGCGTTGATTTTTTTGCCCAGTAGACGTGCGGTTCGCTCGGTAGAAAAGTTTTTAGTAGTAAAATCTGGTCATAGTATTATTTTGCCTCGGTTGGTGGCGTTGGGGGAAGGCGCGGAAGATGAAGAAGTTGCTGATAATAACGTCAGCACAGATGTTATATCTAATACAGAGCGTTTGGTTTTATTGGCAAAATTATTGTCCGCAGATGCAAGTATTGGAAATATAGCAACTGCGTTACCTGTGGCGCATGATTTGTTGCGCATGCAAGATTACCTTGAAAACGAAGGGGTAAGTGTTGCAAATATTGATTGGCAAAAATTAGTAGATGAAAAGTATGCTGCTCATTTTCAACGTAAAGCTGATTTATTGAATATATTATCAAAACTGCATAAAGACTATACTTCTTTATCTATGACGGAAACGCAGGTGCGTAACAGGGATATACGCGCTTGGGCAAACCATTTGGATGAGTATAAGTTGGTTGTGGTATGTGGATCTACGGCCAGCGTTCCTGCCACCGCAGATTTAATGTTGAAAGTTGTAACCTTGGCGCATGGCAGAATTATTTTGTCCGGCAAGATTTCAGGACTTGATACCGATTTTGCGCTGGACACAAATCCATATAATGCAGAGTATAAGTTTTTATCAAGGGCTGGGCTTAATATTTCTGATATAACACCAATTGATGTTGGTAACAGCGAAACAATAGATTTTTTAAATTATGCTTTTGGTAATAATCCGGCTATCCCGAAAAATAACGATGCGGTAAGCCATTGTCATTTGATAGAATGTGCTCGTGAAAGCGAGGAAGCAAATGCAGTCGCAGAAATATCTGTTCGGGCAATTGCACAAAACAAAACAGTTTTAATAATTACGCCCGATGCCGCCGGTAACCAAAGAATTTTGACTGCTTTTAATGCTTATGGAATACAGGCTGATTTTTCCGGGGGAATATCTGGTAGTATGACACCCGCCGGCAGGGCGATATTAAATCTTTTAAACGATTGGGCAGAGCAAGAAAATACTTTGTTGTTTGATAAGTTTTATTGCGAATCCAATTATAATCTACTTGAAACGATAATAAGAATCGTTGATGCGTCAGGAATAGAGTTTGACCCGCCATTTAATCCAGCAGACGATATAAACATGCCAATATGGCGCGCCATTACAAACTTGTCGGAATGTATAGAAAAAATCGGCATCAGACTTAATTTGTCAGACGCACGCGCGTTTATATCAGATGCTATATCTGGTGTATCGGTACGTATGCCTATGAATGATAGGGCCAATGTGGTAGTTTTGGGTAATATAGAATCGCGAATGCAAACGGCGGACGTCGTAATTTTGACGGGGTTGAATGAAGGAATGTTCCCAGCGCGCGGATACGAAAATGCTTGGTTGCCAAGGAAAATTGCTCAAGAAGTGGGGTTGCCGTCACCAGATAGAAAAGTGTCTTTACAGGCATTAGATTTCATGAATCTGTCTTGTGGGAAAGAGGTATATTGGTTACGCAGTAAAATATCTGGTGGTGTTCAAACGACCGAGTCTAGATTTTTGTCTCGCGTGGGGGCAAGGTTTGGTAAAGTTGATTTAACGCTTGGCGACAAAATTTTATCTGACGTTCGGGCAAAAGATGACGTTGCGATTTGTCCGTTAGATTATTCTGCGCCGACGCCACCAGCAGATTGGACTGATGTATATGTGACAGAATTAGAACTATTAATTCATAATCCTTATGCGTTCTATGTGCGGCATATCTTGCGGTTGCGGCCGATGGATGATTATTGGACTTTGCCAGACGCAAGGCATTTTGGTAATTTAGTGCATTTCGTAATTGAAAACGCCAAAGATTTTTCATCTGAAAAGTTGGTTAATGATATGGATTCTTTGGCGCGTCAAATACTTGGGCCGGATAGCGTCATGTTTTATTTTTGGCACAAAAGGTTTCTTGAAATTGCGCCGGTCGTTGCCGCAGAGTTAAAAAATATTCCAAACGCACAGGCGGAAATTGCCGGAAAGGTAAAGATTGCGGGTCGTAACGTTCGTGCACGTGCAGATAGGGTTTGGGATGGTGGGGTCTTAGATATTAAGACTGGTGCGGCACCAAATCAAAAGCAGTTATTAGACGGAAATATGCCGCAACTACCGCTAGAAGCGTTTATGTTGCAACAAGGGGGCTTCCCGATTCGGATGTCTGGCGTTTCTTTGACGCCCGTTATGATGTTCTTGCAATTAAGAAATAACGATGTGAAAGTTATAAAATATGATGCAGAAACAACAGCGCAGATGATAAAAGCAGCCGTTGAAAAAACAACCGAATTAATAAATATGTATTCTGCAGGAAATGCCCCATATGAATATCGTGAAACAAACGATAGAAAATATAGGGCATATGATGATTTAGCCAGATGTGACGATTAGTTTAATTCTAAGGCCAAACCGCAATGGTCGGTTGGTTTGGTGGCCAACCTTGGTCCCATGTCTATCTCACAACTTTTTATCAAGGCCATGGCGGATTTGTTGGCTAAGAAATAATCCAGACGAAGTCCTTGTTTTTTACCAATGGTATCGCCGCCGCGATATCCGTACCAAGTAAAGTCAACGGTATCGGGGTGAAGGTTGCGCCATACATCCGTCCAACCGTCGTTTAACCATTGATTCATGATGTCGCGCGCTTGGGGGGCGGCAATTGCTATGCCGATATAATTTTGTGGCTTCCAGACGTCGCGATCTTCTATGGCAACGTTAAAATCACCGCCGATTATGACGGGCTCGGGCGAGTCTTTATATTGATTAATATATTGTGTAAAAGCCCGCATCCATTCCAATTTATAAGAAAATTTTGGAGAGTCTATTGTGTCACCGTTTGGCATGTATACATTTATAAATCTTATTCTGCCGTCAATGACGCACTCTATAAATCTGGCGTTTACATCAGGATATGTCGGTAAGCCCATTGTCGTATCTTCAATAGAATTTTTTGAAAAAGTGGCAACGCCATTCCAACTTTTTTGGCCGAATACCTTTATATTATAGTTGTACATATCAAATAAGTTGTGCGGAAATGCCGCGTTTTCAACTTTTAGTTCTTGGACCATAATAGTGTCATATTGGCCTTGGCTAAGAATTTCCATGAAACTTTCGGCGTGGGCACGAATAGAGTTAATATTTAATGTTAGTATTTTCATGATTGCAATCTGTCTCCTTGTGGATATAATAATTCCTGTCCAATATAAAAACAACAAGGATTTTTAATTATGAATATGTATCAGTTATTGGAAAGAGCGGCGTCAACTTGGCCAGATAATTTGTTCTTGGTTCGCGAAAACGTCACTTTTTCTGGTTTTATTGATTTGGTAAAGGCTCGCGCGGCGTCGTTAGATGCCTTGGGGGTAAAAAAGGGCGATGTTATTGGTGTATTGGCGCACAATATTCCAGAATTCCCAATAACGTTGTTCGCAATATGGTATCTTGGGGGAATTGCTTTATTGCTGGACACAAATTTGACGCCGTTTGAATACGATAATATGACAACCATAACGAATTGTCGTATTGTATGTGCGGAAAAATCTTTCTTTTATAAGACAGACAAATTTACGTTTTATGACATAACAAAGAAAGACGGTAAAATAAACCCAGACTTAAAGCCTGTACCAACAGAATCTTTGGATGTTGCCACGATGTCGTTTACATCAGGGTCTACGGGAACGCCAAAGGTTGTGCCGCTGACACACTTTAATTTGATAGAGTGTTCAAACTCTTTAGAAGATATGCATGAATGGATACAACCTGGGTTTATCATGTACGGATTTCTGCCTATGTATCATATATTCGGTTTTGCTGTTGAATTATTGGCTACGTTGCATTACGGGGCGGGGGTGTTGTTGCAACCGACAGTTAATCCGAAAGAAATACTAGATGATTTTAAAACATACAAACCTCATGTCATACCGGCCGTGCCAAGATTATGGGAAGTATTTAGAAATAAAATTATTGATAATATAAAAGCCCAACGTAAGTGGTGGCTGGTTTCAATAGTTTTAAAATATGGAAACTTCTTAAAGAAAATAGGACTTGGTGCGCTGGTGCGCAAGGTGCAACAACCAGTGTTAGCCGTGTTCGGTGGACGCGCTAGATTACTGATTGCAGGCGGTGCCGCAACAAAGCCAGAAGTGGAAACTTTCTATGAACGTCTTGGGTTGACGTTTATACAAGGATATGGCTTGACGGAATGTGTTGGTCCTATTTGTATATCAAAACCAACAAAGAATCGTTTGCCGTTTGCCTTTGGTGGGCCGACGACAAATAACGAATGTGAAATTCGTGATAAAAACGAGGATGGCGTCGGGGTATTATGGTTGCGCGGGCATCAAGTGTTCGGCGGTTATCTGAATAACCCAGAAGTAAATAAAGAAGTTTTTGATGAACGCGGTTTCTTTAATACAGGCGACATGGTTTCTATGGATAAAAACGGTGAGTTGCATTTCGCAGGACGCAAAAAGCAGGTTATCGTTTTAGATTCTGGAAAAAATGTATATCCTGATGAATTAGAAGGCTTGTTCATTACAATACCCGGCGTTAAAAACGTTGCTGTTTTTGAACATAAGGTCAAAAATAAAACGGTTACGTACGGTGTGTTTAGTGTTGAACCAACGATGACGCTTGAAAAATTGTCTGCGGCAATCGCGCAAGCAAACAAGAAAGTTGCGTCTTATAAATGGGTGACACATTTTGCCATGACGACCGAAGATTTGCCGATGACCAGTACTCAAAAGGTAAAACATCATATAGTTCGTCAAAACTTGATTGATGGTAAATATCCTATAAGAAAAGAGTAATTTTCTTGAATCAAAAAAGAACACCGCCGTTTTGGCGGTGTTTTAATTGTCTTGATATTCTTTATATTATTTTCCCAGGCATAGTTGTGAAAATGTAGCGTCCATTACTTCGGATGCAGTTATCGTGCCTAGTATTTTTCCTATGTTATCTGCAGCGCGGTGGACGTGTTCTGCAAATATGTCATAATTGTCATCGGATGTGTCCAGGGCAGATTTTAACTCTTGCAAGGCTTCGGTTAATAAAACACGGGTGCGTGCATTTATTGCAACTGATGATTCAGTGCCTGCTGTCAATGTCGCTATTTTTTCTTTTATTAGCATGATTAATTCGTTAATACCTTTGCCTGTTTTTGCAGATACATAGATTGCCTGCGGAATTTGTTTGCCTTGTGTTATATCGGATTTATTTATTATCAAAAGTTCGTTATTTAAAAGTGACGGAATTTTCGTTTCTTTTGAACCGTCTAAAACTCGTAAAATTAAATCGGCGTTTTCAATTTCTGTTTTTGTGCGCTGTATTCCGATTCTTTCAATTTTGTTTGCTGTTTTACGCAACCCGGCAGTATCTGACAGATTTACCAAATATCCATTCATGTCTATTGTGGCAGATACCACGTCGCGTGTTGTGCCAGGAATGTCTGAAACAATCGCTCTGTTCGCGCCAAGTATTGCATTAAACAAAGATGATTTTCCAACGTTTGTTTCACCAACTAATGCAATATTAAAACCGCTGCGGATAGCGCGTACCGCTGTATAGCGCGATAATGAGTCTTGTATTTCTGTGTGTAATTTTTTCGTTTTTGTGCGAATAGTGTTAACTATATTCGCGGGTAATTCGTCATCAGAATAATCAAGTGTTGCTGCCGCGTATGCGGAAATTTCAATCATTTGATTACGCCATGAATCATATATTTTACTGTCACCGCCCATCATTGATTTTAGTGCGCTTTTTCGTTGAACGTCAGTCTGGGCGTCTAATAAAGCAGCAAGACCGTCAACGTCGGCAAGATTCATTTTGTTGTTATAAAACGCACGACGTGAAAATTCACCGGGCGTTGCCATACGAAATCCCAGCGCGCTTAAATAAGAAAATATTTTTTCTATGACAGCTGGGGCGCCATGACTATGAATTTCTATTATATCTTCGCCAGTGAAAGAGTGGGGCGCACGAAAATAAATACATATAACCTGATCTATTAAATCTTTGTTTGTGTCATGTAGGTTTGTAAAATATGCGTGACGATTTATAAAGTCGGTTTTATTTATAAATTTTGAAAATGTATTACCAAG
Source organism: uncultured Pseudomonadota bacterium (assembly GCA_949290785.1). Classification (GTDB taxonomy): domain Bacteria; phylum Pseudomonadota; class Alphaproteobacteria; order Rs-D84; family Rs-D84; genus Enterousia. The sequence continues at coordinate 30,428 of CASETE010000006.1, forward strand.
CTCAGTTCCGCTAATTCTTATAACGGCAACGCCGGATTTTCCATGCCCACTGGACAAAGCAAAAATTGTATCGTTGTTCATATTATCTATTCCCACTTATTTCTTTTAATGCCATTGGTACCAATTTTGAAACGTCTGCGGATGGATTTTCTTTTACCAATTTTTGTGCCATGTCTATTATATCCAATCTTCTGTATCCCAATGATTCAAGCGCAGACAGCAAATCTGGCAAGGCAGAAACGGTATCAGAATTTGATTGGGCAAAATCAAATGATGGTCCACCGATTTTGTTCTTTAATTCCAATATTATTTTTTCTGCCATCTTTTTACCGACGCCCGGTGCTGTTGCTATGGTTTTTGCGTCGCCTGTCGCAATAGCAGACATTAATGTATCTGTTTTAACAGTCCCCATGATTGCCAAGGCAACCTTTGGACCAACGCCAGATACGCCCGTTAATTGGTTGAATAAACTTTGTCCCGCAAGCGTTGAAAAACCAAATAAGCGTATAGAATCTTCGCGGACAACGGTTTCTATCCATAAAGATACGGTGGATTTTGGCGTTAGATATTCAGGGGTAAAAACTTTATAACCAACGTCGTGAACCATCAAAATTATAAAGCCGTCGCCGGTATAATCAACAACCCCTTGCAATTTACCAATCATTTGTTATCCTTTTGTAGTAATTCTAATCTAATAAAATTAAAAGGTCAAATATGAGTGGACACAGCAAATGGCATAATATTCAGCACAAAAAGGGTGCGAATGATGCGGCGCGTAGCGGTTTGTTTACTAAACTGGCGCGTGAAATTACAATGGCGGCAAAGTTAGGCGATAAGAATCCCGATAATAATCCTCGGTTACGTTTGGCGGTTTTGAATGCACGTAAAAATTCTATGCCAAACGATAATATAAAGCGCGCAATAGAAAAAGCTTCTGGATCTAATACAGAAAACTATGTGGCAGTGCGATATGAAGGTTATGGACCGGGCGCCGTCCCCGTAATTGTAGAGGCCTTGACCGATAACCCACGTCGTACAGTGCCGGAAATTCGCAATATCTTTGCTAAGAATGGCGGTAACATGGGGGAAGAGGGTAGCGTTGTTTTTATGTTCACTCGTGCAGGGCAGATTTTCTATCCTGCATCTATCGGCAAAACCGAAGATGAGATGATGGAAATCATAATGGACGCAAATGCAGATAATTTAGAAACTTCTGATGAAGGTTTTATCATAACAACAAAACCAGATGATTTTATCAATGTGCAAAAGGCGTTAAGTGATAAATTGGGTGAACCAGAAAATGCAGAATTAACATGGTTACCAAATATGCCTATGGATTTAGACGATGAAACATATGCAAAAATAGAAAAATTAGTAGACGCCTTGGATGATAATGATGACGTTCAAAAGGTGTTTACTGCCGCTGCATAAGGCTTTATATGATATGTAAAAAATGTCGCTTTTGCGACATTTTTTGTTGTATAATTCTGATGAAAGGACTAATCATGACGCGTATAATTGGTATTGACCCAGGTTTGTTACATACAGGTTGGGCAATAATAGAAAGCACAGGTTCAAATCGCAAATACATTGCCAGCGGCGTTGTTCTGCCAAATAAATCTGAAACATTGTCTAATAGACTGGTGTATATTTTTCGCCAGGTTTCTATAATTTGTGAAAATTTTCAACCTGATGAATGTAGTATAGAAATAACCTTTGTAAACAAAAACCCACAAACTACATTGGCATTGGGACATGCTAGGGCGGCTGCTATTGTTGCCGTTGCGGATAAAAATATTCCCATATTTGAATATGAACCTAATAAAATCAAAAAGGCGTTGACGTCGGCCGGGCACGCCGATAAAGACCAAGTATATAAAATGGTGCGCATGTTATTACCAGCTGCACAACCAAAAACGCCTGATGAAAGTGATGCTATTGCGATTGCATTGGCGCACTCTAATATGAGCAAATTCAATTTATAATATTGGCAATGTTGTGCTATAATCTATATGCAGCAAAAAGGGAAATTATGAAAAAAGAATCTATTGATTTATATGATGCGCATTTGTTGTCAAAACAACGCGTATGTTTTAGGGCTTTTGTTATCAATCTTGTGTTGGTGTTTTTAGTTTGGTTGTTAACAATGTGTCCGGATTTTATGTTCTTGGCTGTAAAAATAACGGGAATTTCTTTGCAATATTTATATATATCTGCAATAAGTTTCTTGGCAATTTGGAAATTGGCTGGGATTGTATTTTTCTTGATACCTGGAATCGCCATTTGGTGGGAAAGAAAAATGCTTAGAAGGTAAAAATAAAAACGGCAAACGCCGTTTTTTTATTTTCTGATTGTTATTTTTTGTACTGCGTCACGACCAAAATATTTGTTTATTTTTGTTTGTATTTCTGCCGTCATATAAGACAATTCCAGGGCATATGCAGGATTTGCCGGTTTTATTATAATATTAAATTTATTATCTTTCGTTTTCTTTATCGCGATAAGTCTTGCAATGCCAGATATTTCAGGTCCCATAATTTCTGACCATCTGGATATTAAATCGGCGTCTGATGCACGAATTCCAAACTTTTTTAAAAGACCGCCCAAAGCGCCCGCAATTGTTTGCGGACGCGAAAGACGTTCGTTAAATTTATTTGCTTGGTTTGACATATGTGTATTCCTTTGGCATCAGAATAAACATTTGACCTTGGGAATGTTGACCGTGAGCGAATTTATATGCTTCGTCACCCTTGCCAAAGAAGATGTCTGCGCGTATCCAGCCACGAATCGCACTGCCTGTGTCTTGGGCTATCATCAAGCGGCTGAATCTGCGGCCGTCAGATAAGTTTGTATCAATGTATACAGGCATACCCAATGTGTAAATGTCGTCGTCCATCGCAATAGAACGAATCTTTGAAAGCGGCGTACCAAGTTTACCGATTACATCTGGTGGAACGGATTCGTAAAAATATACATATCTTGGGTTATTATAAATCACTTCCTTGGCAAGTGACGGATTCTTTTTTAGGTGTTGCCATACGGCATCTGCTGAATATCCACCTTCTGGTCTGATGCCACGACTGCGCAATTGTTCACCAATAGATTTAAATGGCATATCGTTCACGGCGGCAAAGTTTAACTTTACCATCTTACCGTCTTCTAGTTGTAACATACCGCTGCCCTGGATTTGTATGTTTTGAACGTCAACTATGTTGGCCCAATATAAAACGCGTCCAATTTTGTTGTTAACAATCGTTTTTTTATCAACGCCCTTGTAATTCCTGCCGTCTGTGGGAACGCCCATCAATGGTTCGTTACATTGGGCAGTTTTCGTTCTGCATGCAGGTATAATCGGGGAATAGTATCCCGTATAGGTTCCGCGTTTCCCGCCATTGTCATCATATACTTGATATGGCTGGAAGTTAGATTCAAACCATGCACGAACGGTTGCTACGTCTGCGCTCGCACTAGGTAACATTTTACATTTTTCTTCAAATAGAGCCCTGTCTGGAATTACGCGACCTGTATATTGTATTTTCGCTTTGCAAGAGTTACGGAATGCTTGTAATGCATACCTTACATCGTCGTTGTCCCAACCGGGTAGGTCGTTATAAGATACTTTTCTTAGATTGCTTGGGATTACAGAGTTGTCACCTTGGTGCGTTGGCGTTGAAAGATCGCAAGACGTTAAAGTAAACGCGCATACAATACCAATCAAACTACGTATAACACTCTTTTTAAGTTTATAAGACATTTTATTAAATCCCCCCACTTGTAAAATTAGATTTATAATGCTATATTACCATAAAATGGGGTGTTAAGTCCAGATGGGTTTTTATCCCGCCAAAAAGGAGTAAAAATAATGGCAAATTTTAAAATCATATCTCAGTTCTTAAAAGATATTTCTTTTGAAAGCCCAAATGTACCGGAATTGTTTTTTAAACAAGATAATGGACAGGCGAAAATAGAAATAAACATAGATATTCAAATAAAGGGTGCAGAAAACAACTTGTTTATGGTTGATTTGATTACAAAAGTTCACTCTAAATTAGAAGCAGGTGAAAAGTCTATATTCTTGATTGAGTCTACTTATTCTGGTTTGGTTCAAATGGAAGAAGAAAAAGACGAAGATGCTAAAAAACGTACTTTATTAATAGATGTACCTACGTTATTATTCCCGGCAGTTCGTGCGTTGGTTTCTAGATTAACAAGTGAGTCTGGATTCCCAACTTTTGTAATGCAGCCAGTTGACTTTGCAAAATTGTACGAAGATAAACAAAAGAAAAATTAATCATTAATCTGGTGAATTAACCATAAATCCGCCGTGGGCGGATTTTTTTATTTGTCTTGTTTGTTATATTGTTAGTTTTGTGATACAATAAACACATTATGGCAAAAGATAAATATATTTCTGTAAAAAACGGTATTAGTGGTTTTTCTTTCTCAAACCTGGGATTGTTCACAGGGTTTGCTGATGGTATTTATAACGCCGTTTATTCGTTGGTGATTTTAGAAATTTTTAGAAACTCTGCGGTTGTTGGTATTTATGTCGCTATATATGCAGCGTTTTGTATGATTGTCGGATTGTTCGCAAATGAATTGTTTAGGCGATTCTCAAAAGTCCGCGTCTTTTATTTCGTTATGCTGATGTTAGCGGTTTGCTATGCGATGATGAGTTTCTCTATACGTCCCAGTACATTTATAATTTTAGACTATACAACGGGGATAGCGATTACTTTGGTTGGGGTGTTGATTCCTTTGTTTATGTCCGATTTTTCTAAAAATATAGGGATGGCAAAATTAAACTCTCGGTATCATTTGTGGTTGAATATCGGTGCTTTGTTTGCTCCTATGATTGCCGTGGCAATTGCCAATCAATTTGGTAATAGGGCGGCTTTTTTTGCGTCTGCTTTGATATATTTTGCAGGTTGGGTGTTCTTTAAATATTTTCGTATTGTACAAGAAGATAAAAAAATTAGTCCTGTTAACCCCAGAAGAACTTTTAAGGCTTTATGGAAAAATGCCGTTAAGTTTTTTGCAACCCCTGGTATGGCGCGTGCGTATGCGGTTAATTTCGGGTATTATTCTTTGCGCGCAATGCGGTATTTATATGTGCCAATTGTTGTCATAGAAAGCGGCTTTTCTAATGATGCGTTAGGTTGGGTTTTGACTTTGGGGATAATACCTTATTTGGTGCTGTCTGAGATGATGGCAAAATTGGTCAGAAAGCACGGTAAAAAACTTTGGTTGATGCTTGGTTTCTTATCTTTTGCTGGTTTTTCGGTTTTGGCAACGGTTGTGACGGGCTTCCCGCTGTTGGCGATATTTGTTCTGTGGCAAATATCGGGGGCTTTGATGGAATCTGTGCATGATTTGTTATTCTTTGACAAGACAAAAAAATCAGAGCAAACAAAATTTTATGGCGTTTTCAGAACAAGTGTAAATCTGCCAAATGTTATCGCGCCAATCTTTGGTGCTGCTTGTATCGCAATAGCGGGCACAACGTCTGCCGTTTGGATAGTTACGGCCGTAATTGGGGGCTTTTCCGCATTAGTTTTAATCGGCAAAAAATAGATATTTTTATGCCCGGATTTTTTGTATAATTTTCGTTGCGTAAAGTGCTTTTTCTTTGTATCATTTCAAGAAAAGAAAAGGGGATTTTTATGGCAAAAAAAGAAGTGGCAAAAGAAACGAATTCACCAGTAAAAAATCCGGCGTTGGAATCGGCGTTGGCACAAATACAAAAACAATTTGGCAAAGAAGCCATCATGAAGATGGGGGACGGTAGCCAACAAAACATAGAAGCGATTTCGTCTGGTTCGTTGGGCTTGGATATTGCATTGGGAATTGGCGGGTATCCACGCGGGCGCATCGTTGAAATTTATGGACCAGAAAGTTCTGGTAAGACGACCTTGGCATTGCATGCCGTAGCCGAAGCGCAAAAGAAAGGCGGTACTTGTGCATATATAGACGCGGAAAATGCGCTTGACCCATCGTATGCAAAAAAGTTGGGCGTTGATGTTGCAAATCTGATTATTTCACAACCTGATTCTGGCGAGCAGGCCTTGGAAATCGCAGATACTTTGATAAAGTCAGGTGCCGTTGATGTTGTTGTTATCGATTCGGTTGCCGCTTTGGTGCCCAAGGCAGAATTGGAAGGTAACATAGGCGATTCTTTTGTTGGTACAACCGCCAGATTGATGAGTCAGTCTTTAAAAAAACTGGCGGGAAGTGTGTCTCGCAGTAATACTTTGTTGATATTTATTAATCAGATTCGTATGAAAATAGGGGTTATGTTCGGTAATCCTGAAACTACGTCGGGTGGAAATGCGTTAAAGTTCTATGCGTCTGTACGTCTTGATATTCGTCGCACAGGGCAAATTAAAGATAAAGAAACTATCGTTGGAAACGAAACGCGTGTTAAAATAGTAAAAAATAAAGTTGCACCTCCTTTCCGCACAGTTGACTTTAAGATAATGTATGGCGAAGGTATTTCTAGAATAAGTGAAATACTGGATATGGGTGTAAAAAACGATTTGATTGAAAAGGCAGGTAGTTTTTATTCGTACAATAATGAACGTATGGGGCAGGGCGAGGCTAATGCGCGCCAATGGTTAAAAGAACATGAAGATGTTCAAAAGGAATTATTGGATAAGATAATGGCGCGTGCAAGCGGAATCGCCGAAGAAATGACAACCGGTCCTGTTGACGATGGTGCTGCTGATAACGTTGAAGAATAAAAAAGGGTTTATAAATGAATCTTGCAAGAATAGGTGCTATGTCTGATATCATAATACGTGGGCATATTTTAAATTGGTTTTGGCGTCCCAGGGACGTTAGACGTGCGGTACGCAGTGGTGTAATATCGGAAACAATACCAAAATATTTTAAACGTTATCTGCCGGCTGCTGCTGCCATTCCTGAAAGAAAAGTTGAAAAAAACGATAAACACGAAAAAATATTTACTATCTGGTTACAGGGCGAAGAAAAGGCCCCCGAATTAGTCAAAGCCTGTTTCAGAAATATTCGTAAACATTGTAAACAAGAACTGGTTGTTTTAGATGAAAAAACGTTATTAGATTATATAAAATTACCAAAAAAAATTCTTAAAAAACGTAAACAGGGAAAAATAAAGAACGCTCATTTTGCTGACATTTGCAGGGTAGAGTTGTTATATGAATATGGTGGTTTTTGGTTAGATTCAACGGGTTTTGCTACGTCAGAAATACCACAATGGATTATAGATGAAGATTTTTTTGTTTATCTTGCCGGTCAAAATGTGGGTAGCCCATACAGCTTTATGCAAAATTGTTTTATTAGGTCCAGAAAGGGGGCTTATTTATTAGATGCTTGGCGCGCAATGATTTTAGATTATTGGATGCATGAAAATCATAGTTTTGACTATTTTATGCATCAGTTGTTATTCAAGACTTTAGTTACGAATGACGAAAGAGCAAAAAAATATTTTGCAAAAATGCCGCATGTGGATCAAGATCCGACTCATGCACTGTGGTGGAGGTATCATGATAAACCTTTCGATCAAAAGGTTTTTGATGAGGTTACTTCTGGTGCTTTTTTTCAAAAAACTACATATAATCAAGCAAAGAATCCCATAAAAGGGTCTTTTGCCGATAAAATGTTAAAAATGTAAAAGGGATATTTTATGGCCACCGTTTCAATTATAATTCCAATTTACAATGTAGAAAAATATTTACGTAGATGCTTGGACAGCGTATTAAAGCAAACCTTCCAAAATTGGGAAGCGATATGTGTTAATGACGGTAGTCCGGATAACAGCAGCGTTATATTATCTGAATATGCTGCGCGTGATAAAAGATTTAAAATAGTTAATAAGGAAAACGGTGGTTTATCAGATGCTAGAAATGCTGGCATGCAAATAGCAACCGGTGATTATATTTTATTCTTGGATAGCGATGACTTTATTCATCCACAGACGTTGGAAATAACTCATTATTTGGCGTCACGCGATAATTCTGATATTGTGTCTTTTACATATGACAGAATATATAGACCGCAACTAATGGTGCGATATAAATTAGGGCTGGATACAGATAATGTGATACCGGCAAGAATCCATAAGAAGTATAATCTTACAAAAATAAAAACTTTGGTGACAGATGATGTATTTGCATATGCAACGGAACGGGCACATAATACATTTAATCCAAATAAAAAATGGTTAATAAAACATTGCCAAGTGTGGAAGAATTTATATAAACGTGATTTGATTGCAGATACTCCATTTATAAAAGGTATTTTGTTTGAAGATTTCCCATGGTGGAGTGCAATCATGTTGAAAAATCCGCGCGTGACAATTTGTGCGTTGCCTTTATATTTCTATATACCAAATTTTGGCGGCATTGTTTTGTCAGCAAAACAACTGCGCATTTTACAAAGTTTATGCGACGGAATAAAACATTCTTATTTGTTATATAAAGATAAAGCGAATGATTATCAAATGCGTCAGTGGTCTAAAAAATTCAAATGGTATTTTATTAAATGGGCTTTTCGTAAAATAAAGTATTTAGATAATAATGCAGATTTAGATGTGGCTCGTACACGGTTCTGTGAGCTAGAAAAAATAGGGGCTTTTGATAACCCTCCTAATAGATGGACAAAAAGACTGCGTTGTAATATTTGCAAATTTATGAAAAGTTGTAAATAGCACATTATTTTTCAAATGGTGATTTTTCCGGGAATATTTCTTCCATGTATTTAGAATTGTTTTCTAGTGTGGCTTGGTCAGTAGACGGAGAATCGTTTATACAAAAAATTGGTGCGCGTTTTAACGCCTTTCTTGCCGTATTCGTATCTATGCAGTAAACGGGCGAACGTTTTGTCTGAAAGTAAAATAATGTATTATATAAAAATGAAATAAACGGAAATTTTGAGTGTTTTGTTGCTCTAGAATGATAAAATTTTGCTTTCCCATGTATTAAATCATATAAATTAAACATCCACCTTTGGATTTCGTTATTTGTTCTGAATTTGTTATATATTTGTGAATCAATTTGTTTATTAAATAAAGGATGGTTACGACATTGAACCCAAGAAGATTTTATGTAGGGGTCAACACCATGTGAAGGACGATATTTATATACGTTTTTTTTATATACATCGTTTATCATTTTTGCAGATAAAATGAGAGTTTGTGTATAATTATCTTCTTGTTCCATCCATAAGCCGATATTTTTGTTTTTTATTTTCATAGATGAATATAAAACCTTTGCCCTTCCTTTTTTATCATAAAAGAAGTTTGGAGTTAAATTTCGGTTAAAAAATAGGTCGTCATTCATAAGTAAAAAATGTTCCGATAAATTTTTTATATTTGGTATACACATTTCTATGGCACTGGAATTGAATGTAGGTAAAGCATCAGAGGGAAATATGTCTGTATGAGGAATAATGGTTATTTTTGGGTGTTTGGTATTTAACCATTTTGGAACCTGATTAAAACCGGTGATAATATAAATATGATTAACCCAGGGTATGTGTTTCGCTACGCTACGTAGAGAAAATTTAAATTCTCCGTTATCGCGCCAGCGTGATTCACTATATGCATATTCGGAAACATTGTTTTGACCTTTTATAATGGCTTCCCATTTATTTTTCAAAGCTCGCCATTTTTTATCTGTACTATCTACCCACAAATATACAATATCTATTTTCATGTTTTGACCCCGTTTATATAATTATGATATTCTTATATTAAATATATAATATTTCTTTTGATTTTTTTCTGTTATTTTTCGTTTTAATAAAGAAAATACGTTAAATAGCAAATAGTTGTGTTTTATACCGTCGTTGTATTCGTATATTAAACCACCAAGTTTCTTTTGTTTCTTCATAAATTGTTTATGATAAATACTGTTAATTAAAGCGTTTGTTTCTTTGTTTTTGTTATTACAGTCATAGTTTTCCGAAATAAACTGGTTGCACAAATTAAATATTTCTTCTTTGAATTCGTTTTTACCGGCGAAAGTCAATGATGTTCTGACACAGCGAATAAATAAATTCGACCAAAAATAATCAAATTGTTTTTTATATAAATTATTTGCTTTTATATAGTTAAAATAATTTATGGCAATTTTTACCATGTCCAACGATGCGTTTGTAGTCCCCGAAAAAGATTTGTTCATAATGGAATTTGGACGCCTGCGATAATTATATAATTTGTCTGTTAATAAGTAAATCTTTTTTGCCCGTAAACAATAGACGTTGAAGAAATACAAATCTTCGTATTTTAATCCTTCTGGAAATTGTAAGTTGTATTTTTGTATGATTTTACGTTTGAATATTTTAAACGGCATACCTGGTTTATAAGTAGTTAAAAAATTTTGATCGATATTAAAAACACCATTTTCTTTTAACGTAAAACTTTTATCATGTTTTTTTAGATTTGCGTTTGTCTCATATATTACATTGACACCGCACATAGCTAAATCTACGTTATTGTGTTTTATTGCATTTAACATTTTTTCACACATATCTGGTTGGTACCAATCATCCGAGTCACAAAACATAATGTAGGGTGCGGAAGAATTTTTTATTCCGGTATTACGGCTTGCGGAAAGACCAGAGTTTTTTTTATGTTGTATTATTTTTATTCGTGAATCTTTTTCTGCAAAACTTTGTGCGATCTTGATAGAATTATCTGTACCACAATCATCAATGCATATTATTTCTAGATCTTTGTATGTTTGATTTACCAATGAATCAAGACATTGTTTTATATATTTTTCTACATTATATATTGGTACAATTATAGATATTGTTGCCATTTTTTATATCCTTATTTGTTTGAACTTTTCTGGTATTGTGGTTACCCATTTTAAGCCAAGCATTGCCGGTTTATTTATGTCGTATATAGGACGCATAAAGGTCTGCAAGATTCTTGCTGTCTTTATAGATTTATTTTTATTTTTTGATTTTGTTATAATTTCTATTGTTCTGGCGCGTTTTTTTAGGTGCTTTTCCCAAGAAGCATTTCTGTCGCTAATTTTATTTTTTATCATTTCTAAGTCAACACTGCCAAAATGAAATAAGTATAAATTTTTATCTATATGAAAATTATGTCCTTTAACACTGTGAAAGCCGCTGCCCCAAGTTGCCGGTTTAAATAATACGACTGGTTTTGTGTATCTGGTAGAAAGTAACGCATATTTTCTTTGCGATAAAAAAGGTTGGTCTATATTTAATTGTTCTTCGGTGTTTAAATCTTGCCCTACATCCATTCCCAGACCAGATACAGAAGTTTTGTTTTTTATACTAGATAAGTAATATGATAAAGACATTTCTTTATCAGGGTCAACAACAAGAATTTCGTCACAGTCACAACCGATTACTATATCATAGCCTTGGGCGAATAAATCTTTCGCAAGGTCGGATAGTAACAATATTCTTGTTTTGTCACCTTTGTGCACAACTTGTTCTTGGTGCGGAATCTTGGTGATATTAGATTTGCCTGCGTTTTTTGGTGCTTGTTGTTCAAGCCCATCTAGGTATATATACAAATTTTCTTCGCCGATTTGCGAACCGTAATATTTAATCCATCTGCCGAGAAAAAAATCATCGTTTCTTGCCATAGTTATGGCCGCAATTTTTTTTATATCGGACGAATTTTTTTTCATGTTTCTTGACCAAGATTTATATTTTATATTTCGGCATTCTTTCTGGTTTTTTTGCGGATGTTACTATCCAATTCTTTTTTGCGTAGACGAATCGTCGCAGGCGTTACTTCTACCAATTCATCGTCTTGGATATAGGATAACGCTTCTTCCAGAGAGATTTTACGAGGTGGCGCCAAAAATAATTTTTCATCCGCCGTTACAGAACGAATGTTGGTAAGTTCTTTACCTTTTATTGGGTTTACCTCTAAATCATTTTCTTTGCTATGTTCACCGATAATCATACCGGAATAAACCTCTGTCTGTGGGCCGATAAATAAAGTCCCGCGCGGTTGCAAATTAAATAATGCATATGTTGCTGCGACGCCTTTCTCCATAGATACTAATACGCCAGGCCTGTATTGCATTATTGGACCGCGATAAGGTTCATACCCAGAAAAAACGCGATTCATAACGCCTGTACCACGCGTGTCCGTACGAAATTCTGATAAATATCCAATCAGACCGCGTGATGGCGCAGAAAATACTATACGTGTTTTCCCGCCGCCAGAGGCCTTCATTTCTGTAATCGTTGCCTTGCGTTTAGTCATTTTTTCAATGACAACGCCGCTGAATTCATCGTCCACATCAATTACAACTTCTTCAATTGGCTCTAACTTTTCGCCATTAGGTCCATCTTGCATAACAACGCGGGGACGGCTTACGCTTAGTTCAAAGCCTTCACGACGCATCGTTTCAATTAAAATGCCAAGTTGCAGTTCTCCGCGACCAGATACTTCAAATGCTTCGTTGTTTTCACTTTGTGTAACGCGCAAGGCAATATTTGTTTCCGCTTCTTTAAATAAGCGTTCACCAATCATACGAGACGTTAATTTTTTACCCGACTTACCGGCAAGTGGCGATGTGTTTACAAAGAATGTCATCGTTAGGGTAGGCGGATCGATTGGCATCGCAGGAATTGGTTCTGTTACCTCTGGCGCGCAAAGCGTATCTGCCACAGTGGCTTTTGAAAAACCAGCAACTACAACAATGTCACCCGCAGATGCAGAATCTAATGATATTTTTTCAACGCCGCGATGTTCAATGATTTTTGTAATTTTAGCGTTTTCTATGAATTCGCCTTTCATATTTATTGCTTTGACTGATTGACCGACTTTTACAGTGCCGGATTCAATCTTGCCTGTTAAAATCCTGCCTACATAGGGGTCTGCTTCTAGCGTTGTTGCCAACATTTTAAAAGGCGCGTCTAATTGGCAGCGCGTTCCATTACAATCAGGTGCAGGTACATGATCTACGATTAACTGAAATAAAGGCGTTAAATCTTTATGTTCATCATTTAAATTACGTACCGCCCAGCCGTCACGACCAACGGAATATAAATATGGGAAATCTAACTGAGAATCTGTTGCACCTAACTTATCAAATAAATCAAATGTTTCTGTTAGAACTTCTTCTGGACGGGCATCGGCACGGTCTACCTTATTTATGCACACTATTGGACGTAGACCTAATTTAAGCGCTTTGGATAAAACGAACTTTGTCTGTGGCAGCGGTCCTTCGGCAGAATCAACCAACAGGACAACGCCGTCTACCATAGATAAAATACGTTCTACTTCGCCACCAAAGTCTGCGTGTCCCGGTGTGTCTACGATATTAATTTTATAGCCGTTCCATAAAATAGATGTAGGTTTTGCAGAAATTGTTATACCGCGTTCACGTTCTATGTCACCGCTGTCCATAACGCGTTCTGCAACTTTTTCGTTCTCGCGGAATGTTCCCGCTTGCTTTAACATATTGTCAACCAATGTTGTCTTGCCGTGGTCAACGTGTGCGATAATCGCAATATTACGAATCTTCATACTTATGTGTCCTATTAATCTTACAGTTTTTTGTATTCAATAGATTATAACATAAATTCCATTTTTCAAGAAATATATCCTTGATTATTGACATTTTTATACTTTTGTGTTAAACATTGTGCAGCAGACTTTTAAAATCAGGGGGTACTTATGTCAGTTATATCAGTAAAGGAAGTATATTCTTGTATAAAATTAGGATTTAAAAATTTAAATATTATGGCAACATATAAATTGCAAAGCAGTCGTGGCAAGATAACAAAACAAGAAAGAGCAAACGCTGCGGAAGCGATTAAATACATGAAGCTTGTTGCAAAGCAACCAAGACGGTACTTTTCAAGAATGAGTACGCAAAAGTCTTGGAAAAAACGTGCGGCGGATTGGGCAAAGGAAAACCCAAAGTATGAGTTTTTTGCCTTTTCTAGCGTTAAATCCCCGAAAGATATTGTATACGATAAAATTAACTTGTCTGTATTTGGTGATATAACGCTTGGGTACAAAGAATTATGCGATGCAATACAAATATGGGAATATAGTCGTACCGAAAAAAATAATAACAGAACTTGTATGTTAGAAGCGGAATATAGTGCACAGGAAATTGCCGACTTGGCATGTAAGTTTCAACGACAAGTTAACGAGATGCGGATAAATAATAAAAGTAGATAAGCAAAAAATGACGATGCAAGATAAAAAAGTTTATGATTCTATTGGTTCGGCTTTTTCTTGTTTTCAAGATTTGGCGAAATGTGATTTGCGAAAAAATTGGAAAAAATTATCTGCCAAAGATAAATATAATGCGGGCAGGGCGCTGGCTTATATAGGTTCGTTGGCTAAAAGACCACAGGATTTTTTCTCTTGGCAGGTTCTTGATAATTATTACAATAATAAATCATGGTATATATTGCCTGAGCCCAGACGCGATATTATTCAAGGGGCCCAGGGGGCATTTGTATATAATGAAAATCTTAGAAGAATTTTTTGGGGGTTTTGTGAAGTTGTGCTGGCTTGGTCGGTAACAGAAAAATATACCACAAGTGATTATACCAAGAAAAAGTCAGAAGAAGTGATTGGTTTTTCTAATAAATTAAGTAAGTTATCTGATATAAAACATTTGGTTTATTCTTTACAAAGATAGATTCGCAATATATGTAAAAAACGGGGTTTACCCCGTTTTTTTAATGCTTTCCGCCAATCTTGGTTCTGCCGTCCATCAGTGGTTGTAATTTTTTCGGTATATTTACAGAACCGTCTGCGTTCTGGTGGTTTTCAAGAATCGGTACCAATGCACGCGGTACCGCAATACCTGTGTTGTTTAATGTTGCGACATATTTAACTTCACCAGTTGCGTTTTCACGATATCTGGTATTCGTTCGGCGTGCTTGGAACGTACCAATTGACGAACAACTGCCAAGTTCTTTATATGCATTTTCACTTGGAACCCACGCTTCTACGTCGTTCATTTTTACTTTATTAAAACCCATGTCACCGGTTGAGTTAGCAATTACACGATATGGTAATTCTAAATCTTCCATAATTTCGCATAAGTTATTTAATAAATGCTCGTGCATTTCATCAGATTGTTCTGGTTTGCAGTATATATATTGTTCAACCTTGTTAAACTGATGAAATCTGGCCAAGCCCCTGGTGTCGCGACCTGCGGCACCGGCTTCTTTGCGAAAGCACGGTGAAAATCCGGCGTATTTTATAGGCAGTGCGTTTTCTGCAAGAATCTCGCCGCTGTGTAAAGAATTTAAAATGATTTCTGCTGTACCAGCCAAGCATCTATCTGTATCTGTTAACATAAATACGTCATTATTCATTACAGATAAATCGGAACCCATAAAGTGACCTGCGTCAAATATCGTTTGCGGCTTTGTAATTGCAGGACATTCAATAAATGTAAAGCCCTTGGAAATCAGTTTCTTGATAACATACGTTTCAATAGCCAATTGTAATTCTGCGGCTTCGCCTTTTAAGCAATATGTACGCGTACCACATATTTGTGCTATTTTTTCCGGTGCCCACCAGTCGTTCATATCTAATAAATCCCATTGGGCGCGCGGGGTAAAGTCAAATTTTTTTGGTTCACCAACACGACGAATTTCAACGTTTGCGCTTTCGTCTGGACCAATTGGTGCATCGGGACTTGGAATTTGCGGAACGCGATGTAACAAGTCGTTTAGTTGTGCTTCTTTTTCTGATAATTCTGTCAATTCATTGGCAATTTCTTCGCCGATTTTTTTTGATGCGGCAATCAAAGGCGCCTTATCTGTTGCAGTTGGAATTTCGCGCGTTATTTTATTCTTTTCGGCGGTTTTCGTTTGGGTAAGTGTCTTTAATTCCCTGACGCGCGTATCCAATGCCAAAATTTCGTCAGTATTGTCTGTAAAGCCTTTTACTTTACAGGCGTTTTTTACTGCGTCCGGGTTTTCGCGAATGAATTTGATATCTAACATATTATATATCCTTAATTATTTATATATTTATGATTGTTTGTTTTTTATGCGAAATAATCGCGGTATTAAGTACTTTTTATAATAATTAACGTAGCACCCCAAATGGGGATGATTCTTTGTTTAATAAGATATATATAGTATTCATAATTTTAATGGTATACCAAGATAGTGAAAAAATCAATAAAAAAGCCTTGAAATATATAACAATATAAAAAAATTGCGAAATAATACCGATTGTGTTATGCTAAGCCCGAAAAGATAAACAGGAGTTTTTAGATGAATGACATCGTTATACACGACGTTATAATTTTAGGGTCTGGACCCGCTGGATTGACAGCAGCGCTGTATTGCGCGCGTGCGGGGAAAAAAACGTTGGTACTGGGTGGCGATAGATTAGGCGGTCAAACTGCCGGAATTGCTGTGTTGGAAAATTATCCGGGCTGGAAGGGCAGCGGACAAGAATTGGCGGAATTTATAAAAAATCAGGCCGAAACGTTCGGTGCAGAAATTGTTTTTGATACTGCAAAAAATATTTCTGGTGATGCAGAAAGTGCTTTTAATATTTTGGCAAATAGCGGTAAAAGGTACGTTGGCAAAACCGTGATAATTGCCACAGGGGCTTCGCCGCGCAAATTAGAAATAGAAGGTGCACGCGAATTATTTGGCAAGGGCGTTTCTTATTGCGCAACGTGTGACGGATTCTTTTATGCGTATAAAGATGTCATTGTTATGGGCGGCGGAAATTCGGCGTTAAATGATGCGCTGTATCTGGCAGATATTGCAAAAAACGTAAAGATTGTGTATCGCAAGGGCGCTTTTACCAGGGCAGAGGCTGTATTGCGTAATCGCGTTGCAGAACGTGAAAATATAGAGTGTTTATTTAATACCGATTTAAAGAAAATCGCACCAGTTAAAGACACAGATAAATTGGTCGTAACCACAACAGATGATACAGAAATCGTTTGTGACGGTTTATTTGTAGCCATTGGACACGAAGCAAATACAGATTATTTATCAGAAGATATAAAACGCGATGATATGGGAAGATTAATCCCGTCAGAGTTACCAGAAGGAATATTTGTTGCAGGTGATGTTCAATCTGGCATTAAAATGCAAATTGCCACAGCCGTTGGAACAGGGTGCAGTGCCGGAATGGACGCAATTGCGTATCTTAATTCACGCGGATAAATAAAGACCTGTTTAGATACAGGTCTTTATTTTTTTCCGAAATGTTTTTTTAATACTTCGTATGCAGCGGAGATTTTTGTAAATTCTTTTTCTGCATTTTTTTTGTCTTTTGCTGTATCGGGATGGTGTTTTTTTGCAAGAACTCTATATCTTGTGGAAATTTCGCGCCAAGTCGCACTTATTGGCAAATCAAAAATTTTCAGTGCAGATACAACATTCGTCGGCGTTTTTGTTTTAGGTGGGGTTTTATCAAATGTATTACGCCCCGTCAGAAAATCGTTCAGGAAATTTATATAGTCTGCCTCGTCCGCGTTGGTTTTGTTTTTATCTTTTAATGGAGAACCAAATACTTGTGTTTCCCAATCGGCTTCTATCTCTTCCGGGGTCATATCGGCATAATAATTCCAATTTTTATTATATTCGGCTGCATGTTCTTGGCAAAAGAACCAATAATCTTTTAGTTCGCGCGTTTTAGGCGCACGACAGGTGCCCGCCTTGGTGCATCCTGGGTGGTCACATTTTTTTATCATAAGTTGGAATCCTTTAGTTTACCCAGCGGGTGATGCGATTGTACTGTTTCACGTAATTGTTCCGGTAAAACGTGTGTGTATATTTGTGTCGTTGAAATGTCTTCGTGCCCAAGCATAGTTTGTATCGCGCGTAGGTTGGCCCCGCCTGCAAGCAGATGTGATGCAAAAGAATGTCGTAATACATGCGGACTGACACGATGTGGGTCAATGCCGGCAAGAACAGCACATTTTTTTAGTATCTTGAAAAAACCGTCACGCGTTATATGACCTGTTTTACTGTTTGATGGAAATACGTATTTTGATTTCTCGTCGTCACGAATTGATAACCATTTTTCCAGCGCTGCTATTGCGCGTTCGTGCATAGGAACGATTCGTTCTTTGGCGCCTTTGCCGTGGATTAGCAATTTGTCACCAAGAAAAGCAGTCATAGGTAATTCGCATAATTCTGATACGCGAAGTCCAGATGCATAAAGTAATTCTATCATTGCGCGCAAACGTACAGATGTTTTTATGTCGCCGGCAGACGAAATAAGCAACTCTATTTCTTCAACAGACAAGAACTTTGGTAAAGAACGGTTTCTTTTTGGTAATTCTAAATTGGCTGTTGGGTTTTCACTGATTATTTTTTCCAACATTAAAAATTTGTAAAATCCGCGCAAGGCGCTGGCCTTGCGTGCAATGGAAGACGGTTTGTCTGGTAGATTGGATAAATATGCTTGAACCGATTCGTTCGTCGCATGCATTAAACCGCCAGGAATTTGAGAGTCTGCATGACGTAAATCGCTGGCATAACTTTCTAGGGTCTTTTGGCCGCGTCCTTTTTCAGCGGATAGTGCTTCTAAAAAAATATCTATATATTTCATGGATATAACACTATTTCAGTAACGTTTTGTGCAGCAGGAAATGATATTATCATTAATACCAGCAGTACCACGATGATTGACCATATAATAATTTTATTCCTGATGTTTTTCTTTTTTCGCAGTGGCATATGATTCCCTTTTATATTGTGTCAAAACTTGCAATGAATGCGCCTGCGGCGGCAATTATGATAAGTGGCGGTGCCACAATTGCTAGTAATGGTGGCAAAATACCAGTAGCACCAAAAGCATTAAACATATTTATTATAAAATATAAGGCAAAACACGTTATTATCCCCGTACCAAATTTTATGCCAAAACTGTAATTCCTACGTTGACGCGTTTGAGAAAACGCAACGCCCAAAGTTGCCATGGAAACCATTGTCAAAGGAAGAAACAAAAGCGTCCATAGTTGAACAAGATGCCCACGGACAGGAACGCCTATGCTTTGCATCTTCTTTATAAATACCGGTAATTCCCAAAAAGAAATTTGATCGGGTTGTAAATAGCGGTCTAATACGGTTTGCGGTGTTAATAAAGTTTCTTTGTGCCAAGCCGTCTTGGTCGGGATGCCGTTATCGTCCCACGTTGTTGCGTTGGTTGCGTCAAGACCTGCATCGGATAAAGTAATTGTTTCCGCCTCTACGCGCTGTTTTACCTTGAAGGTTTGGTCTTGCAGATAAATGGTTGCGTCTTCAAATAATAAAATGTTACCAGATTTATGCATCTTTTTAGCGTTCATAGTTATATATCCGTTGTCCGATGCTTCTCGTAACCAAATTTCATCATCTATTAACATTAGGTGGTCAGAGGTTATGTTTTTTGCGCTTAGACTTACAGAATAAGGGTTTACCAGTGTCGTTGCAATGATGCCAATCAAGGCCGCCCCAATTAAAAACGGTTTTGCCATTTGATAAGGCGATAATCCGGCAGATGCGATTATTATTTTTTCGCTTGATTTGGTCAGGTTATATGATGCTAATAATGTTCCCATAAATACAGCAAGCGGAAGAAATAAAGGAACGTATTCAAGTAATCTTATCCATGATTCCGACAATGCAGCGCCGGCATTTGGGTTAGATGGCAATCTTTCCACAAAAGTTACAGCCAGTATTATTCCGCAGACAATCAACATTACTAAACCAACGCCGTAAAAAAAGCGTTTTAGTAAAAATTTTGTTAAAATTTTTGGTCTTGCCATTACTTACCTGTTTGTACCACTAATTAAAAAGTATACATTGTTCAATTGACAATTGCAAAATTAAAATGAATGCTTATAATTTTAATGAAATTAAGGAATAGAATATGGAAAAAAGACCAATTTCACGGGCTGGATTTGAAGGTTTAATTAAAGAACTGAAAGACTTGAAAGAAGTTCAACGTCCAGAGATATTAAAAACGGTGCAATGGGCGCGTTCGTTGGGCGATTTGTCAGAAAACGCCGATTACAGCGCTGCCAAGGAAAAACAGCGTCAAATTGATAAAAGAATACAGTTCATAGAAGATTTTATAAATAATGCCGCAATCATAGATATTGATTCGTTATCGGGTGATCGCGTTGTCTTTGGCGCGCGCGTTGTTGCCGAAGACGAGGATGGAAACAGAATGCAATGTCGCATTTTGTCGGACATAGAATCTGATGGTAAGCAGGTTATTTCTTGTAATTCACCGGTTGGACGTGCTTTAATCGGTCGTTGCGTTGGTGATACTTGTATCGTAAAACTACCAAGCGGTGAAAAAGAATATGAAATTTTAGAGGTAAAATTTAAGGACTAGTCATAATGCCTGTTCGCGTTCTGCCAGATTTTTTAGTTAATCAAATTGCCGCAGGAGAGGTTGTAGAAAGACCCGCCAGTGTGGTAAAAGAATTAATTGAAAATGCCTTGGATGCGGGCGCAGACCAGATAATGATAGATGTTATTGACGGCGGCAGAACGCTGATTTCCGTGATAGATAATGGTTCGGGAATGTCGCGCGAAGATTTAGCAAAAAGTATTACCCGGCATGCAACGTCTAAGTTACCAGACGATGACTTGTTAAACATCAATTTTATGGGGTTTCGTGGCGAAGCGTTACCGTCTATTGCATCTGTATCAGATATGGCGATAGATACTTGCAACGGAATGGACAGTAATGGTTGGTCTTTGGATTGCAATACCGGTGAAATAAAACCTTCGGATTGGGAGGCTGGTACAAGGGTCAGAGTTAAAAATTTATTTTCTAAAACACCGGCCAGATTAAAATTCTTGCGCGGTGACCGGGCAGAGATGATTTCTGTCTTGGACGTTGTAAAAAAATTGGCTATGGCGCGTACGGATGTCGGGTTTACTTTGAATAACAAGTGGCGATTTCCCAAAAATCAAGATATGCAAGAACGTATAGCAAGCATTATGGGTGACGATGTTCGCGGACGTATGTTGCCTGTAGACGCGTCTTCTGCATCCAGTAAATCGTTAAAATTATACGGTTTCATTTCTGAGCCTACACTAAGACGCGCGTCTTCTGTGGATCAGTATTTGTTTGTAAATGGACGTCCTGTAAAAGATAAAGTATTGGTCGGTGCTTTACGGGCGGCTTATATGGATGTGATGCATGCGCGCGAATTTCCGCTGTGTGCTTTGTATCTTGATATGGACCCGCGAAACGTTGACGTGAATGTGTCGCCAGCAAAAACAGAAGTGCATTTTTTAGAACCTTCACATATTCGTGGTTTTATCATTAAAAATTTGCGGGATGTTTTGTCTAAACCTATGGGCGAAAAACAAAATATTCAGCCAAATACTCAGGAACGAATATGGCCGGAAGTTAGAAAAATGACTTTCGATGTTTCTAAACCTGTGTATGTTGCGTCGCCACATCTTGCACCAGACAGTGCGTTTATGTTTCCAGTGTCTGAAAAACAAGAAGTCGTTAATAACGATATTGTAACAGAAATACACGAACAAGATACATATGATTTGCCTTTGGGACGCGTAATTGGTCAGGTTGGAAATAAGTATGTTTTAAGCCAACGTCCAGACGCTTTGGTGATTATTGACCAACATGCAGCCCATGAACGAATAACGTACGAAAAACTACGTTCGCATTCAATTAAAGTTCAGCCTTTGTTAACGCCGATTGTGATAAATATGAAGAGCGAGGATGTCGTTGCTGTTTTGTCTATATCCGATGATATTCGCAAGGCAGGATTGCATATAGATGCTTTTGGTGATGATGCGATTGCGATTTTTGAAAAGCCGGCAGATTGGGATTTAGATTGGGCGGATTTATTTCATAGCATTGCAGATGAAGTTAGGGAATATGGGCATTCTGCTCAGTTAAATGAAAGATTGCATCTGAAGTTGGCAAATTATGCTTGTCATCACAGTGTAAGGGCGGGGCAAAAACTAGATTTTGCCCAGATGGACGCATTGTTGCGCGATATAGAAAAAACAGAGCGGGGCAGTGAATGTAACCACGGCAGACCCGTTTATAAAATTATACCGCTAACCGATATAGATGCGTGGTTTGAACGTATTTAATACATATGATGTTTTATAACTATTTCCTTTACAAAATCGGCTTTTTTTACTATTCTGACAACATTGATAAATATAAGGAGAATTAATATGGAAGAAACAGCAGTTGTTGTAGATAACGCAAATCAAGTGGCCTCAAGCGGTGATTGGACTGGTTTGTTGTTATACTGTGTCGTTGTTTTTGCAATTATTTATTTGTTTATGGTTCGCCCAAACAAGAAACGTATGGCAGAATATCAAAAAATGCTGGACTCATTACAAGTTGGTAATCGCGTTTTGGCTGCTGGTATTTACGGTAAAATTAAAAAAGTAAATGAAAAGACGATAGATTTGGAAATTGCAAAGGGCGTTGTCATAGAAGTTAGCAAAAACGCAGTTGCAAGCGTTGAATAAAAAGGGGCGGGTTATGTTTAAAAAACTGGCAATAATTTTTGTCGCGGTATTTGGCGTATTGCTGGCTGTGCCGACGATTGCACCAAGTTTGGCGCCTTATTTTCCATCTTGGATTCAGCCGATTTCTTTGGGGTTGGATTTAAAAGGCGGGGCGCAACTTTTATTAGAAGTTGATACGAATACAATGTTCCAAGAAAAAGGAATGCAACTATATGAAGAAGTGCGCAGTGCTTTGATTGATAGGGATAAGGGGGTAATTCGTTTCTCTAACCTACGTAATAATGACGGTGTCGTATCTTTGGTTGTTCGTGATGACGGCGAAGTATCTGATGCCAAGGGGCGCCTTAGAAGCGTTCTGGGCGACAGTGTTGATATCTCGTCTGATAACAAGACGGTAACTGTTGCGTATACAGAAAAAGCAAAGGCAGAAATGGTCCAAGACGCGCTATCTCGCAGTATAGAAATCGTTCGTAGGCGTATTGATGCGCTTGGCACGAAAGAGCCTTCTATTCAAAGTCAGGGGGGCAAATATATTCTTATACAGTTGCCTGGCGTTGATAACCCTGAACGTATAAAAGAATTAATCGGGCAGACCGCAAAGATGACGTTCCATCTTGTAAATGAAAACGTTACGCAGGAACAATTGGCGTCTGGACGGGCACCTAAGGGAACAGAATTTTTGCCGTTTATGGATGCGCCAGATCAAACAATACCGGTGTATACGCGTATAGAGGTGTCAGGGGAATCGTTGAAAGATTCACAGGCTGATTTTGATCAGAATAATATGCCTGTCGTTACTACGACCTTTGATGCAACAGGTGCAAGAAAATTTGCAAAACTTACAACAGACCATGTGAACGAAAGGTTTGCGATTGTTTTGGACGGCAAGGTCTTGTCCGCCCCAACAATTCGTGAGCCGATTCCTGGCGGACGCGGACAAATATCTGGCGGTTTTACTTTGCAGGGGGCAAAAGATTTGGCGGTGTTGTTACGTAGTGGTGCTCTGCCGGCGCCGTTGCAGGTAATCGAAGAACGTACGGTCGGTGCAGGACTGGGGGCCGATACAATTGCTGCCGGAAAAATTGCTTCTTTGGCGGGTATAATATTTATCATGATATTTATGATAATTTGCTATCGCTCTTTTGGTGTTATTGCAAGTTTCGTGTTGATTGTAAACTTAGCCATGATTATAGGTGTGTCCGCATTGTTGGGGGCAACGCTTACGTTGCCGGGAATTGCCGGAATTGTCTTGACCTTGGGTATGGCGGTTGATGCGAACATTTTACCGTTTGAGCGAATTCGCGATGAAATAAGGGCGGGGTCAACGCCATTACGGGCGGTTGATGCCGGATTCCACCGTTCTATGAAAGCTGTTTTGGACGGAAATTTAACGAATTTAATTTGTTCGTTGGTGTTGTTCCAATTCGGTGCCGGTCCAATTCGTGGATTCGCTGTAACATTGTCTATCGGTGTTTTGACGACTTTGTTTACATGCGTATCTTTGTCCAAAGTTATCATTGATTGGTATATGAACGGTAAAAACAAAAAAATCGGGTACGTTAAAAATTAAGTAAGGTGAATGTTATGAAACTAAGGTTTATGAAATATCGCAAACTGTCATACTGGATTTCGGGATTGCTGATTGGTTTATCCATTTTGTCTTTGGTAACGCGTGGATTGAATTATGGCATTGATTTTGCTGGCGGTATATCTATGGAAGTTACGCCCGTATCGGCAGATTATACCATTGATAAGATGCGTCATGATTTGCAAGAATTTAGTCCGGAATTACAATCTATTGATAATAATAGGGCTATATTGGTGCGCGTGGGGTTGCCCAAGGGGGCTACGGATGCGCAACAGAATCAACGCGTTACAGAAATAAAAAATATACTAGGTGACAGGGTTCAATATTTACAGGTACAAATCGTCGGTCCAAAAATCGGCGGCGAATTGGTGCGTGGCGGAATATTGGCGGTGTTATTTTCGTTTGTGCTGATGTCTGTATACGTATGGGTGCGTTATCGCGGTGGTTACGCCGTCGGGTCGTTCTTGTCGCTGGTATTGGATTTTATAATAATGTTCGGATTCTTTTCAGTAACAGGTCTGGAATTTAATCAAACGGCAATTGCGGTTATACTGATGGGCGTCGGATATTCTATTAACGATAAAGTCGTAAACTATGATAGAATTGAGGAAAATATTAAAAAGTATCATAAAATGCCAATGAACGATTTGATTGATTTATCTGTTAACGAAATGCTTCGCAGAACCATAATGACGGGGCTGTCAACGCTGCTGGCAATGTTGGCTTTGTATTTATTCGGTGGTACAATGTTACAGGAATTTGCTTTGGCGATGAGTTTCTCGGTCGTTATGGGTACGTTGACAAGTATTTATATTTCTAATGTAATTCTATATCACTTCAATTTACGTGAAGACGGTAAATAAGAAATAAATTGTGTTACACAACAAAAGGCGGAGGGAAAAGTAAAATGAAAATAAAAAAAATGTTTTTATCTTTGTTTTTATCTTTGTCTTTATGTGTAACACCTTCTTTTGCCGAAAGTTTGTTTTTTTCAGAAGAACCAATACAAGATGGTTTGAATGTGTTTGAAGTATCCGCTACATTTGCGGATATATATCAAAAACTAGATAGCGTTAATTGGGCCGGAAAAAATATAAATATAGCCATAGAAAGTTTAGAAAAATTAAATACAAATGCTCATATTGCCGCCACAGATGAACGTATTGTCTTGGTGTGGAAGGATGCTATCATTGCTAATTATCCGCGTCCTGCAAAGGGTGATTGGAATAGTTTCGGTGAAATAACAACTGCATTGATATTGAAATTGCGTGCAAATGATAGTGTGTTACATAATGCTAGTGAAAGTGAAATGTATCAAATGGTTGTAGACAGTTTGATGCGCGGTATTGATGAGAATGGTCGTTACATATTTTCTCGCAAGGCAGAGGTGGAAGAAGATGGACGCATTTTAACAAGCGTCGGTCTGGAAGGGGCACGTGATTCAAAAGGAAATTATAGAATAACTGGCGTTTACAAAGATTCACCTGCGGATAATGCCGGCATCAGGGAAGGCGATTTGATTTCAAAAATAGACGGTAAATTTGTTTCACAGATGTCTGATGCGGAATTGGCCTCTGTTATGTCTGGTTTTAATTCGGGTACGTCTAAGTTAAAATTATTAACACCTGCTGGTAACAAGGATGTTGTGTTAAGACGTGCAACTATCATTTTAGCTGATGCCGACGTAGTTCATCGCAGTAACCCAGAAACCGGCGGAATTTTAGAAATCGTTATTCATAAAATTTCTGATAATTCAGCCGCTATTGTAAACGAGGCTTTGGCAAAGTATACGGATATATCTGGGGTTGTTTTAGATTTGCGTGCAGCTGGTGGTGACGATGAACGTGCAGCAGCAAAATTGGCGGGCTTGTTTATAGGTCAAAAACCGGTTTTACGAATTGTTGAAACTGCCAAGGACGAGTTAGAGGTTGTGCCCGGCGGTGACGCGGTGACAGATGTACCAGTTGTCGTTTTGTTGTCTGATACAACGCGTGGTACGGCCGAGGCCGTCGCGGCTGCGTTTTATGAAAATGAACGCGGTGTATTGGTTGGAACGCCGACTGCCGGTGATGCACGTATAGCAACGCGGATAGACCTAAATAATGGCGGTGCACTGGAAGTCATGAATAAGTCAATAAAAACAGGTAACGGCGGAAACCTTGACGGACGTGGTGTCTTCCCGATTGTTTGTCTGTCAAATATTCGTTCTGCATCGCAACAAAATGCGTTTTTCTTGAACGTAATAAATAATAATTTTAATGCCCAAGATTTTAATCAAAATTCAGAAATTAACCTAGACGATGTTAAGCGCGGTTGCCCAGTCATTACTAGCGGTACAGACGAAGACGCATTGGCTTATGCGGTATCTGCCAAGATTTTAACAGATAAAAAAGTTTATAACAGATTGGTTGCAGAATAAAATGTGGGGACGGTATGTTTTTAACAAAAGACAATAAAATAAAGTGGAAAAGATTGGTTGTTGGCGCTGTGTTAACTGTCTTGGTGGTGTTAGCAGGCGTGTTTTGGTTTGATAAACCATTATATTTATTTTTGCGTAATTTTGATGCGCCTTTGTGGGCGGCTTTTGATTTTTTGTTTGATGCAAAGATGTGGATTGTGGTATCGGCAATCGTAATGCTTTGTTTTTATGTTAAAAAATCTATAAGCGTTAAACCTAAATTTAAAAATGAAAATAATAAATATAGCATAATTACTTTTTGTAAAGATGCTTTACAGAAAGTTCGTAACAGTTATGCTTTTTATGTTTTTTGTTCTGTATTGGCGGCAAGCCTTGTTGGTAAAATCTTAAAGATTTTAATTGGGCGCGCTCGTCCTATATTTTATGAAGCCTTAGATATGACGGGATTTTTCCCTTTATCTAATGAATGGGCGTTTAATTCAATGCCGTCGGGCCATACGATTGCGACTTTTGCAGGTCTGGTTATGTTGGGGTTATTAGCGCCAAAAGTAAAATGGTTCACTTGGTCTTTGGCGGTATTGGTCGGGGCGTCGCGCGTATTTTATGGCGCGCATTGGCCAACAGACGTTGTACTGGGGGCTTTTATTGGAATGGCAACGGCGGATTTAGTAAAAGCCGCGTTGAAATCAAAAATCTTGGATGCAGAACAAATTAAGTAGTTTAAAGCCCTAACATTTAACACTTTTTTGTGATACAATGTACGAAATGGAAAAACAATCAAAATTTTTGCCGGATAGTATGTCTGGGGCCCTGAAGAAGTTAATTAAACGAATCGCTGGCGGTTTGTTGTTGTGTGTCGGCATATGGGCGACGTTTGCGTTAATTTTTTATAACCCTTATTTAAATGGTTTTTCAACTGCCAGTACGTTCGGCAATCAAAGTTTGATGGGTCAGGTGGTAGGATGGATTAGATTCGGTATAGGTTTTTTGCCAAGTTTGTTTTTATTTTTATGCCTTATGCGTTGGGGATTAAACTGGTTGATTAATTGGCAGGAAGAATTTGCCCCAGAATATAACTTATTGCGTGGGTTTATTGCTATTTGCCTTGGGGCATCGGGTTTGGGATTGGTTGCACCGTCTTCTACGTTTGGCGGTTTGGCGGGAAATATTATCGCATCAGACGTTGGTTCTGTCATAGGATTGTGGGGGATTTTGGTTGGCGTTTTGTGTATATCGGCTTTTTGTGCCTTGGCGTCGGTATTGTTGCATATTAAATGGGCGCATATAAAAAGTATGATTGCGATTATGTACAAGTCTTTGCGCTGGGTGTTTTCCGTTTTTCATTTGGTACGACCCGTTTCTGCAGATGTTGAAAACGATGTGGTGGCAGAAGAGGTTGAAGATGATAACGAAGAAATAGAGGAAGAAGAAGTTGAGGTCGTTAAATCTAAGCCGGTAAAGAAAAAAACACGTCGTAACATTCGGACAACGAATGCGTCAAGTGCGGGTCAAGAATATGAATTACCTGATCCTGCGTTTTTAGAAAAATCTAATTTTGGTAAGAATGTTGTGACACCAGAATTGAAAAAGACTGCCGCCGCTATGGAGGTACATTTTGCAGAATATGGCGTTCGCGGTCGCGTGGTTGGTATACGACCCGGACCAATTGTTACATTGTATGAATTTATGCCGGAAAGCGGCGTAAGAATGGTTGATATTAATAAAACCGTTAAAGATATGACGCGTGCCATGGCTACTGAAAATATTCGTATCGCTCATATACCAAGTACACAGTTAATCGGTGTGGAAATGGTAAATCTTAGCAGACAAACAGTCAGGTTTCAGTCTTTGGTTGATAACGATACATTTATTAATTCTAAATACAAAATACCGCTGGCATTGGGTGTAGATATCGGCGGTAATCCGATGTATTTTGACTTGGCCAAAATGCCACACGTCTTGATTGCAGGACGCACGGGTTCGGGTAAGTCCGTGTTTGTACAATCTATAATAATGTCTATATTGTATCATTTTACGCCGGATAAATGTAAACTTATGATTATTGACCCAAAAGGCGTTGATTTTACATTATGGGATAACATACCGCATTTAATAACGCCTGTATTAACAGATGCAAATGCTTCTGTTAATGCTTTGAAATGGTCTGTTCGTGAAATGGAAGAAAGGTATAAACGTTTACAATTGTTGGGCGTTCAAAATATAGAAGGTTATAATGATGCGGTCGCAAAAAAGCGGGCAAGTGGTGAAAAATTAACCCGTCAGGTCGCGGTTGGTACTGACCCAGAAACCGGCGAGTTAGAGTTTGAAACACAAGAGGTAGATTTATCAGATATGCCTTATCTTGTAATAATCATAGACGAGGTGGCGGATCTTATGTCTGTTGCACGCAAAGATGTAGAGGCTTGTGTTCAACGTTTGGCGCAAAAAGCGCGTGCGGCAGGTATACATTTGGTTGCCGCAACACAACGGCCGGATACATCTGTTATTACCGGGGTTATAAAAGCAAACTTCCCGACACGTATATCTTTCCAAGCACGCAGCGCGATTGATTCTGGTACAACGCTTGGTGAAAAGGGGGCAGAACAATTGTTGTCGTGCGGTGATATGCTGTTTAGTGAAGCGGGTAGGGTACCTGTGCGCATACACGGCGCGTTTATAGAAAACACAGAAATAAATCGGGTTGCGGATTTCTTGCGTAATCAGGGGGCGCCAGAATATGTTGCTGGTATATCTGATACTGATGACGGTTCTTCTGCGGTTGGGGGGGCTATACCAGGAATGCCGGCATCCAAGGCGGATAAAGACGCTGATCTTTATACGCAGGCAAAAGAATATGTTTTGCGGGATAAAAAACCGACTATTTCTTATATACAACGTCGTCTTGGAATTGGATATAATAAAGCGGCGGGCTTTATGGAAAGAATGGAGGCAGAAGGTATCGTTAGTCCGCCAGATGCAAATAATAAAAGACACATACTATAAATTAAAAACACCCCGACGTATAATTAGGGGTGTTTTCAAATATTAAATGCTTTTTTGTGTTGGTTTTTTATGATATAATTTGACCAAAAGGAGTTTTGTTATGAAAATGCAGATGTCTGTACTTGTATGTGCAATTATTTTGTTCGGTATGTCGCCCGTTTTCGGTGCAACTAATTTTGGCGCCCGCGCTGCGTCCAGCGTTGACTTGTCTGGACAACCTGCCGTTCGCGAAAGAACACAGGTAAATTATCAAAAATATGAAACGCGTACTTCTACAAAAACTTACGATGAAAAAGACGCTAAAAATTTGTATTATACTCAGCCGGAAAACCGCAGTCAGTTGTATAAACAATATGCAGATGGAACAACATCAAATGTTCGTACGACCCGGTCAGAATCATATCGCAGTGAACTAAAACGTAAGTATTACTTGGCTCATCCTTTCTTTCAACCGTTAAAAGGCAAATTCGGTTCCGTGACAGATTTATCTTATACGATGAATTCTTATGATTTCTCTATAAATCAAACCGTTCCTGTGTCTTCGGTGTTGGCGTTAAATGGTATTGATGCGACATGGGATGCAAAACAGTTTTCTATCAAAGAAGATTTCAGTTATGGTATTACAGATCGTATCGCTATATTGGCTATGTTAAGATATGACGTGTCAAAATATAAATTTGATTGGTCTGTTGGTGAAGATGATAATATGGATGATAACGGTTTGAATGTGTTTGGTTTAGGCGCACA
This sequence comes from uncultured Pseudomonadota bacterium, assembly GCA_949290785.1. GTDB lineage: Bacteria > Pseudomonadota > Alphaproteobacteria > Rs-D84 > Rs-D84 > Enterousia. The sequence continues at coordinate 60,634 of CASETE010000006.1, forward strand.
GTGGAGGTTTGTAGATAATACAAATTGGATAGCAACGTTATCTGGTTATTATCAGTATCAGAAAGATTTTTCTAATAATTTTATATTAGACTTGAAGGGCGGATATAAAATAAGTTCTTCTACTATATATGCTTTGTTGCGCGGTTGGTATATTGACATAGATGGAAATTCTTATGGTAATGGTGTTGAAGGCAACGAATCTTCTGTATTTATTGCATATGATACAGATGTAACAAGTACGATGTACGTAGAAGGTGGTTTAGGGGTATTCAGCGTATTGGATGAAGATTGGACCTTGAACTTTGAGGCTGTATTTGGTGACTATGATTGGCATAATCAAGCAAGCCTAAAGGCCGCAATCGGTTGGCAACCAAATGATTGGGTGGCGTTGAATTTGTATGCCAAGACGGCAGTATACGATTCTATGGACGGAAAAGATTTGGATTTTTATTGGAAAGAACCTTATGTTGGCTTGGATAATTTTACAAAACTGGGAACGGTGAATATTGATAATTATTCAGAAACAACAGTTGGTTTACAGGCAATCTTTTTGTTCTAGGACGAATATGTTTGCCCCGGCTCTTATAATAAGACAAAGAACCGGGGCATTTTATGATTGTGTGTCTGGGGTGTTTATAAGAGGGGTGAAGAATGCGAAAAATATTGTGTATGTGTTTGTTATCATGTGTTTGCGTGGTTGCAGGTGGCGTCGGAACGGCAAATGCAAACGTAATAGAATACGATTCTTCTGACCCTTTGTATATGCTGAAAATAGAAGACTTGGAGTCTCAGACGTCTTTGACATATTGGGATAATGTTCTAAGACTGGGGCAGACGATTTCATACGGTTTGAATAATCGTTTAAGCGTTTCAGCAAATGTGCATTTTCAACAAGATTTTGACGGTACAGAAGATGGTTTTTCAAGTATTGATTTAGGCGGTGTTTATCGCGTTGGCATGGCAGACGGCAACAGTGCACGTATGATTTCTGATATCTTATTTGGTTTTAAATTTGGTGGCAGTTCACATGTACGTACGCCATATTTTGCAGACTCTACGTATTATGCGGGATACAGATTTGGTCGGCAATGGACGGGGCTTACGTTGGCGGCAACAATTAAATCTAGTTGGATTTTTGATGATGCGCGCGGTATGTCTTATATAGATTTTGCACCAGAGGCATATTTTCGTATAACCCAAAATTGGAGATTGGGGGCAGATTTTATGTTACGTAAAGCAACAAACCCTCGTTATAATCAAGAGTGGTTGGGCGGAAAGGTTGTTCGTCAATATGGCAGAACACAGTACATAGGACATTTGGACTATGAATTTGAAAGCGATGAATTACAAGTTGGAGCACAAGTAAACATTTTATTTTAGTGCTATAAAAACCTGTGTTTTTTGTATTGACAAAGCGCAAAAATTTGTATAATTTATCGTAGTCATGAAAGAAAAATTGATTTTTGTTTTCCCTGGTCAGGGTTCGCAGCATGTTGGGATGTGCAAGGATATTTATGATAATTTTCAACCTGTGCGCGAAACTTTTCAAAATATCTCTGATGTTGCAAATAAAGATATTGCAAATTTGTGTTTTAATGGCACAACAGAAGATTTGAAAAAGCCTGTAAACTCATCATTATGCATTTTTACGCATTCTGTGGCAGTAGGGCATTTGATAGAACAAGAATTTAAAAAGCCTTTGTATGAGATTGCATATGCCTTATCTGGATATTCTTTGGGGCAATATCCTGCTTTGTATTTTGCAGACAGCATTCCGCTGGAAGAAACTGTTAAGGGGTTGGCTTCCAATGCTTTTTATGTATCTAATACTAACAGGGCAGGTGGAATGGCTTGTGTAATGGGACTGTTTAAAAATCAATTGGAAGAAATATTAGAAAAAGCCAAAACTTTCGGTTTCGTTGCCATATCTAATTATAACCTAAAAAATCAGTTCGTGGTAAGCGGCGAGACAGAAGCATTGTGTAAAGTCGTTGAATTGTCAAAACAATATGGGGCTAAACTTGCTAAAATGCTTGATGCTGCGATTCCTGTACATTGTGAATTGATGCGAAACTCTGAAAATAAATTAATAGAGAAATTAAAGAAGGTAAATATTAAACCTCCTAAAACAAATTGGTTTTCAAGTACAACTGGTAACGTTATGGGGAGCGCAGATGACGTTAAAGCGACTTTGGCGCATCAAATGACCAAAGGGGTGCGCTGGTTAGATGTTATGGAAAAGTTTCCGGCTTATAATATAAAATATGCTTATGAGTTAGGACCGGGAACCAGTTTGACTAGCTTGATTAAAAGGGCAGATGTTGGTTGCACTGCATCGCATACAGATAATGTTAAATTCGTGCAGAAAATGTTAACAGAACTAGAAAATATGATTGTTAAGACAAGATAATTTTATTCGTTGCTTAATTTTTTTCTTAAGTTATCCCAATAATCTAATCTTTTCTTAATTTCGCGTTCAAAACCGCGTTCTATTGGATGATAATATTTTTGCCGGGACATTTTTTCCGGAAAACAGTTTTGTCCGCTGAAACCAGATTTTGTATCTGGTTCGTAAACGTATCCGTCACCATAACCCATTTCTTTCATCATTTTTGTTGGTGCGTTTAGTATGTTTTTAGGTGGCATCAAACTGCCTGTATCCCTTGCTGAGCTGTATGCAGACATTTGTGCGCGATAGTTCGCGGTGCTTTTGGGTGCAGTGCCAAGATAGATTACCAGTTCTGTTAAGGCAAGGTCTCCTTCGGGGCTGCCCATTCTCTCGTACAGTTGCCAAGCCGTAAGGGCCATCTGCATCGCGTTTGGGTCGGCAAGACCTATGTCTTCCATGGCAAAACGACTGAGCCTGCGAAATAAATACATTGGATCTTGACCAGATATCATCATTCTGGCTGTCCAATACAAGGCTGCATCTGTATCGCTTGCACGTAAAGATTTATGTACTGCGGAAATTAAATTATAATGCTCGTCGCCGTGTTTATCTGATAACGGTGCGCGCTTTTGTATCGCTGCGTCCAATGCTTCCGGAGACAGCATTTCCTTAAAATTTGCAGAAAGTAAATATTCAACAGTGTTTAATAAAAATCTTGCGTCGCCATCGGACATTTGCGCAAGGTGCAATCTTGCTTTATCGTCCAATGGTAAAGATTTATTTAAAAATTGTTCTGCGCGCGACATTAAAGTCATTAAATCTGTACTTGATAGCGGTTGCAAGACCCCAATGTGACAACGTGAAATCAGCGCGTTATTTAAATTAAAACTGGGGTTTTCGGTTGTTGCGCCCATAAACACAACCGTTCCATCTTCTAGATATGGTAATAGTGTGTCTTGTTGTGTTTTATTAAAACGATGGATTTCATCAATAAAAAGCAATGTATTTCGTCCTATTTCCCGGTTCATGCGGGCGGCTTCCATTGCTTTCTTGATGTCGGATGTACCAGAAAAAACAGCGGACATTGGTACAAAGTCCATGTCAACAGACTTTGCCAAAGCACGTGCAATCGTCGTTTTTCCGCATCCGGGGGGTCCCCATAAAATCAAATTGGACAGCTTGTGGTTGTCCACCATTCTTCTTACAAGACCATTTTCCCCTAGTAATTGGGTTTGACCAACAATGTCATCAATTGTCGTCGGGCGCATTAAATCTGCAAGTGGTCTATTTTCTGTCTTCATGTTGATATTTTACTTTGATTTTATTTAACAAATATTTGTGGTATAATTAATTGTATTAAATAAATAAAGGTTTATCAATTGGTAAATACAAACAAAAATGCAGAATTTGCATTGGCCGTAGCAAACTTGGCTGCTGCTGCAATGTCTGCTAATCCTGGGCTGTCTATGCAGGATGCAGTGCGAAATGCGCGTGAGACTTTGCGCGGTGCATCCGTTACCCCACAACAAATATCCGATTCGGTTCGGGCAGATAAAATTCAGTGTCTGGAAGACGGAACGTGGCACATAATGTTACGTAGGTATGTGAAAAGAAAGTTTAATATGACGCCACAGGAATATAAGCAAAAATGGGGGCTGCCAGATAATTATCCATTTGTCGCACCTGATTATGCTCTTAAACGTTCTAAGATAGCAAAAAAAAATAAATTGGGTAAAAAATAAGGGATATAAAATGTCCGAAAAATTTAGAAATGTTGTCGCAAAACCAGAATTGCTTGCAAAAAAGATTCGTAAAGCCATAGAAAAAACATCACCCGTTAAATATGTAGATGAACAACGTAAGAAAAAAAACGTTGCGGGCGTTCAAGACAAAAATGCAAACATAAAAGATAATGCACAAAAAGTAGCCTTAGAGACATTAAAGGCGTCGGCTTGGTTGACTGCTGGTGGTGCTCAATTTTTGCTTACGTTGGCAAGATGGACGACTATGGATAACCCAGTTTTACGTGGAATAGAAAAGAAATTTAGTAATCTTAAAAATGATAAAAAAATAAAATCCTTAATAAAAAAATATCCTAACTTATCGGCTCATGTATTATGGTACTTTATGTTAAGCGCTTTGATTTTTTCGGGCGGTAAATTTGTTAATGAATCAGAACAAGATTTAAACAATAAAATAGAAATAACAAAAGAAAAACAAAGTATAAAATTTGATACAAGTACATATGGCGCCTTTTTGAATGATATGCGATCTTTAACGCCTTTCTTAATTGCCGATTTAATCGTGAAAGAAGGCGTAAAAATAGATCCAAAAACAGGTATGCATGTGCCCTATACAGATCAAAAAGGAATTCCTACGATTGGATTTGGTTCAACAAAATTGAAAGACGGCAGTCCTGTAACAATGAATACCAAACCCATAACGGCAGAAGAAGCATACGAATTGGCGCGTTGGCATTTAGAAGAGGGGGAAACTTATTTTACGTTATATTGTTATATTGCAACAAATAATATAGAAATACAAACGTCGCAACAGGCATTGGGTTTATGTTCTATAATTTATAATACTTATTCAAAACTGATAGAAGACAAAGAAAGCGAGAACGGTAAAAAAAGATTTGGAAAACTTCGTGATTTGTATGATAAGCATGGTTATGCTGTATCTGATTCGTTGGTGAAGGAATGTTTTGAGAAATACCCAATTACGAATTTAACAAGTTTGGGGGACGCGCTGATAAAACAAAAAAACCTTAAGACCAGTGCAGACAAACTGGGCGGTTTCCTGGTGGAAGGTGGCGGAATCTATTGGCGTAGATGGCTGGAAGCGGGTTTACTTATCGGAGAAATTACCCCGCATATGTTGTTGGATTGTCCCGTTAACGGCATGTACGAGTTCTTTAAAATCAAAAAAGGAAAAAGAAGCGAGTTTTTTGTAGGCGATGTTTCAACAAACAGAAAAGTTAATTTGAATACATACAAAGATTTTAAAAGGTGGTTGGCGCACCCTGTGAACGAGAATGGAAAGCCGTTGAAAAACTGGTTGACAATAAGAGATGTTTTGCCAAGAGATGTGTTGGCGTTATGTGAAAGTGGAAAGTGCGAAGTGGGCAATAAAGATTTTATTGATGCCATGCCTATAAAGTCTGATATAGAAAAGCAAACTTATGTATTGGGGTATGCCGATTCTTATCAACAGGCTGTTTTTGCATATAAAAACGGTAAATATACAGAAGCCATGTCTTTATTTGAAAATTTATTAAAAAAACATCCTGGAAATGCTTTGTTACATAATGATTTGGCGGCAACATACAATAATATGGGCCTGTATGACGAAGCAATTAAGCATGCCAGAGAGATTATTCACGTTATTGGTGATAAAAGCCAATATGCTGCCGCACAGTATAACGCCGGTGTTGCATACGAGAAAAAAGGAATGATGCAAAAGGCGTTGGATAATTATAAATTATCTGTGCAAAACGGGAATAAGTCTGTTAATAAAGATGTTGAACGTGTTGAAGATAAAATTAAAAAGACAAAAAATGCGACTTTTGATAAAGGGACAAAAAAGTTAAAAAATAAGGCAACTGTAAACACTGTTAAACGTAAAAGTAAACAAAACTATATGGGGTAGACAATATGCGTGCTTATGTAAATTATAACGATAAACGCTGGAAAAAGTACAATATAGATTTTCAAAAGATTGTTCAAGCGGTCGTTGAAAACTCGCATAAGCAATCTGAAGTGTCAATTGTTTTAACAAACGATAAAGAAATACATAGATTAAATAAAAAATATAGAAAAATAGATAAACCAACAAATGTTTTATCTTTTGAATTGGGCGATGATATTTTGTTGGGTGATATTTATATTTCTCTTGATACAGTAAAAAAAGAAGCGAAACAATTCGGAATTAGTGTGCAAGAGCATACTGCACATATGGTGGTACATGGTGTTTTGCATTTGTTAGGATACGATCATATAAAAGATGAAGATGCGGTTGTGATGGAAAATAAAGAAATAAAAATATTGAAAAAAATTGGTGTAAAAAATCCCTATGTGCATGAATCCGGCGTATACAGCGATTTTGAATGTTGCCCAGGCGAACGTTTTTTGTCTCGTCTTAAAAGGTTCAAAATTCGCAAAAACAGTGTATGGCAATATTTGATTTTGTTCATTTTAGGTGGTGTTGCGTCTTTGGGGTTCGCGCCTTATTATATGTGGTGGGCGACTATATTGGGGATTGCGGGTGCATATAAATTGGTCGTGTCGTTGGAAGATGATAATATATGGAAGTCCTTGTTGCATGTTTTTTCGTTTAGTGCGGCCTATGCAATGTCAATGTTTTGGTGGGTGTTGCATTCAATTTATGTAGTCCCAGAATTAACAAATCAATTTGCTGTGTGGACGATTCCAGGGTTAATAGGAATTGGTTTGTTGGGCGGTGTTGTTTTTGCAATTCCGTTTATGGCTGTATCGCGCGTACATGTAAAAACATCATACAGACCTTTTGTTTTTGCACTCGCTTGGACTTTTGTATTGTGGTTGCGCGAGTGGCTTTTTACCGGATTTCCATGGAACCCGATTGCAAATATAACCATGATCTCGCCTGTGTTATCTAATTCTATGTCTTTGTGGGGGGCTTTGGGGTTGACTTTTGTTATAATTGGTCTTGTCGCTGCTGTTATAGAGTTAATAAATAATAACAAAAATAAACTCAATTGGGTGAATTTTGGCATATTTGTTGCTTTGCTGTTGATTGGCGGAATGTTTGGTAGGGAAAATATATATATAGCGCAAGAAAATACAAACGTTTCTCCTATAATTCGCATCGTTCAACCGGCAACCAGTGCAGAGCAAAAAGCTACTCATTCCAGAGCCGAAGCTTTAAAGAATGCGGAACAAAATATTAAAAATTTAATATCTTTATCTAATGCACCAGAAAAGGTAGATATAACGATTTTCCCAGAAACCGCGTATCCTTTTGTCGTATTAGATGACGATGCGTTCCCATTGGCAGATGTGTTGCAGACAAATGTTATATCTGGGGCAAGTTATTATTCAAAAGGAAAAATGTATAATTCGATGGTCGTTGCATCACAAGACGGGGAAATAAATAAAATATACAATAAATCACATTTAGTTCCGTTTGGTGAATATAGGCCTTTTGGTGATATTATACCAACGCCCGGTCAATTAAACAAAGGGGACGGACCAGAATTAATAACAATGTTTTTGAATGACAGGCAATTTATTTTTGCGCCTGCAATATGCTATGAAATTATATTTTCTGATTCGTTGTTACCCAAAGGAAACATGCATATAGACGCAATTATTAATATCACAAATGATACATGGTTTGGAAATACACCAGGTACATATCAGCATTTAGATATGGTAAGACGATATGCTATTGAATCTGGGTTGCCAGTTGTTCGGTCTAATTATTCTGGAATAAGCGCTTTTGTAGCGTCTGACGGTTCAATTGAGTCTTTACTGCCCGTGGGCGAGGCCGGTTATATTGACGGAATGGTTACTGGGGCACATAAAACCCCGTATCGTTTAATAGGGCGTGATGGTTGGATGTTAATAATATTTGCCTTTGCTTGTTGCGCTATGTTAGTTATACGCAAGTGTAAAGGTAAATAAAAAATACTATAATTTACTGTAATTGTTTTAGTATCCAGATTCTGATTGCTGAAGATAGGCCGGTGTCTGCTTGTCTATTTGTATCGATTTCGTTAATAATAGAGGCGACGGATTTATTTTGTTTTTTTGCCAATAGGTATAAAACATCTATAAATTCTTGTTCAAGCGATATGCTGGTTTGGTGACCCGATAAAGATACTGATATTTTTTTCATTTTAATTTTTACCTGCAATTAAGCAATCAAAGATAGCTTGGTATTGATTCTCATATTTCTTTAATGGATTTAGTGTAAGTGGGTCTAACATCACGCAGTCGCCAAAAGCGTTAAACCCAAAGAAAAATAAATCGTTCCTGCCAAATATTGTGATGCCAATTAATTTTTTGGAAGCATTAATATCTTTGTTAATACTGATAATGTCTGGTATAGAAACGTTATTAGTTATGGCAAATTCTTTTGTTCCGAAAATATAGCCGTTCCCCAGATTTATACCGCCTATGTTTTTATATAAGTTTATCATAAACGCTGGTAACATTGCGCAACGCATCTGTTGTAATAATGTGTTGCATAAATACGTTGATTTATGATCGCAAGCCGGCGCAAATATCGCGCCGCTGTTGTGTAGATTTTTTAAAAGTTCTTGCTCTGTCATTTGTGTCATATTCGTTTAAGAATCTCTCCCTTGGGCCAGTTGTGCCGCCAGTTGTGCCAGTCTGTCTTCTGTGGCGTTACCGCCGTCACCGCCGGACGCCGTGTGTACAGGTATGTATATCTTTTTTGCAGGATTGGGTAACCAAATTAATTCGTTTTCAGACTGTTCTAAGATAAATCTGTCTAGGTTTTGTGATTGCGGAAATGTTTTGCACATAAACATATTATCAATAGCGATTTTACCGCCCCACATCATCGGTATTCTGAATCTTATGGAATAACCTTGTGGCATTCTTTTGCCAGTAATTAAACCAATAAAGTCGTCTTGGCTTAGTCCCATGAATGCAATTTCTTGTATCGCGTCATTTAAAGAAACCATAAACTCTTTACGTGTTTGCTTGTATTGTTGGAACCAGTCAGGCGCGATTTTAGTTGCCTTGGGACTTATTGGAATTAAAGAAACATCTTCCATATTAAAGTCTGATAACCTTTTTTCAGCCGCTTCTTTGGTCCATTGCATCACATGCTTCCTATGTATTTAATAACTGTGTCTATGTATTCTGAATATGCCTCAAAATTTTCTTTTTCTTCTTCGTTCAGCGGCGGGTTAGGCACTGTTTGTATATATTCTCGTAAACTGGATATCGAATCGAACTTCAAAATATCATCAGATTCAGAGTTTTGTGCATCCACAGCGTTTATGACAAAGCCATTTACGTTTATATAAATATCGTCAAGCGTATCAGAAAAAATTTGAGATATTTTATCAATCATAGAACGAAGTTCCGTTGTCTTTATACCAACAGTGCCAAGCCATAAGGTTTCTTCGTTACCAATCGCCAATAGCGCCGTTTGAATGCCGTTTATTTTTGGGGCCTGTTTTGTTGTATATCCTGCCTGGGTGAATATGTCACGAATTTCTGAATAGTCTGCCTCTTTCATGTTCGTGGCAGTTGTTCGCTGCATATTTTGCGGTTGCGCAGGATACGGGTTTGATGAAACAGCGTTAAGTGTATTCGTAGTCGGTATAGATAGATGTAATCGCGGAGGACGCATAGTTGAAGCATTTACGGTTTGTGGTTTGAATACTTGTATCCCTTGTTCTTCGGCTGGCAAAATATCTAAGGTAGATGCGTCTGTTTGATTGTTTTGAGCAGTTGATTGTTGCTTTTTGATATTTCTTTTAAAAATTTTTGGAAATTTAATTGTTCTTAATCTAGGTACAAACAATACATATAACCCAAAAATAGTTATAAATATAAGTATTACCAATAAGATATAAAAGACATTACTTACGGGTTCTTTGGATGCCTGTAAATAAGATAAGTATTGCCAATGGGCTGCTGAAAATATGTTAAAACCGAAAATCGTATTAAAAACAAAACTGGTACCTAAGGTTACCGCCAGTAGCCATAATATGCACAATAATATTTTATCTAATTTTATGTTCATTTGATTTTAATTATAACATATTTATGGTAAACTAAAAAGTACAATGATGAACAGTGAATACTTTCTTGATGAAAATACGGCGGTTTGGTGCCCGGCAAAAATAGACGGAACCGATTTGGCATATTATGCAGAATTTGCGATTGCAAATCGTTTGGATTATATATCTGTTTCTATGGATTCCGTAAAAACACTTTGGCCGTGGTTGGAAAATAAAAACATAAACATAATGCCCCGGTTTTATTTGGATACAAAGTTTGATTTCAAAAATGGCCTGTCAAAGTTAGTAGCTGATATAAATGCTGTATTTAAACAAGGTGCTGATGGAATACAAGTCTTTATCAGCATGTGTGACTTGGATAGTTTGGTTGAACAGTTGTATACTATAAGAGATGACTTATTTTTTAATAAGGAAGTATTTATCGGATTGGATTTAAATGATATAGAAACTTGTAATTTTGATAAGTTATGGAACGCTTTAAATAAATTTCGTGTGAATGGCTTGGTGATTGCGTTTCCTGTGGACAAAGGGGATAAATCTGATTTCGTTGGTCGCATATATGGGTTACTTGATTCATGGCAAAAAAACACAAAGATAAAATTACATTTTCTGTTGGGTGAAAATCTGCTGCGGATAGAGCAGGTAAAGCGTTTGACGCAATCTATGCAGTCAGATTTGATGCCAGATATTAGATTTTTTGTAAATATTTAATTTTTTATTATTAAATATTTTGGATGTTGCGTACCGGCTTTGTTTTTTTCTTGGTATCTTGTTTTGATAGTGTCTATGTCTGGTGACGTATAACTCAGTTTTGCTTTTTCAATTTCTTGGGTTATCCAATCGTAATATTCCCAGTGATCTGTACCTATGATTATTTCACCGCCGGGGGTTAGATGGTTGTATAATAATTGTATAAAGTCCGTTTGTAACAGACGTCTTTTTTCATGTCTTGCCTTGGGCCAAGGGTCCGGATGCAAAACCCAAATTTGTTCAAATTTCGAATCGGTATCGCGTAAAAATTGTCTTACGTCATCTGCATAAATACGAATGTTTTGATAATTCGGTAATACACTATCAGTATTAATGTCTGTGATTGCCGATAATAATGACGCAACGCCGTTCATAAATGGTTCGGCGCCAATGATAGTTTTGTTCGGGGCGTTTTCTGCCAGATTGCGAAGGTGTTCCCCAGAGCCGAAACCAATTTCAAGTATTACATGTTCAGATATGTTGTTTTTTAACGGACGTAATTTTGGCAGAACGTCATCAATCAGGCGTTGTTGTCTGCCTGATAATTTTTTACCGTGCCTGCGTCCGAATGTTCTTATTTCTTGTTTTTCCATATAATTAGTATAAAATTCAAAAAAGAATAAAACAAGGAAATATAAATGATTGAGTTCCCAAAGGTTATCAAATCAGACGGTTTTAATCTGGAAAAGGTCAAGCCAACGTTTGACATAGCAAAATATATTTTTGAATTGGTTGACGGTCAAAGAAAATACCTGGGGCAGTGGTTGGAATGGGTTGATAAGTCAAACTGTCCCGAAGATATGTACCCACATCTATTAAAGTCTGCTGAAACGACAAATAGCAATTATTATATCGTCGTAGATAGTCATATAGCAGGAAGTATAAGTTTTGTAACGTTGTCTGAAAAACATAAATTTGCAGAAATAGGATATTGGCTGTCTTTGGGGTATACTGGCAGGGGAATTATGACCAAGGCTGTAAAAGAACTTGAAAAATTTGCTTTTAAAAACTTGAATTTAAACAGAGTTGAGATAAAAGTAGATAGTGAAAACGTAAAATCGCGTGCTGTACCGTTAAGATGCGGATATAAAGAAGAGGGCGTTCTTCGTCAGTCTAATATTTTGCGTGGTATGCCACGTGACATAGTTGTTTATTCAAAATTAAAATCAGAATGGGAAAAATAAAATGCGTAATGGTTTAAGTAAAGATTTAATTGTTCGTGTATTAGGTGTCGCGCCAAAATATACTTTGGCAGAGTTAGAAGAAAAATATCCCCCACGTGATTTGCCAGAAGGGGCTTTCGTTACGCGTTTTGCACCGAGTCCGACCGGGTATATGCATATAGGTGGTTTATATCAGGCCTTGATTGACTGTAAATTGGCGCAGCAATCGGGTGGGGTTTTTATGTTGCGCATAGAAGACACAGACACCAAGCGCGAGGTCGCGGATTCCGTTAAAATCATAGAAGATTCAATGCACAGATTCGGACTTCAATATAACAATGATGAAAAATATGGACCTTATTATCAGTCAAAACGTAAGGATATTTATCATAGCGTTGCGGCAGATTTATTGGCACGTGGATTGGCGTATCCTTGCTTTTTGACAGCGGAAGATATGGAAAAAATACGCGAAAATCAAAAAGCAGCAGGATTTGCAACAGGTATTTATGGAGAGTTTGCACGTGACCGCAATTTAACAGAAGAAGAAATAATTGCGCATTTGGATAAAGGTGAAATTCCAACGATTCGTTTGTATTCAATGGGTAATCCAGAAAATAGAATTTTTTGCAAAGACGCCGTTCGTGGTTCTATCGGATTCCCAGAAAATAATGAAGATATTGTTTTGATTAAATCTAATGATGGATTGCCTACGTATCATTTTGCGCATTTATGCGATGACCATTTTATGCGTACTACGCACGTGGTGCGTGGAGAAGAATGGTTGCCTTCGTTCCCGCTACATATACAGTTGTTTCGTATGATGGGGTGGACACCGCCTATGTATATTCATACATCTACTATTGATAAAATTGATTCGGAAACAGGTAAACAAAGAAAATTATCAAAACGCCATGACCCAGAAGCAAATGTTGCGTTTTTCTTGGCAGATGGTTGGCCGACCGAGGCTGTGTTGGAGTATCTCGGTAATATTGCCGCATCTGGTTATGAAGAAGCAAAAATGAAGGGGCAGGTTAAGTCTATTTGGGAATATGAAATGCGCCCAAAGAAAATACCTATGTCTGGTGCGTTATTTGATATGAAAAAATTAGAATGGTGGGCAAAAGAATTTATTGCGTCGTTGGCAGTTGACGATCTTGTAAAGCGCGTTCGTGATTGGGCAGATGAATATGATTCTGCTTGGGCAAAAAGAATTAGTAGCAATCCAGAATATCTGAAAAATATACTAGCAATTGAACGAGATAATCCAAAACGTATTCGTAAAGATTTTATTACTTGGAAGCAAACTTTACAGGAAATATCTTACTTCTGGGACGATTTGTTTGCTCCAAATAAAGAGTATAATTTTAATTCTGATTTATTATCTGCATTTTTAGAAAACTTTGATATAGCAGACGATAAAGACGTTTGGTGGGGAAAGATAGTTTCAATTGCGACAGAAAAAGGTGTAAGTAATGGAGAGGTTGCAATGAACTTGCGCGTTGCGCTGACAGGTCGCACGAATACACCAGACTTGTATTCTATTATGCAGGTAATGGGAAAAGATAAGGTTATTAATCGTATAAAGGAAATAATACAATGACAAAAAGCGGAAAAGTTGTTCGTAGAAAGTTAAAGGAAGTAAAGCATAACCCCAGGAGTAACCGGTTGTTGCGTATTTTACGTGCAACAGGATTGTTTCGTTGGGAACGACCAAGTACTAAATCAGAAGAAGTTTTAAATATCTTAACGCATGGTATAGGTATTGGTTTGGCTATTGCAGGTTTGACGTTGTTGGTGGTGTTTGCGGCGTTGTCTGGAAATGTATGGGCCATTGTATCGTGCGCTATATTTGGTTTAACAATGTTTACATTATATTTTGGTTCAACTATGTGTCATGCGACAATAGGCGAAAAAAGCGAATGTTTTTTTGAGGTTTGGGACAGCGTGGCCATATATGCTTTGATTGCCGGTACGTATACGCCGTTTTTGTTGGTTAATTTGCGTGGTTGGGTTGGTTGGACTGTGTTTGGAATATTGTGGGCGATTGTTATATTTGGGGCCGTGATGAAAATTCGCAATCCTAAACAGCAACCTAAATGGGTTGTGCTGTTATATCTTATAATGGGGTGGACTTTGTTGTTTATATTGCCGCTGATGTTGCGTAGCATACCTGTGCGTGGTTTGTGGTTTATTTTAGCAGGCGGATTGTCATATTCCATAGGGGTTATATTTTATTTATGGCGTAAAATTAAATACTCGCATGCAATTTGGCACTTGTTTGTAATAGGGGGGACGGTTTGTTTCTTCTTTGCCGTGCTTTTTGGTTGCATCATAGATTTTTAATGAATTGACATTTTCGTTTGTTTGTCTTATTATGTTATTAGTTATGAAACACTTTGTTGTATTTTTCTTCACAACTACAACAACCCCCGCGGGGGTGTAGATTCTATTTGCGGTTTTAGACGCACAGTGCAATAATTAAAATAACTAATAATCAAGTTTATTACAAAAATAGTAAAAGGTTTATATTATGTCATATCCAATTGAAACGATTCGTCATTCTCTGGCGCATGTTATGGCGGCAGCAGTGCAAAAATTATATCCAGATGTCAAGTTTGCAGGTGGACCCGCAATTGAAAATGGTTTTTATTATGACTTTGATACAGAACATCGTTTTTCAGAAGAAGACTTTGCAAAAATAGAAAAAGAGATGCGCGATTTAATAAAATCAAACGGGAAATTTGAACAACGTAATGTGAGTTTAAATGAAGCCAAGGAAATTTTTGCAAATCAACCTTATAAAATGGAATGGCTGAATGAATATGATGCAGCAGGCGAGGCTTTGTCCATTTATAAATTCCGCGACTTTACGGATTTATGCCGCGGGCCGCACGTTGAAACTTCCAAAGATTTGCCGCGTGATAGTTTCAAAATTCGTAATGTCGCAGGGGCGTATTGGAAGGGGGATTCCAAGAATAAGATGTTGCAACGTATTTATGTAGATGCTTTTGCAAGTAAAGAAGAATTAGAAAGTCATTTGAAAATGATGGAAGAAGCGGCGGCGCGCGATAACAGAAAGTTAGGAAAAGAAATGGATTTGTTCCATTTTGAACCTGAATATGCTCCGGGGGCTGTTTTTTGGCATGACAAGGGCTATAAAATCTATCGTAAACTTATAGAATACGTTCGTCATCGTCAAGAGTTGGCGGGATATCAAGAAATTTCTACGCCATCCGTTATGGACAGGTGTTTGTGGGAAAGGTCCGGTCATTGGGCAAAATACGGGGAACATAATTATTCTGGAAAAACACAAGACGGTAAAACGTTCTGTGTTAAGCCAATGTCTTGCCCTGGGGGTATGTTGGTGTTCGGGCAGGGCATTAAATCTTATAAAGATTTGCCGTTGTATTTAGCAGAATTTGGCAAGGTCAATCGTTACGAAGCAGCTGGCGGTTTGTCTGGGCTGATGCGCGTGCGTGAATTTACGCAAGACGATGCACATATTTTCTGCACGGAAGAACAACTAGAAGAAGAAGTTGTTAAAATATTGCGCTTTATTAAAGATATTTATTCCAAATTTGGCTTTGAAAAAATTTCTACTAAATTAGCAACGCGTAAAGAATCTGAATTCCGTATAGGGTCAGATGAAATTTGGGACAAAGCCGAAGGGGCACTGCAACATGCGCTGGACGCAAACGGTATTAACTATGAAATAGCACATGGCGACGCCGCGTTTTACGGCCCTAAAATAGACATTTATTTAAAAGATTCTATTGGGCGTACTTGGCAATGCGGTACCGTGCAGTTGGATATGAATTTACCTGAACGTTTTGATTTGTCCTATATAGGCGAAGATGGCGAAAAACATCGGCCAATTATGTTGCATCGTGCAATGTTGGGCTCAATTGAACGCTTTATGGGCGTTTTGTTAGAATCAACAGGTGGTAATTTACCTTTATGGCTATCGCCAGAACCAGTCGTTGTAACGCCTATTTCTGAAAAGTACAAAGACTATGCAATGGAAGTAGTTAACGAATTGCGCAGCATTGGTGTTTATTCTCGTGCTGATTTACGTGACGAAAAGGTTAATTATAAGATTCGTGAATTATCTTTGACTAAGACGCCTATTATCGCGGTTGTGGGGGAAAAAGAATCTGCGGATAAAACGGTTACATTGCGCAGACTTGGTACGGATAAACAGGAAACTATATCTTTGGCAGATTTTATCGCGCAAATGCAAAATGCGGTTAAAATGCCTTTGTAATCTAAACGTTGCCGGTGCGTACGTTTCGTATGTGCCGGCGATAAATTAAACAGAAAGGAAGTTATATGAAAAAAATCTTGTTTTTATTGACAATTATTATAACACCAATGGTTTTGTCTGCGTGCGCAACAAAGTGCGAGACGGAACCAATAGTAGAAGAAAATCATAAATTAATTGTTCCGCCTAATTTTGGGCAAATGCCAAAATAATTGTATATATTTTTTGTTATCTGGCTTTTTTGTGGTATAATATGGCTAAATAACGAACATAGGGAGAGTCCTGATGAATAATGATGATAACTTGGATTTATTGGATTTAAATGATGATACAGAATCCATGGATACATTGCCGGAAACGTCACAGTTTGCGTCGCCACGTCCGAAAAAGCCTTGGTTATTGCTGGGTGTTGGGCTGTTGGTGATAGTATTGGCAACCTATATAATTATTCGTGTCATTGGCGGGGATTCTTCATCGTCGGTGGAAATTGATTTGGATGCGCCGGCGGTTGTCGTAGACGGTGAAAATGCACCGGCGGTACCTGTTGACACAAACGTCGCGCCTGTACCTGTTAATGTCGGGGCAGGGGCACCCGCGCCGGTACTAAACAAGGCGCCAGAAGTAAAACCTGTTGCGCAACCGGTAACAGAGCCTGCACCAGCACCAAAAGTTGAAAATGTACAGGCTAACCCAAGTGCACCTGTTCGTGTGGTGGAAGATAGAAAAGAAGTTACTTTCAATCCCGATAAGGTAGAGACTACAAAACAAGCGGCGAAACCTGCAACAAAGCCTGCTGCAAAGAAAACCGCTGCAAAAAAGACTACGCCAAAAGTTCAAACGGCACCAAAGGGCAGCTGGTATGTACAGTTTGGGTCGTATAGCACAAGGGCTTTGGCAGAAAACGCGCAAAAACAAATCAGGGCGGCACATCAAAGTTTATTTGCTGGTAAACAGTTTGTTATACTGGCGGCCGTTCTGCCAGATGGAAAAACAACATACAGATTGCGTATCGCGTTTTCTTCTTCGGGTGAAGCAAATGGATTTTGTCGCAATGCAAAGTCTGACGGCTTAGATTGTTATGTTGCAAAATAAAAGGGGATATAAATGTTTGGACGTTTTGGTTGGGCCGAAATATTAGTAATAGTTGTTTTAATATTAATATTGTTTGGTCATAATAAAATTCCAGGAATGATGAAAAATCTGGCCGACGGTATAAATATATTTAAAAAGGAATTGAAGGGTAAAAAACAACCGGATGTCACAGAAAAAAAACAAACGGTGAAAAAAAATCCCGTAAAAAAACAAGTTACTAAGGCTGTAAAGTCATCTAAAAGCCAAAAAAAGAAATAAATGGTTATATAACAATAAAAAAAACGCCGAATTTTATCGGCGTTTTTTATTTCTTATTCACGTTTTTCGTGTTCTTCTTGTTCTTCTATGGTTAATGTTGCCAGCGGTCTTGCCAACATCCGAGATAAACCAATCGGTTCACCAGACACGACGCTGTAACCAAATGTGCCATTGTCGATTCTTTCCAATGCGCTGTTGATTTTTTTAAGCAGATTATTATCGCGCTCAGACATGCGTAAGTTCATGGTGATATCTTGCTCTGCAACGGCATTATCTGATTCGTCGCCAACGCTGGAATTTTCGTTTTTTTCTGTCTGTCTAACAGCGCTAAGAACAGAGTCGCTGTCTTGTATAATTTCTTCTTTTTGCGCCGTTAAAATTTTATAAAAATACGCCAGATGTTCCGGACACATATAAGGTTCAGACTTTTTTGGAACGTATTTTTCCGGTAATTCAATATTTTTATAATTTTTTGCTTTTGTTGCCATTTTCAGACTCCTTTTAATTCATTAATCCAAACCGTCAAGGTGTCTTCATCCATTAAGCCGGTTCTTGCTTCTATTAATTCACCGTTACGAAAGGCCAGAACGCTGGGTATGCTGCGAATGCCGTATTTTGCGGGTGTGCGTCTGTTTGATTCGTCTATTTCAAACTTTACGAATTTTACATCCGTTATTTTTTCTGAGGCGGATTCAAATATCGGACCAAACATACGACAAGGACCACACCAAGACGCCCAAAAATCAACCAATGTTATGCCTTGTCCTAATAAAGATGCGAAATTTGCGTCATTTGCATGTTCTAGTGCCATCTTTTTCTCCTTCGTTATTGATATTTGCCAGGAGTGTATTATAATCAGCATAAAATGCAAGAGAAATCATAAAATGAATAATATCATATACTTAGATGCAGCCGCCAGCGCTTTGAAGCCCGAATCTGTTATAAAAACGGAAACCGATTTTTTGCGTGATTCGTATGCTAATGCAGGGCGGGGCATTTGTGCGCGGGCGATTGCCGTTGACGATAAAATTGCCGAGGCTCGCAAAAAAGTTGCAGATTTTATAGGCGCAAAATCACCCGAACAAATTGTTTTTACTGCAGGCACAACAGATGGTATGAATAGAATAGCAAGAATAATTAACGATTCTGTTTGTGGCGATTCTTTAAAAAATAAAACTATAATGGTATCAGACCTAGACCACCATTCCGCACGTTTACCGTTTGAGGTCTTGCGGGAATCTATGGCGTGTAAAATAGTTTTGTGTCCGTTAGATGCGAAATATAATTTAGTGGATGCAGATTTACCTAAGGCTGATGTTTTTGTGATTACCGCTATGTCTAATGTTTTAGGAACACCGCAAGATGTTGCAAGTTTAGTTGCAGCGGCACGTAAAAAAAATCCTGACGTAATTACAATCGTTGATGCAGCCCAGTATGTGGTACATAATGAAATAGATGTACAAAAATGGGATTGTGATTTTATGTGCTTTTCTGCGCATAAAATAGGCGCTGATACGGGACTTGGTGTGATGTATATAAAAAATCCAGGCCGTTGGATTTCACCTGATAAATTCGGTGGAGGAATGATTGCTAGAATAACAGGTAGCGCGGTAAATAATAATTATTCTTTGCAGTGGGAGCCTGCGCCAGCTAAGTTTGAGGCGGGTACCTTACCGATAACACAAATTATTGGTTTGCCAGCAGCAATTGATTACATTTGTAAAAACAGACCGAATCTAGATTTGATAAAATATTTATACGACAGGTTGAATAAAAATGAACGTATACAAATAATTACATCGCGTGATGCAAGTATGCTTAGTTTTTATATAAAAGATATGCATGCGCTGGATTTTGGGGCTTTGATTGGTGCGCATAATGTGTGCTTGCGGGTAGGTAATATGTGTGCAAGTTGGATTCATAAATTAATAGGTATTCCCGGTTCTGTTCGTATATCTGTTGGTTCTTGGAATACAAAAGAAGAAATGATTGTCGTTGCTGATATAATAGAAAACATTGTGAAGTAAAATGAATGTAACAAAAGATGACATAATTGCCGTTTTAAAGAATATATATGACCCGGAAATACCGGTAAATATATGGGACTTAGGTTTGATTTATGATGTTTTGATACACGATTCGGAAATTATTATAAATATGACTTTTACAAGCCCAACATGTCCAATGATGGAAGATTTGTTAGAGCAGGTCAGGTTAGATGTTGAAAATGTTGCTGGTGGCAGGGTTGTAAAAGTAAATTTGGTTTGGAATCCACCATGGGATTTATCGCGTATGTCGGAAGCAGCGCGTCTGGAATTAGATTTAACAGAGCAGGGGTGGTAGCCATGACTTATGCCGAAATGAAAAATATTTTGTCTTTGATATCTGATCCCGTTGAAAAACTGGAAATGGTCATGGATTTTGGAAAAAATATGCCAAAAGTGCCCGATACAGCCACTTGTCATGAGATAGTAGGGTGCGCGTCGCGGGCGGAAATTTGTATGGACGGTAACAAATTTTACGGTCGTGCCGATTCGGTTTTAGTTCGTGGCATAGTTGCAATTATAACTGCGATGGTTGACGGCAAAAGTACGGCAGATATAAAAAAAATGGATTTAAATACAGAATTTCATAGTCTAAATATTAATTTAGGTACGGGTCGGTTAGGCGGCGTTAATTCAATGATTCGTTTTTTGCAAAATTTATGATACACTTAGTGAAGAATTCATAGGGGCGTTTGTAAAAATGGGCGAAGACGAGAAAATGTTTCAAATTGGTTTGTGGGCGTGTATATTGGTGTCTGTTTTGGCTGCCGTTTTACAGGTTTGTTATAGAACTCAGAACCGGGCGAGAAATCGCGTTCGTGCGGAAATCGTTAAAACGCAACAAGAAATAGCGGTGGCGCAGGCAAATTTTGCGTCCTATGTCAGACCGGAAATTTTACGCAACTTGGTCGTCAGCGTTTATCCTAAAACAGAAGTCATCAGTTTTCATAAATCCGTCGCCATAGACGATTTACCGAATAGAGAACAGAAGTAATATATGTTTGAAGTAGGAAAGGATATTTTTAAGCATGGGTTTAAAGGAATCGGCGGCGACGTTGTCGCGCGGCGACGCCTTAGATTTATATATTCTTTGTTTATAATTGCTTTTGTTGTCTTTACCGTTCGTACGTTATGGTTGGGAATACAGGGAACAGACAGGTCTCGGTTGGCCGGTGCAGATGGGGCATGGTTGGTTAAACGGGCGGACATAGTTGATAGAAATGGTGATATATTGGCCAAGAATGTCATGTCTGGACATATAACATTGCGGCCGCCAGTTGTCACAGATAGGGATAAAGTCGCAGAAACAATTCATAAAGCATTGCCATATGAATATTCTTTGAATGAGGCCTTGCAGTTGGTTAATTCTTCACGAAGATTCATATATGTAAAGAAATATGCCAGCGATGCTCAACGTGATATTATCACAAAAGCGAAATTGCAGGGCTTGGAAATAGAACCTATTCAAACGCGCAGATATCCAAAGCGCAGGTTGTTTTCACATGTGGTTGGTTTCGTCGGTAACGATGGACATGGTTTGGAAGGCGTTGAACGTACTTATGATGATTACCTTAGTGAAAACAGGGACCCATTGCAGTTATCATTGGATGCGCGTATTCAATCTGTGTTTTATGAGCAATTGTCTTTTGCAATGCAAAAGTATCAAGCAAAGGCCGCAATGGGATTGCTGATTAATTCGCGTACCGGTGAAATGATAGCCATGGTGTCTTTGCCGGATTTTGACCCTGAAAACATAGGCTTGGACCCCGTAGCAAATAGAATGTTTAAACCATTGCGCGGCGTTTTTGAAATGGGGTCTATATTTAAGGTGTTTAATACCGCTATGGCCATGGAAAACGGTATAAACAAAGAATATTATATAGCAGAGGCCTTTAAAATTCCTGATAAATTCGGTAGAACCGCAGCAAGAATCGGCGATGTTAGTAGTTTTAAACCGCCTCGGCCTAACTTGACTGTGGAAGAAATAATGTTGCATTCCTGCAATGCAGGTAGCGCACAAATTGCGCTGGATTTACCTGACGGTACTCAGCAAGAGTTCTTTCATAGAATACATCTGGATGCGCCACTGTCATTGGAGTTCGGAAAAACAGAAAGACCGCTTATGCCTGCTAAATGGGGGCCTGTTGAACGGGCAACGGTATCTTTCGGCCATGGTATATCAGTTACGCCTATGCATTTGTTGTTGGCCGTAAATTCTATGACTAACGGCGGAATATACATATATCCAACGCTTTTAAAACGTAATGTAGGCGTTGTAAAGGGTGAACGGGTTTTATCAAGTGAAATATCTGAAAGATTGCGTGGAATTATGTTACGAATCGCCGAAGAAACCAGCGGTAAGCAAGCAAGAATTGCAGGAATTCAAATCGGTGGAAAAACCGCAACCGCAGAAAAATATGTAAATGGGCGCGCAGATCGTAAGAAAAATTTAACCGCTTTTGTTGGTATATTCCCAGTCGCTGCTCCTCAGTATACGATATTGGTTGTATTAGATGAACCAAAGGGAACAAAAGAATCTTTCGGACTTAGAACTGCCGCTTGGAATGCGGTACCAACTGCGGGAAAGATTCTTGATAGTATCCTGCCGTTGCTATTTGAATAAATTTTGGATATAATTATCTACGATAATAAAAAAAGAGTATAGCGTGAAGAATATCGTAGATAAGTCCATGCTGGGTAAAGCTTGGACAGTTGTGACATATCCTGGTGATAAAGAAAATGCATGTCAGACGGATAACTTAGTTCAAAATATTTTAATTAGCCGTGGTATTACTGATATGGCGGCAATGGAAAAATTTTTGAATCCTACCATAAAAGAGTATATGCCTGACCCATCCGTTTTATTTGATATGGATAAGGCAACGAAGATTATTGCCAATGCTTTGATGTCGGGTGAAAAAATCGCCATATATGGCGATTACGATGTAGACGGTATAACTGCTACGGCAATTTTTGTGAAATATTTACGTACGTTGGGGGCGGACGTTATTTGGCATTTGCCAACAAGGGAAGGTGAAGGATACGGATTAAATAAAAGTGCCATAGATGATATTTACAACAATGGCGCAAAGTTATTAATCACCGTTGATTGCGGAATTAGCGGAATAGCAGAAGTTGAATATGCAAAGTCTTTGGGTATGAAAGTTGTCGTTACAGACCATCATTCGCCAGATGTTGCTTTGCCAAACGCTGATGCGGTTGTAAATCCTAAAAGGGCAGATGATACGTCTGAGTTATCTTATCTGGCTGGGGTCGGCGTTGCCTTTTTGACTTTGGTCGGGTTACGTCGTGAACTGAAATCATGCGTTACAGATGCATCGCTTAAGGAAAAAATAGAAAATACGAATTTGATGAATTATTTGGATTTGGTCGCGTTGGGGACAATTTGCGATACAATGCCTTTAATCGGTCTTAATCGTGCTTTCGTTGCAACAGGATTAAAGGTTTTAGGGTTACGTAATAATTTAGGTCTGTGTGTGTTAATGGACATTGCTGGTATAAAAACGCCGTCTGTATATGCGGCTGGGTTTGCTTTGGGACCCC
The DNA here is from genome assembly GCA_949290785.1 of uncultured Pseudomonadota bacterium. Lineage (GTDB taxonomy): Bacteria > Pseudomonadota > Alphaproteobacteria > Rs-D84 > Rs-D84 > Enterousia. Next base: position 83,921 of record CASETE010000006.1, read on the forward strand.
GATTGAATGCAGCGGGACGTTTGGATTCTGCTGCGCCTGCGTTGGAATTATTGTTGACTGATAATCCATTAATTGCTCGTGATTTGGCGCAAAAATTACATACAATGAATCAAGAACGTATAGATATACAAAACGCGATAATGATATCTGCTAACGACTTGGCAAAAAAATGTTGTGATGCAGGGCATTGTAGTTTGTTCGTTTGCGGTGATAACTGGCATGGCGGTGTAATGGGGATAATCGCAGGTAGATTAAAAGATAAATATAATTTACCGTCTTGTGTTGCTACGCGTTGTGACGGTATAATTAATGGGTCTGGCCGTTCTATCCCAGGAATAGATCTTGGGCAAATTATTCATGACGCGTTGGCACAAGGGGTGTTGTCAGAAGGTGGCGGTCATGCGGCCGCGGCAGGTTTTTCTTTGCCTGCGGAAAACGAAAGCGCCTTTTGCGAGTTTCTAGAGCAGGCCGTCAAAAATCAATTGCATGGCGAAATGCCGCATCAAGAAATTTTTGTTGATGCTGAATTAGATGCAGGCAGCGCAAATATGAGTTTAGTAGAAAAAATGTCTGCATTAGAACCGTTCGGACAGGGGAATCCAGAACCAACTTTGGTGTTGCATGGGGCTGTGTTACGATATGCCGGTGTAATGGGTAAGGGAAATCATTTACGTGGCGCCGTCACAACAAGTAATGGCGGGCAATTACCGTTTGTTGCTTTTAATCTGGTAGGTACGCCCGTCGGTGATTTTTTACTGGACGATGCGAATGTAAACACTAAAATAAAATTGTTGGGCAAGTTAAAAGAAAATAACTATAACGGTCGCATCAGCGCACAATTCTTTATAGAGGATATCGCGGTTTAAGAATGAAAAATTGTTTGAATGCTTTTATAGAGACTATACAAAATGCAAAATCTATTGCAATTGCTGGGCATAAAAATCCTGACGGTGATTCTTTGGCTTCGGTTTTGGCTTTGGCACGATTGATAGAGTTAAACTATAATAAAGTTCCTTTGTGCGTATATGATGGAAATATACCAGATTGCTTGGATAATATACCAGATAGAAAAAAAATACAGTATTTCGCACATGTTGATGCACGGCAGAGCGTGGATTGTATGATATTGGTTGATTACGGTACCGAAAAAAATCTTGGTGGCGTGGCATCAATGGTGTCGGAATCAAAGCTTGTATATGAAATAGATCATCATAAAAACGATTCGCCCATTGGAATTGTTTGTTTAAATAATAATACAGCCGCTGCTGTTGGTGAAATATTGTACGATTTGATGCGACAGATGAATTGGAAATACGATTCGGATGTTTTAGATTTGTTGGCTGTATCAATATTAACAGATACCGGGAATTTTAAATATGCCAGGTCAGGTAAGTCATTAAAAGTAATGGCGGACTTGGTTGATATGGGCGTTTGTATAGAAAATATATCTAATGCGTTAAATAATAAATCCAAGAAAACCGTTTTGATGGAAGCAGCCGTTGCTTCGCAGGCAGAGTTTTTATTTGGCGGTCGCTTGGCTTTGGCTGTAATAGGAAAAAAAGAATATAAAAATTTAGATGGGCGTGGTGATACGGTGTTGAATCTGTTGGGGCAAATAAAAGGTATTGAATATATCGTATTATTAAAGCAACAAAAAGAAAAACAAATTGGTGTGTCTTTGCGCAGTCGTACAAAACCCATAGAACATATTGCTGTTGCTTTGGGCGGCGGCGGTCATATGTATGCGGCGGGTGCTGTGATATATGATACTTTGGATAACGCACGTTCAATGGTGTTGGATTTATTTAAGGGGGAAAAATGAAGAAGTTAATAATAGCTTTATGTTTATTCGCTGTGGCTACAACTGCGAATGCTGCGGTTGATGCTTCATTGGTAAATTCCGCCGAAAAATATTTAAATTCTATTACGGGTTTGACCGGCGGTTTCGTGCAAACGGCAAACGGCAAAACAGAAAAAGGCGTTTTTTCTATGTTGCGTCCCGGGCGTGTACGTTTAGATTATGACAATATGCCAGTGCAGTTGATATCAGACGGAAAAGATTTATATTTTTTTGATAAATCTTTGGATCAGATTACAACGGTTCCGTTGACTAGTACACCTGCCGGAATATTAATAAGAAAAAATATAGATTTAACAAATGCTGATATAAATGTTTATGAAACGGAAACAGGAAAAAATACGTTCGCGTTAAAAATGAACTTGCGCGGGCAGGAAGGCTTGGGAAATATGACGGTTGTTTTTGATAAGAAACCGGTTAAGTTAAATTCTTGGACCGTTGTTGACGCAACTGGCGCCAAGACAGACGTTGTATTTTCTGATTTAAAAACTAAAACTAATTTTGGTAAAAACTATTTTCAGATTCAACGGCACAAGACCGTTAATACCAGTGGTGGCGATTCGTTTTATGATTAAAAATGTTCGGTATAAGTTGGGCAGAATTTTTAGTTATTTTATTAGTCGGGGTTCTGGTAATCCCTGCACGTATGTGGCCTGATGTTGCTAAGTTTTTAGCAAAGGTCGTTAACTTTATTCGCGGGGTAATATGGAAAATATCAGATGCGTCGGAGCATATAAAACAACAAATTGATTTGGAAAAGCCTATTGACGATTTAATTCGTACGACAACAGACGATGTATTGGCGGATTTTTCTACTCCTATAAAAAATATAAAGCAACAAAAAAACAAACGAAAAAGCGTGCGTAAAGGTAAAAGCAACAAATGAAAAAAATGACCTTGGGACAACATTTCGTTGAATTAAGACGCAGAATACTGTGGGTTGCGTGCGTTTTTGTCTTGGCTTTGTGCGCAGGGTGGGTCGTTTCACCTTTCTTGCAGGCCTTTTTAACAAAACCATTATTAGATGTTTGGACAGAAGGTGCTTTGTTATATGGCGGCGTGACAGATGGATTGATGATACGTTTTTCTTTGTCTGTTTTATTTTCTTTATTTGTAACAACGCCGTTCGCCTTTTGGCAGGTTTGGGCTTTTGTTGCCCCCGGGTTACACAAGAAAGAAAAAGATTTTGTATGGCCAATTTTGATTTGTTCGCCGTTGTTGTTTTTAATTGGCGCAGCGTTCGCTTTTTATATCTTGTTTCCTTTTGTATTTAGTTTCTTTATTGAGTTAAATCAATCTGCACCGGTTCCTTCGGTCGTTCTGCCAATGGCAAAAGATTATTTATCCTTCACAATAGGAATGTTGAAAATATTTGGTCTGGCCTTTCAGTTGCCTTTGATTTTGGTGCTATTAAATAGAATTGGTGTTTTGTCAAAATCTTATGCAATCAAAATGCGCAGGTATGCAATTGTCTTTATCGTTATAGTTGCTGCGGTCTTGACGCCGCCAGATGTCGTATCTCAGGTTTTATTAGCGTTGCCAATGTGGTTGTTGTTTGAATTAAGTCTTTTGTTTATGAAGTCAGATGATAACGTTTAGATTGTTTATTTATCTGTCTTTTTATGATATAATTTTTCTGTGAACAAAATCTTTTATTGCTTTTTAGTTATTGTGACATTGGCATTGCCTGCCTGTGATTTACAGCCGAAAATAGTGGCATTGCCTGATACTGTTGGCGAATTCATTTCTACGCGATATCCTGCATTGTTGGCAGACCCAGAAACTCAGCCGGAAATTTATAATTCTGCTGCAAGTGACTATGGGGTATATGCGTCACCTAATTTATATGGTTCTGTGTCAAGTATGGATTATATAGAATATGCCAGCGTTGATGATTATATCATACCGCCACAGGCAGAAGCAGGCGCTATGTATGGTGAAATCGCACAAAGCACTGAAATTGATGTGGAATATGGTGGACCTATCATTGAAGAACCTGTTGTTGTTTTAACAGAACAAGAGGAATATTTGCAGGTACCAATGTATGGCGGTATTAAAACAGAGCATACAGAAAAAGAGGTCATTGTTCAGCCGGGTGATACATTATATTCTTTGGCTAAGAAGTACAATACAAAGGTAGAAGAAATTGCAAAATTAAATAATTTACAAGAACCTTATGCTTTATCTGTCGGGCAGAAATTAATATTGCCCAGTGTCATTGAAACTGCGATAGTTCAAACTGTTACCGTTAAAAGACCCGTAACAAACAACACAACTACGCGCGTTGAATTACAAGAGATTTCTGTAGAGGCTGGCGATACTTTGTATTCAATTTCACGTAAATATTCTGTGCCGGTTAATGATTTGGCTGTTATGAACGGATTAAGTGCACCGTTTACGCTATCCGTCGGGCAGAAATTAAAAGTGCCGAACCTTAGTAAAGCACCAGTAATGACAATGACGCCGATTAGAAGTGCGGCTACCCAGACAAAATTATCCGCAGGTACAGTAAAGCAAACATCGACGAAAACTGTCGCCAAGACGACGCCTCAAACAACAAATACGGCAACAAAGCCCGTTGCAAAAGCAAAACCAAAAATTTCTTCTGATCCAAATACGAAGTTGCCGAAAATTAGTGCGCGTTCTTCATCAAAGTTTTCTTGGCCTGTCAGAGGAAAAATATTATCCAGTTATGGCGCAAAGTCCGGTGGCTTGTTTAACGACGGCATAAATATCGGCGCGAATAAGGGTACAACAGTCAAGGCCGCTGAAAATGGTGTTGTTGCATATGCTGGTAATGAAGTAAAAGGTATGGGAAATTTAATAATTATTCAACATTCTGGTGGTTGGATGACGGTATATGCGCATATGGACACTATGACCGTTCGTCGCGGTACAAAAGTTTCTGTGGGGCAAAAAATAGGTACTGTCGGTGCAACAGGTAAAGTAGATAAACCGCAATTACATTTTGAAATACGAAAGGGAACCAAGGCGTATAACCCATCTTCATATTTAAAGTAAAAGTTGTGTTTCTAATAAAAAGGCCACAAAAAGTGGCCTTTTTTATATGTTTTGGTGGGCGCGCAGGGACTCGAACCCTGGACCCACTGATTAAGAGTCAGTTGCTCTACCAACTGAGCTACGCACCCGGGTCCTTTTATTTTTACCGTGCTGATTATAGACTTTTTCTTGCTAAATGCAAGTGTTTATATGTTTTTAATCTTTTTTGATGCAAGGTTTTTGAATGATGTTATTAATAAGGTATCTATACCTATGCAAACTTGCGTTTGACTTTGATACAATACAATCGTTGACATGATAAAACAATAAAAGGAGAGAAAATGAAAAAAATAGCTATGTCTACATTAGCAGTATTAATTGCGTGTCCCGCATTTGCTGGACCACAGCAAGGAGGCAGCAGTTGGCAACTGTTTGGTTTTGACCCATATATCGGTATTCGTGGCGGTGCAGGGTATACTAACCTTAACTACAGTTTCAATGATCACAAAGAAACTTTATCAGATATGGTATTCCAAGGCCGTGCAGCGATGGGTCTGGAAATCTGTGATACAGTAAGATCTGAAATTGAATGGTCTATTTACAGCAAGGCAAAAGATCATGCAGATTTTGGCGATGCCGGTAAGATAGAAGTTGAAACGAAATTGCAAACCTTGTTGTGGAATATGTATTGGGAATTCGGAGATTATCGTATTGTTCGTCCGTTCGTAGGTTTGGGTGCTGGTGCTGCATTTACAGATGTTAAACGTACGTATCCAGAAATTTATGAACGTAGCGAAAGTAAAACTCGTTTCTCTGCAATGGGTACATTGGGCGTAACGTTTGATATGCAGCGTTTTGCTGTTGATTTAGCAGCACGTTATAATTACGTAGACGTTAATTCTGGTCTGCATAACTTTGGCGGTGATGTTGGTATCAGATTTATGTTCTAAGGTGTCTTTTATCCCGCAACGTTTTGTTGCGGGATAAGGTTTTATCTTTTTGATTTTCAGATTAGTAAATCGCTTGTGTATGGGCGATTTTTTTATGTTTTGTATCCTATGACTTTATCACGAACTTATTGATATTATTATATCAGATAAAATGGAGGAAAAATTATGGCAACAGCAGGAAAAAGCAAAATTAAACGCAAACCGCAAAATACAAACGTTTATATGATAGGTGCCGGCATTGGCTCTTTGGCGGCTGCGGTTTATTTAATAAGAGACGCCAAAGTTCCAGGTAAAAATATTCATATATTAGAAACTTTGGACGTAGAAGGAGGAAGCCTGGACGGCGCGGGAAGTTCAAAACAAGGTTATATGATTCGTGGCGGACGTATGTTAAATATACCCACATATGAATGCCTGCAAGACGTTATGCACAGTATTCCGTCCGAAGAATTTGATAATATAAGCATGGAAGAAGAATTCTTGGAGTTTAACGAAGAATTTAAAACGCACTCGCGCGCACGTCTTGTTAAGCAAGACGGCAGTAAAGTAGACGTTACAAAAATGGGCTTTTCTGATGAAGATAGAAAAGAAATGGAAAAATTGATTTTGTTAGAAAGCGAAAAATCTTTGGGTAATAAACGCATAGATCAAGTTTTTGGTAAGCATTTTTTTAAGACTAATTTTTGGCTAATGTGGCAAACAACCTTTGCTTTCCAGCCTTGGTCCAGTGCAACAGAATTACGTAGATACATGATACGTTTTATGCACGAATTTCCGCGTATACACACGTTGGCCGGTGTCGCTCGTACTGCATATAATCAATATGATTCAATTGTTACGCCTATTGTGAACTGGTTGCGAAAGCATGGTGTGCAGTTGGTGTTAAATGCCAATGTTGATGATATTTCTTTCGTAAAATTAAATAACGGTGAAATTGTCGCAAATAAGATTTTTTATAAACAAGCGGGTAAAAACAAAAAAATAGAAATTTTACCCACGGATATAGTTTTGTTTACAAACGGGTGCATGACAGATAATTCTGACCAGGCAGATATGAATACTGTACCGAAATACGAAACCAAACATGTTGGTCCTTCGTTTGCGCTGTGGCAGAAAATTGCTGAAAATAGGCCAGAGTTTGGTAAACCAGAAGTGTTTTACGGCAATCCAGATGAAAGTATGTGGATGTCTTTCACAGTGACAATTAATAAAAATCCAAAGTTGTTGAATTATATTCAAGAATTTACAAGAAATCATCCCGGTGGTGGTGCCTTAGTGACGTTTAAAGATTCTGCATGGCGATTATCTATTGTTGTTGCGCGGCAACCACATTTTAAAAACCAACCGTTGGATACACAGATTTTCTGGGGGTATTCGTTAAACATGTTTACAAAAGGCGATTTTGTTAAAAAGCCTATGTATAAATGCACAGGAAAAGATGTGTTGACAGAATTAATGGGGCATCTGCATATACCTAAAAAAGAACGAGCAGATTTTATGAAAGGTGTAATATGCAGAACCTCGTTGATGCCTTATATAACATCACAATTCCAACCAAGAAACATCGGTGACAGACCTTTGGTAAACCCAAAAGGATATGAAAATTTTGCTTTCGTCAGTCAGTTTGCGGAATTACCAGATGATGTTGTGTTCACTATGGAGTATTCTGTACGTGCTGCGCAGAGAGCCGTTTATTACTTAATGGGCGTTGATAAAGATTTAACACCGGTTAGTAACCATCAATTTTCACCAAAAGTTTTACTTAAATCATTTTTGAAGTTGCATAGTTAAACTTTGACTTTCTTAAGTTAAAATGGTCTTGCAAATGCAAGACCATTGTTTTACGTAAAACTTGTCTATATGCATAAAATCCTGGCTTATATAGGTATTCAAACCTGACGAAAATCGGTTAAAAATAGTATAAAATAATGATTGTAACCATAAGCAAACAAAAAGGAGAAACTTATGAAAAACTTAGTAAAAAAAATGTTAGTTATGTCATCTATATTAGGGGTGGCGGTTTTGCTGTCTGGATGTATGGGGTGCGGACAAAAAAATATGAATAGCCATCCACAAGGACATCCACAACAAAAACAAATGATGCATAATCAAATGCAAAATAAACAAATGCAACAAAATCAAAAACCAGAAAAAGTAGTTTTCTATCAAACATATGAAGATGCAGATATAACGAAAGTACACGCTAAAATGTACACGCACAGCAGCCACGGCGGTCAATCGGAAATGGGGTATATAAAATTTCATGAGACAGATGCAGGCTTAAAAATGGTCGTTGATTTAAAGGATTTGCGTCCGGGTGTAAAGTATAATATGAGTGTACATCAATGCAACAAATGTTCAACAGGAATGTGCTGTGATAAAAACGCGCTTGCTACGAATATGCCTACTTTGATGATTGAAGAACCCGGTAGATTGCAAGAAACCTTCGTTCTACGCGGTATAACGGCAGAACAATTAAACAATGCAAAAATTTACTTAGAACGTGATGGTGGATATAAAGCTGCATGGGGAACCTTGAAAAAAGAAACAATGCTTTAAAAATAAGTATTTCTTACGTTTAAACCCTGATTTCTTCAGGGTTTTTTAAATTATTTGCTTTAAGAAAAAAATCTTATATGCTAATTTCTTGTTGTGGAGATTAGAAAGATTTTTCTTTCGTTATTTTGTTATTGCGTGCTGTATCCTTTTTCGGAAACGGCGGCTTATGTGTTTACAGGGTCTGTAAATGCAGAAAGTCTTGATTTGTCAGAAAATATTTTTGTTGATAGTGGGGCTATATTAACTATTACGAATATGAATTTTCATTCAAACGCAATCATACATAATAAAGGTGTGATGAACGGCAACATAAATATTGACGATGGTTATCAGGTGATTGTTACCGGTCCCGGTGTAATAAACAGTTTTATTAACCTTGGTGAAAGGTCCGATTTAATACAGATAATACATAAGAATGAAGATGTTGGGCAATTAAACGTTAATGGCGATTATACTGTTTTGGTAAAAAACGCAAAAGATGTTTCTTTAAATCATTTATTCGGCACAAGTAGTGGGGCAGACCAAATAATTTTGGATAATTCGTCGTTGGTTTTTAATAAGGTCATCATTAAATCGCGTCGCTATTCTTTAAAACCAGATATAAAAATTGTGGGCAATGTTAATATTTATCTAGATTCTATGGATGATGTATCTGAAGAACCTATCTTATCAAACGTTATCGGTGATGGGACTGTTTATATTCATACTAGGGATTCTAATCTTTTGTATGCGGTACATTCTTATATTCAAGATGGAAATTTATATGGTCGTTTGGTGCGTGAAACAGATTATTATAAAATTTTTAGAAATGATGCCGGCAAATTTATTAATTCAATAAGACACGAAAATCCGAATGATAAGTTATTAACTGCCTTAGATTCGGCAACGAATATGAACGATTTGAAAAACATAATGAATGATTCTGTGCGTTTGAACCCAATTCAATTAATGAATCCGATTCGGATTTTTAATTATTTTGAAAATATGACATATGTTGATTCTGATGAGCCGATAGGTATAATGCCTTTATATGTTATAAATAAAAATTTTTATTCTTATGGCGTAAACGCTGGTTTGTCTCATCAGATAAATAAACATATAAAACTTTCTATGTCTTTGTATAGTGCACATACAGCATATTCTGATTATGTAAATATTTATGATTTTATGCTTTATGGCGGAACATTAAATGCGTTCTATAAATCGGACTTTATATTTGTTAACCTGGGGACTGGTGTAAATAAGGCAGATTTTAACACCGGTACTGTATTTAATGGCAAAGATATTATAGATAATCCAACTGGATATAGCTTTTATGTATTTGGTGATTTGGGTAAAAAATTTCTTTTAGGCGATAATATGATATTCAGTCCATTTGTATCAGTGACGTCAGATTATCTAACTGTTGTTGATGAAAAGGATGCAAATTTTTTGGTTGGTGTTGGTTCGGAGATAAAATATTTTCAGTCTGATTATGATGTTAAATATGATTATGGTGTACGCATAAAAATATTTAATGAAAATACATATGCCGCCGCAATACGAATCGGGGCCAGGTTTGATAATGATGATGTGGATGCTGGCCTAGAAGTCGGTACTATGCATGATGAAATCATGGGCTTTTCTTATAATATACGATTAGGGATAGGTTTTAGTTTATGACTTCACCACGTAAGGATGCCTTGTTGGCATCTGTAATACGTATCTTTGCCAATTGTTTAACAGGCATATTTTTTGGTGTATCTACGATACATTGTTGCATATATGGCGTCCGATATACGATATGATTACCTGTTTTGTCTGGGCCTTCGCATAAACATTCCATTGTTTTGCCGACGCAAGATTCGTTGAATGCACGTTGTAGTTCGTTTAAATAAGAATCTAGTTTTGCCAAACGTTCTGCTTTAATCGCTTCTGGAATTTGATCTTTCATCAGTGCAGCAGCGGTATGTGGGCGCGGCGAATATTTAAATGAATAAGAATTTATATACTTTATTTTGCGAGCAATTTCCATTGTCTGTTCAAAATCTTGGTCTGTTTCCCCTGGGAAGCCTACAATGAAATCGCTGGATATTTGAATGTCAGGGCGCGCTGATTTTAATTTGTCAACTATATCTATATATAGATCCAGACCGTAAGGACGATTCATTCTTGTCAATACATTCTGTGAGCCACTTTGTATAGGCATGTTTAAAAAAGGTAAAAGTTTAGGTTCTGTTTTAAATATGTCTATCAGGTCATCGGTCATTTCTGTTGGATAACTGGATGTAAAGCGAATGCGCTTAATAGATTCTAGTTTTGCTGTTTCTTTGATTAAATCTGATAATCTGTAAATTTTACCTGTCGTTTCATCAGTGTATTTATATCCATTAACATTTTGACCTAGAAAACAAATCTCTATGGCACCAGTATTGGCGGCATGTGTTGTGTCTTTTATCACATCTTCAAAAGGTCTGGATAATTCGCGACCGCGAGTATAGGGTACAATGCAATACGTACAACAATGGTTACAACCTTCTTGAATAGGTATATATGCGACAGCAGGGGACTTTTCCATCTGTGGTAATTCATCGAATTTTTCAAGTCCCGTTAAATCAATGTTTAATAATTTTGTATCCGGATTTTTTAATATTTCTGGTAATTTATGATAACTTTGCGGTCCTAAAACGAAATTTAAATCGGGAATTCTTTTAAAAGCACTGCCACCAGTTTCTCGCGCAACACAGCCCACTATGCCGAATAGGGCAGAGGGCTTTTTTGCCTGTCTTATGCGGCCAAGAGCAGAAAAAACTTTATTTGTCGCTTTTTCGCGAACTGCGCACGTATTTAAAATTATTATGTCCGCATCGGATAAAATGTCCGTTTGTTCAAATCCGTGCGCGTTTAACATTGTCGCAATTCTTTGACCGTCATAAACGTTCATTTGACAGCCAAAAGTATGAATGAAGAATTTTTTTTTCATGGTCTTATTTACTTTGTGTTCTTTGATATCTTATAAACTTACGTTTTATGTCTTGTTCTTTGTAGAAATGCTTTTGTGCGTTTGATTGTTTAATATCCCTGCACGGAAACTTAGGAAGAAAAGGGTTCTTGTCATAGGAAAAGCATTTTGAAAGAGCTAATATAAATCTATATATTTCTGAGATACCACTCATATTTGTCTCCTATATTAAGATAATTTTTTCTTTAATATTTCATTTACAACGGCAGGGTTCGCTTTTCCGGCGGTTGCTTTCATAACTGCACCAACAAAGAAGCCTAGCAGTCCAACTTTACCGGATTTGTATTGTTCTACCTGGGCGGCATTGGCGGAAATTACTTCATCTATGGCTTTTTCAATTGCACCTGTATCTGTAATTTGTTTCATGCCGAATTTATCTGCTATTTCTTTTGGTGTGCCTAATTCGCCGTCTAGCATTTTTATAAATATTTCTTTTGCTTGTTTACCATTAACCTCGTTTGCAGAAATCATATCAACTAATTCTGCCAAATTTGCAGGTGTAATAATTCGCGCTATGCCACTGTCTGCTGTATCCACAGCGTTTTTTGCATCCCAATTTTCTGGGTGTGCGAACAGTTCGCTTATCATCCAGTTCGCAATAGATTTTGCACGCGCAGGTTTGTCGCCAACTGCTGCGTCAAACCATTTGGATATATCTGTTGTTTCCGTTAGACGTGCAGCATCATATTCATTTAAACCCATGTTTATGTAACGTGCACGTGTTGCAGCGGGAAGTTCTGGCATAGTGTTTTTGATGCGTTCAATTGTTTCTTCGCTGATTTCCAAAGGTAATAAATCTGGGTCTGGAAAATAGCGATAATCCAAGGCGTCTTCTTTACTACGCATTACAGACGTTGTTCCCTCTGATTGATTATATCTCATCGTGTCCTGAGATACCGTGCCGCCGTTTTCATATATTTCTATCTGGCGACGTGCTTCGTATTCAATTGCAGATTTAATGAATTTGAATGAAACCATATTTTTAGTTTCTGTGCGCGTCCGGAATTCTTTAGAACCAACCGGTCTTACAGATACGTTTACGTCCGCGCGCATGGAGCCTTCTTCCATATTTGCTTTTGATACACCCAGTGCGCGCGCAATCTCGCGAATTTCACGTAGATAGCGTTCCGCTTCATCGGGCGATGTTATATAAGAATTATTTTCTGGATTTTTTGTATCCAAAAAAGTAACGATTTCTAATAACGCGACACCCGTTCTGTTATAATCTGCAAACGACTTGCTGGGGTGCACATCGTGTTTTAATTTTCCCGCGTCTTGTTCCAAATGTGCACGTTCAATTAAAATCTTTTTAGGTTGTCCGTCGTCGCCCATAATTTCAATCCAGCCACGACCAACAATTGGCGGTTCTTCGGCTGGTTGTGAAATCTGATAACCTTGCGGCAGGTCAGGGTAGAAGTACTGTTTACGAGCAAATTTGCTTTTCCTGGAAATTTCTGCGTTTAACCCCATGCCCATACGAATCGCTTGTTCAACGCAGAATTCGTTCAAAACGGGCAACATTCCAGGCATCGCAACGTCTATCATGGATACCTGTGTGTTTGGGGCAACAGTTGGATTGTAGTCAGCAGATGCACCACTAAAAAGCTTGCTATTAGACAGAACTTCTATATGCGTTTCTAAGCCTATGACTAATTCCCAATCTGTTGTTTTGCCTTTTATCGTAAACATTTTTATTTTTCCTTGCTTTTTTTCTTTTAGTATTTTATTATTCGTTTCGCGTTGGCTAGATAGCTCAGTTGGTAGAGCAAGGGACTGAAAATCCCTGTGTCAGTGGTTCGATTCCACTTCTAGCCACCATTTTTTATTTCCCCATTACTTTTGTCGGTCTGTTATCAATCCCTGCAAACTGTTCAATGTGTTTTGCAAGTTGCAGAACTTTTAAGTCATCAAAACGTTTCCCAACAACTTGTATGCCAAGCGGTAAACCGTTATCAGCCAAGCCACATGGTACGCTGCATGCAGGTACGCCGGCCAAATTCATGGCAACCGTAAATAAATCCAATGCATAGTATTCCAAAGGCGTTAAATCTGAATCCAGTGGCATAGCCGTGCCGGCGCTTGATGGACATAATATTACATCGCATTTTTGAAACGCTTGTTCGAAACTTTCAGATATCATACGACGTACACGTGCGGCTTGTAAGAAATAAACTTCATACGATTCGCTGGATAATACAGCCGTTCCTATAATCATACGACGTTTTACTTCGTCACCAAATCCAGCCGCGCGGGTCTTCTTATATGTGTCATAAATATCTTTGCCTTCCACGCGAAGCCCGTATCTCATTCCGTCGTAACGCGCCAAATTAGAAGACGCTTCTGCCGGTGCGATTATATAATACGCAGCCAAAGCGTCTAATATGTTAGGAATAGAGATTTCAATAATTTCGGCACCAATTGATTTTAAATCGGAAATTCTTGCGTTAAATAATCTTTTCATATCTGCAGATATTGCAACGTCTGCAAATTCTTTTATTATACCAACACGCAAATTTTTACCGTCTCCTAAAATTGGTTGAAGCGGTGTATGTGCACTAAATCCGCTATCCGCGCTGGTTGAATCCTTTTTGTCGTGACCCGCCATAGCAGATAGCAATAGCGCAGCGTCATCGACAGTTCTGGCTATTGGACCAGGCGTGTCCAAACTTGATGCAAATGCGATACATCCCCAACGGCTGCATAAACCATATGTGGGCTTCATACCAACCAGACCAGTTATTGCAGATGGAAAACGAATCGAACCGCCGGTATCCGTTCCTGTGCCACCAATGGCCAATCCGGCAGCAACGGCACTGGTTGTCCCGCCTGATGAACCGCCAGCAGTTAATCGTTTTTCTAGTTGCCATGGGTTTACAGGTGCACCGAAATAACTTGTCTTGCTGAATGTTCCCATTGCAAATTCATCAAGGTTGGTTTTTCCTAATAAAACTGTACCCGTATCAATAAATTTTTGTGAAATCGTTGATTCGTATTCTGGTATAAAATTTTCCAGCATGCGCGATGCCGCGGTCGTTTTAATACCGCGTGTCGCAAATAAGTCTTTCATTCCAATTGGAATACCGTCCAAGGGCAGAGCGTTACCTGCAGCGTAACGTGCATCAGACGCTGCTGCATCTGCCAAGGCGCGTTCAGGTGTCACGGTTATATAGCAGTTTAGTTCTTTACCGTATTGTTCAATCCTGTTCAGGTATGCCTTTGTTAGTTCCGTTGAACTAATTTCACCAGATTTTAATTTTTCTAATGCTTCTGTAATAGTTAGGTCTATCATTTTTTTCACTTTGATTTTTATTATAGTTTATTCGTCCATAACTTTTGGTACTGCAAAATAGCCACGTGATACACCCGCGGTATCGGGCGTATTGGCAAGTACTAAATCGCGTATATTCCCGTCCGTTACAACGTCACTGCGTTGCGGCAATTTATGTTCCGCCGGACTTAACATTGGTTCTATGCCACTAGTATTAATTTGTTGCAATTTGTTTAACCATTCAATTACAGAGTCAATATTCATTTGTTCCAGTTTGTCTTCTGAAATGTCTATCTTTATTAAATCTGCAAATTTGTTCAATTGTTGCTTGCTAAAAGCCATTTTCAATCCTATTCTATATGTAAATAAATTAAACAAGGAAAATTATACAATGATTTTGCCAGATTTCAAGGCTTTTCCAATAAAAGGGCGCATTTTAGGCGTTGACTGGGGGGCGCGAAGAACGGGAATTGCGGTGTCAGATGATGCACGTGATTTTGTATTTGTGCGTCCTGCCATAGAAGTTAAAAAAAATGGCGATTCTTTGGCAAAAAAAATAGTAGAAATTGCAGAAAAAGAAAAGGTTGTGGGAATTGTTTTGGGACTGCCGTTGTATGTTGATGGATCGGATTCAGAAACAACAAAGAAAGTTCGTGATTGTGCAGCGGAATTGACAGGTTATACTGATTTACCAATAATATTCATAGAAGAAAATTTAACCAGCTTTGCAGCGCAAGAAAAATTGGGAAAAGTTAGGATTAATGATTTAAAACAAAAGTTAGATTCTGAATCTGCAGCAGTAATTTTAGAAAATGCAATTTCAATGTTAAAAAGATTATGATTATAAAAGCGGTATAAAAATACCGCTTTCTCAATCTTCTTCACGTTTGTCTGGTATTTTTCCGTCCGCAGAAAGTAATATCGCAATCCAACGCGTTGAATCAAATTGTGCCGTTATGATGAACGTCGCAACTAATAGCGGCACGCTGAAAAACATGCCGGCGATGCCCCATATCATACCCCAAAAAACTAAATTTATTAATATGGCAAGCGTGGATAAGTTTAATGTTTTACCGGTAAACTTTGGTTCTAAGATATTACCGAATAAAATCTGTAAACCGATTAGACCAAGTGCGGTTAGTACTGGCTGATGCAACGAAGGGGCTGTAATAAGCGTGTACATTATAGGTAGACCACATGCAACGATTGCGCCGATTGTTGGTATATAACTGGTGATGAATACAATGAATGCCCAGATGCCTGCAAATTGAACGTCTATCATTTCAAGCCAAAAATAAGATAAAACGCCTGTTATGCCAGATAATAAAGTCTTCATAAACAGGTATTTCTTCATGTTTTCGTCAATGCTATCTAGTATATAGCGCATTTTTTTTGATTGATTTTTATTCGGAAATAACGCAGAAAATTTTTTGTTAAACGTACTTTGTTCTATGAACATGAATAACATATATATTAAAACCATGCCCATAGAGGTAACTATCGTCGCCGCCGATGCGCCGATGCTGGTCGCCAGTTGTGTGAAGTTAGGTAACAAACTGGCATCAAATTTGAACCCGAAATAATTTGATAAATAGTTACCAAATATAATCAGTTTATGCTGCAATGCCGGCAATGCCATAGATAATTCTTTGAACATGGGTTGTATTTGTGTAACGAATAAATACCCGACGCCAAACAATACTGCAGCAGCAATTATATTTGATATCCAATCAAAACTTTTTGCTGTGATTGGATGCTTTGCTTCTGATTCTTTGGTGTGAAACGGAAATAAAATACGACAGTATGCAGATATGGCGTTTATTAAATACCATAAAAAAGCAGCAACTAATATAGGTATTAAAATAGAACGACCAAGCCACAAGAAAAATATTATCGCAACAAATAAAATTAACCCATTCATAAATCACTCCTATGGCTTGTGTTCGTGTACATAGCAACGTTTTTTTGTGCTTATTATAACATTGCGATTTCGTTTATGCTTATGTTTAATGTTTCTGGTGAATTAACGGCGGAATACATTATAAAAATAATCAATAAAACTAATACAACTATATTCAATATAATTGCAAAGTTTACATACTTATTGTTCAGTAAAGTTTTAAATTTTTTAACGCCTATGCTGAATATCCATAGGGCGGATATAATTGCTAAGCAATAAGTAAGAAGTACCATGTTTAATCCAAAGAATAAACTGGATAGCGCCACACAAATCGTAAAAACGAGGGCGGTGTTTATTGTATTTTTTGTTGTCCAATGTGTAAGTTTATCGTACCATTTGCATTTAATTGGCAACACTGTTTTTTGTTTTTTGTCTTCTGGTAAAATGTATCCAGGTATCCACAGCAATCCAAACCCAAATGGCATACTTGCTATGATTTTCCATGGCTTTATACCCAACGTACAGCAGCGTTTATATTTTGCATAAATGTTTGAAAGTAATAATCCGCAAAGATACATATATACAATGCCAATTAATAACATTAAAAGTAAAAATGATGCGTTAAAATGCGTGCTTAGCATCATCATCTGATAACTTATTGAATTAGCATTATACATGATTATCAATGTTGATATTATAAAGGCAAAAGACAATATAAATATTTGCAAATTATTTAGTGCTATAAAACTATGTCTATCTAAATTTTCTGTAGGCATATGTTTTAACATATAAAAAGCACCTATTATAAACGATAAAAGTATTAAACTTGGCAATACCCATTGAGGAATATAAATCATTGATGATAAGAATGTATATAGAAAGCCAAACAGTGTCATTAAGCAAAATGACAAAAGTCCAAATTTAAGCGGTTTCCATAAAAGCCAATTCAGCATAGTCATAGATTTTTTTTCTGCCATTTTTTATCCTTTCGTTGTTACGTTTTATTTTATCATAACTTTACCGCCGGATAAAGTGGTTATATGGGTTGGTGATACAAGGTCGGTAAAGTGTTGTTGATGACTGATAAATAAAAATGTTGTATCTGTCATGGAATGCATAACATCTACAATTTGATTTTGTACTTGGTGGTCCGCGCCGGAATCGGGTTCGTCCAATATGGCAAATTTTGGTGAAATTAATAACAGTCTTAATAACATCAATTTTTTCCTCTCTCCGCCAGAAAAACCTACGTTTATACTGCGGTTTAACCAATCTCTTGGAATGTCCAGTCTGTCGCGAATTTCTTCTATTCGCGTTAAAAACTGGCCCATAGAAAGTTCTTTGCCTGTATTAAAATGCATATGCGCTGAAAGAGAGTGTTTTAAAAAACTTAGCACCGTTAACCCCGGAATTTCCGGAACATTTTGTCCGCTTAAGAATATCCCAAATAAGGCACGTGATGTCGGGCTTTCGTTTGTAATGTCACGTCCGTCAAAGATTATTTTCCCCGCGTCTATTTTATAATCTGGCGCGCCGGCGATTGTGTTTACAAGCGTTGATTTGCCAGAACCATTATGACCAGATAATAAATGTCTGGCACCTGTTTCAACAGTTATATTTATATCAGACAATAATTCTTTACCGTTTAAAGATACAGAAAGATTTTGTATTTCTAGCATATTTTTATCCTGTTATTTTGATATTGCCATTTGAATGAGTTGTTTTGATTCAACCAAAAACTCCATAGGTAATCTAGAAATAATCGGGGATGCAACAGCGCCGATTATTAATGCGGTTGCCATATCTTCTGATATTCCCGATTGCATCAAGTATAATAACTGGGTTGCATCTATTGCACCGGTACTTGCCTCGTGACTTTGACTGTTTAAACCGTTCGAATGAATGATTGTTGGAAGAGTGTTTGCAATAGCGTTTTTTCCTATGATTTTTGTGTCGCACTTTGATGCGTTTTTACCGTGCTCGCCGCTAAAACTAACAAGACTGCGAAAAGTTTGTTTTGAATAATCCATGGCAACACCATAAGACAATATGTTTGATACAGTATTATTGCCAATGTGTATCATCTTTGTGCCTGTGTCTGCCTGTTGAGCGCCGCTGGTTATACTTAACGAATAAAAGTCGCTTTTTGAATCATCGCCCGCCAATATGGTAGAAGGGTATTTCCAAGTCATTGCAGAACCTATTTCAACCTGTGTCCAATCAAGGCGCGCCTTCTTGCCACAGCGACCGCGTTTCGTTACAAAATTAAGTATTCCGCCAACAGATTTTGGCCTTTCTGATTTTTTGTTGTATGTGCTTGTTTTTCCCGCATACCAGTTTTGAACGGTTGCATATTTTACCGTTGCGTTATCTTGTACGATTATTTCTACGACGCCACTATGTAATTGATGATTCGGACGACGGGGCGCGCTGCAACCTTCCATATAACTTAATGTTGATTCTTTGTCGGCAATTATTAATGTCCTTTCAAATTGACCTATCTTGGCTGTTTCTATTCTGAAATAACTGGCAAGGTCTATTGGGCATTTGACTTTTGGAGGAACGTAAACAAAAGTTCCATCAGAAAATACCGCAGCGTTCAAAGCCGCAAAAAAATTATCCGTAGATGGTACAACCGTCCCAAGATATTTTTTTACTAATTCAGGATATTTTTTGACCGCTTCGGAAAAAGGAAGAAATATTATTCCTAATTTCTCTAGTTCGGCGCTGTATGATGTATGAACGGATTTACTGTCTATTACGGTATCTGTTGCCATTCCCAGCAGTGCTCGTTGCTCGCTTTCTGGTAAACCCATTTTTTCGTATGTTTGCTGCAAATCAGAGTTATCAATTGGTTGTACTTCATTGTAATAATTTAAATTATCGTAATCTATTTTATCGTATTCTATTTCTGCCCAATGAGGCTCATGCATTTTCTTCCAGTTGTTAAAAGCATCAAGACGCCATTTTAATAACCAATCTGGTTCTTGACGATTGGCAGAAATTTCTTTTATAAGATTTTCTGATAACTTCGGCATTTATTCGTTCGTTTGCAAGGCTAGTTGCTTTGCTTGTGTAAAAAAGGTTAAAGATTGCCCCAGCAGACCGTCTGTAAAAGTTGCAGATAAAATGCCTTCTGGGTCGGTGGTAGTCAAGTGATGTAAAAATGTATCCGCGCGATTTATATAATTGTCTATGCAACGAGATACTTCTGAATCAAGTTTTATGCAACGGCGTAGTTTTTCTAATGCAAATGGGTTCTTGGCATATTCGTCCATTATCCCGCCAAGTGCACGCCATAGAGGGTGTTCGGCGGTGTTGCGCGGCATAACGTCAATCGCTGCCATAATTGGAATCAGATTTTGTAACAGGTCTTGATAAATCATTTCTGCATTTTCTGAAATGGCGTTCGTTGCAGATTTGTTTTTTAATACGGATTGTATCTTAACAATCAAATTGTATTGGTGGGTCAGGGTTTTGTTTATTTCTTTTATGCGCGTATGAATTTTAAACATAAAATACAATAAACCGATGGAAATAACGATAAGTGTTAAAATACAAAATAAAAACAATGTATTATTCATAGTACAGTCCTGCTGATGTTCGTTTAATACGCCTAGTATATCATGTTTTTGCGATTCGTGCGATTTTATCTTGGGATGATGATAGATTTTTGAATCTTTGCAAAATTCTGGTGCGTTTTAATCTTGCACAGATTCGGTCAAATTGATATAATAAGTTTAATTAAAAGAGTAATTAATTCAGGAAAGGAAGTTTTTATGTTCCGTAAAATTTTAATTGTCGCAATGTTTGCAACCGCTGCGGGTTATTGCTTTGCTGCGGATATGGTTCCACCACAGGTCGTTACGTCAGAGGTGTTTTATACCCAACAAAATGATAGCGAAGAAAATAACGTTGCGGTTCAAGAACAGGTCGTCGCTCAGGAGGTTGTTCCAGCAACAGTGCCTGTTTGGCCAATTGCTGGTTCTGATGCAGACGTGGAAATTGCTTGTGACGACGGTATGTGTTCGCAATCTAAAAAGTCTGATAATATTCGCGTTGTTTCAAAAATAGGCGCGGATTTAGTGGTTGAAAATAATTTTAATTTAGGCGCGACAGATGGCGATTTTAACGGTTGGTCTGGCGGTGCAAATATGTTACATGGAACACAAATTCCTGTCGGTTTTGATGACGAGTGTAATAATGGCTCTGAAATGCCGTTGTTGCATCGTGAAATGCTAGAAGACGATGGCGGGGCTGTTTTGACTGTGTCTCGTAGCGGTAGAAAAAACTGTGGAAATTATACCGATGATTATCAGGCGTTTGCTGTAAAAATGGGGATGACAGAAACGGAAATAGCCGACGTTAATGAAAGTTCAACTTCTGAAACGACAGAGACAGAAATTTCTGTTGATATTTCTGCCGATGCAGAAGCGCCAGTTAACGTGTCGGATCAGGTTCGGTCTTGGGTGGTCGCCAGCGGTCAAACGTTGAGAGAGGTTTTACAAGATTGGTGTAATAAAGAAGGTTGGGATTTAGTATGGGCAACGTCTCGTGAATATCCGATAGAGGCCAGTGCGGTCTTTAAGGGACGTTTCGTTGATGTTGCTTCTGCGTTGGTAAGAAATTTTGCAAGAGCTACCCCAATACCATATGCGAAGTTTTATAAGGGTAATAGGGTACTTGTAATTTCTACTTCAGAAGAGTAGGCGGTGTATGTCTTGTTTTTGCCAGAGGAGATGATAAATGATCAAGCCAATAAAATTTTTGATAGTTTGCGGAGCGTTGTGCACAATATTTACGGGGTGCGCAAAAGAAGAATCTGCAAAAGTTGCCGCATCTGTTGATCAAGATTTTATAAATGCATATGATGCTTTTGAAATGGCAAAAAATCCGCGCGCCAAAGTTGAAAGCGGCGATACTGTGTCTATGTCCGAAGGCGTTTGGTTGGGGGCATCGTCAACGATTTTAGAACACAGAAATAATTTACCTTCACAGTTTGAAACGGATACAGGTATTACAATTTTATTAAATGAACCCGTAAGCTTGCAGGTTTTGGCAAACGATATAACTTCAATTACAGGCATACCAGTTAAAATAGACAGTCAAGTTAATTCAGAAAAATTAAAGAAAACTATAAACGTTGCTTATACAGGAAAACTATCTGGGTTATTGTCTCAGATTGCGACAGATTTGGACTTGTTATGGTATTATAATAAAACGTCAATCGTTTTTTATGAAACAGAAACAAAAACGTTTACTTTATATGCTTTGGGAACGGATGTGTCGTATCAAACTGCCGTAGAAACCGACGACGGTAATCAAGTATCTTTGGAATCTACTTTAAAAGAGTGGGACGAAGTAGAAAGTGCAATATCTGCAATTGTTGGCGATGTTGATAACGCTAAATTTACTGTTTCTCGCAGTTTGGGAACTATTACTGTAACCGCGCCTCCGTCCATATTAAATAGAGTAGGGGAATATATCGCACGACAGAATAAACGTTTATCACAACTAGTTACAATTGATGTCAAAGTGTTACAAGTTTCTATATCAAACGATTCGGCTTTTGGTTTGAATTTAGCAGCTGCGATAAATTCTGCATCTGGTTTGAATATCGTCGCAAACCCAAAGAATAACTTGGCTACGACAGAAGCAAATGCCATGAATATCGCGGTTTTGTCTAATACAGTATCCGCGTTAACAGGGGCGACGCACCAAGAAAATGGTACAGAAGTTTCAGGTGCTTATACCCAAGATCAAATACAAAATGGGTCTTTATCTGGCGTTGCAGGAAGTAATGCCTTGATAGAAGCACTTGCAAAACAAGGAAAGGTATCCTTGGTTACCAACGTCGGCGTTACTACTCGTAACAATCGCGTTGCGCCAGTAAACAACACAAAAACAACGGGTTACATCAAAAGGTTTGAGTCTAGAAACTTCACAACAGTAGAGTCAAGTACCGTTGATCAAGACGATTTGGAAACAGGTTTTTCAATGCAGTTGTTGCCAAATGTCTTGGAAAATGGTAAAATACTTTTGCTGTTCAGAATGTCTGTTCGTGAATTGTTGAAAATGTCAACGCAAACGATCGGCGAAGTTACTTTGCAGTTGCCAGAAGTTGAGGAACGTAGTTTCATGCAAGAAGTTATTATGGAATCTGGGCAAATGCTGGTCGTATCAGGGTTTGAAAAACAGACAAATAATGATACGCGTTATGGGTTGGGCGATCCTGACTTTATGGCTTTGTCTGGTTCGCGCGAAACGTCGGCAACACGTGATGTGCTGGTGGTTATTTTAACGCCACAGGTATTAATCAGTCCGATGGATGTAGAACGTAGCATACAACAGCATTGGGGGGCGCCTTTAAATTAAAGGTTTCTTTACGGGATAGTGTGAGAGAATGAAATATAAAAAAATATATATTTTTACTTTAATCATGGGATTGTATGCATTGCCCGTCAATGCAGAACTGGCTTCACAAGGGTATGTCGATTCCATTGTGGATGCGGTCAAAAATATTCAATCAGATTGGAATCAAAGCGATTCGTCGGCCCCCGATTATATTAAAAATAAACCGGTTATACCTGATATAAGCAATTTAGAGAACGTTGAAAACAAATTAACCAGCTTAGAAGCCGTATCAAACGCGCAGCAATACTATAATGCACAAACCGTTAAAAATGCGTTGGATACTAAACTGGATAAATCTGACCCAGCATTAGATTCTATCCCGATGACCATGCCAGCAGGTAGCGCGCCAGATGGGCGGGCGTTTATCTGGATTAATTAATTTATAACTGTGGGGGTTATAAAAAAGGTCGCATTATTATGCGACTTTTTTAGAATATTTAGTTTTTACATAGCTGCAATTTTTTTCGTTAAACGCGATATTTTACGTGCAGCACGTTTCTTTGGCATAATTTTGCCCGCAGATTTCATTATTTTGCTTTCCGCTGCGCGTGTTGCGCTGACTGCAGTTGCTTTATCGCCAGATGCGATTGCAGACAAAGCTTTTTTAGTTGCCGTTTTAACCGCGCTACGACGCGATGTGTTTATAGCATTCTTTTTTGCTGTTACTAAAATTCTTTTTTTTGATGACTTGTGATTTGCCACTTTATTTTCCTTTTATTTAGTCACGTTTTCTGATATTTTATAGAAAACAAACATAAAATCAAGGAAAAAGAAAATGATTTACGTATTAGCAATTATTTTAGCATACCTGTTAGGTTCTATACCAATGGGATTATTACTGACGAAATTTATGGGTAAGGGGGATTTGCGCAAGGTTGGCAGCGGAAACATCGGGGCGACAAATGTTATGCGCGTAGGCGGATTGCGAATGGCGGCATTGACTTGGGTGTTGGATATGTTAAAGGCTGTTGCTGCAGTGTTGTTCGGTGCCTATGTTGGAGGAGATGTTTTTGCTATTTGGTGTGGTTTTGTTGCGGTTTTAGGTCATTGTTATCCTGTGTGGTTGAAATTTCATGGAGGCAAGGGTATATCTTCTATGTTTGGCGTGCTGTTGGCTGTTAATCCATTATTGTTCGTCGTTTGCGGTATAGAGTGGTTAATAGTGGCATTGACCACGGGGTATTCTTCTTTGGGCGCCGTTGTGGCTTTTTGCGTGATGCCTGTATTAGGTTTTGTTATGGGGTGGCAATTTGGATTGCCGTTGCTGGCAATCGCATTGTTATGTTTATGGCGCCATCACGAGAATATTGGACGATTGGTCGGTGGAACAGAAACAAAAATTGAGTGGAAGTGGAAAAAGTAAAATCAAACCGCACAATAATTGGTGCGGTTTTATGATATAAACATAGTTTATCTTTATTTTTTTCTCGTTTTGTGATATAATTACTTTGATTAAAGAGGAAAGAGAATTATGAAAAAGTTTGTTTTTTCACTTATCGCGTTTTTTGCTTGTTTGCCGGCAATGGCGGTTCCTGCTGATACACAATCAAGGCGTTCTATGAATTCTCAAATGGTTATGACCGCGCCGCGTGCGACTGCTTCTACTAATCAGATAAGCGCTATGGCGGCGGCAAATTCTGGTAATGCAAATGTCGAATCGGCTGTGCGCGTTGATATAGATGCGAAACCGGCAAATACTGTTGATTTGCGCGAAAAAGAAAAGGCGGCATGTATAAATAACAATATCGGCGTCGGAAACACTTTTGTTTGGGCGTCGCGGTATAGCAATTCAAATAACTATGCTTCTATGGTAGAAGATACACAGAACCCAGAAGACAACATTTGCTTCGTTAAGGTAGAACTACGTTCTGATGACCCGAAAATAAGTGTGTCTGATATACCAAGTCAATATTTTGAAATGGGACGTGATATAACTTGTGGTTCTTGGGCAGATGAAGAGAATTTGCGGCAACGAATCTTGGATGCTAAGAAAACCGCGCGTACATGGGCAACTGTTGGCGGCGTTGTCGGTGGCGCAGGTATCGGCGTTGGTTCAATGGAATTATTTGGAAATCGTTTAATAGGCGGCAGTGTTGAAGGTCAGAAAAACACAAATTTGTCAGCAGAAGATAGAATGCGTTCTCAATTGCTTGTGTTAAAACAAGAAAATAAACAAGAATTTGATAAATTTAAGCAGGCGCTGCAAACATTGAAGACAGAATGTGAAAAAAATATTTGGAATGGGACAGAGAAACCTGCTGAGTGCAGTCAATATAATTATGAATATTTACTGGGGGTTAATTAATTAAAGCCCTGTAAAGGGCTTTAATTATAAATAAAAATACTTCTTTTATTAATTGTAAGATATTTTTATAGTGTCTGTATGTCAGATTTATTTCATAAATTATTGCTATTACGTACACCGGGAATCGGGCCCGTTAAGTATAATGAACTGATTCGCAAATTTGGTTGCGCAGAAGCCGCGGCAAAAACCATAACGGACAACGATTCGGTTCGTGAATCGGTTCTGCATGAAATGGAACAAGCACATAATAAAAATATATATTATATAAGTGATGAAGATGAAAAATATCCGGCAAGGTTAAAAAAAATAAAAAATCATCCACCGATTATAAGCGTTCGTGGCAATATTGATACTTTGTCTAAACCAGTGGTAAGCATTGTTGGTACGCGCCATGCAACCGTGCATGGTATGAATATGGTTTCTGAATTAAGTGGCGCTTTTGCAAATAATGGCTTTGCGGTTGCATCTGGTATGGCAATTGGTACGGACAGTGCGGCACATATTGGGGCTTTACAATCTGCCGGCGATTCGCAAACAATAGCGGTTGTTGCAGGTGGCGTTGATTATATATGGCCGTTGGAGAACGAATCGCTGTATTGGGATATCGTTTCGCGTGGTGCAGTTATAAGTGAAATGCCTGTTGGCTTTGTGCCTGTTGCTACTAATTTTGTTCAGCGCAATCGTTGGGTGGCGGGAATTTGCGAAAAATTAATTCTGGGCGAGGCGGACTTGAAGTCTGGCAGTATGACAACGGCCCGATTCGGTATTGATTATGATAAAGATATATATGCAATACCGTCTCATCCCACGGATTCTAGGTCTTTGGGGCCGAATTCATTGATTAAATCGGGGCAGGCAAAGTTATGTATGGGAGTGTCTGACTTTTTTGGTACAGATAAAAAAGACGAAATTAAGAAAAAAAATTCTGTAAAATTAGAAAAAGAAAATTCTTTATTAGATGCCTTAGGAACAATTCCCGTATCAGAATCTGTATTGGCAGAAATTGTCAAAAAAAATATTTCGGAAATAAAAAGCGATTTAGTGGTATTGGAATTACAAGGCTTAGTCATAAAAGTTGATGGCGGATATATTCGTGCATAAGATTTTTTGTGTATATACAGTGTATATACAAGGCGCAGAAATCTGGCAAAAAAACGAATCGTTGTCAAAAAATAAATATGAAAAAATTGTTTAACAAATGGTTGCAAAGACGAATTAATCATATAACTTATTTGATGTATCCAAAACGATTGAGATAACTCAATCACCAAAAGCGAGAGGGGTTTAAAGTAGGGCAAAAATAAATACCGGCATAATATATAAGTGATATAGGATGCGGTATTTATGTGCGGGTGTCTTTTGCACTCTTGCGATGGCAGGAAACTCTTTTAAGGAAGGAAAGGAGAAACGACATGCAGGTAGCGGTAAAAAAAACAAAGACTGACTTGGAACAAATCAAGGGGGCCATCGCCGCGAAGTTAGATTCTGCAAGTTATTCTTCTTGGATTGCGCCGTTACAATTTGATGTTGTTGATGATGTTTTGGTTTTAACTGCGCAAAATCAATTCTCTGCTGATTTCATCGGCAGTGTTCATTCCGGCGTTTTATCATCTGTTGCATCTGATTTTGGTTTAGGAATAAAAATTTGTGTACGTGGTGCCAAATTGCCTGCATCAGTTGCAAACGATAATAACGTTCAATCTTATTCACCTGCAACAGTTGAACGTGTTGCAAATGTTTCTGTAAAAACTGCGTTTGATTCGTTTATTGCGTCTGAAGAAAACGCATTTGTTGTATCTGCGTGTAAAAAATTATCGGCAGGTGCGGTTACGTTTTCGCCTTTGTTTATTTATGGACCTGCGGGTTGCGGTAAGTCTTTGTTGGCGGACTGCATTAATTCTGCTGCGCAGGGGCGTACAATCAAGATGTCTGGCGGGCAATTCGTTGCAGAGTTTACACGCAGCCTGCATGATAGAACTGTTTTTGCATTCAAAGATTTCTGCCGTAATTGTGATACTTTTATATTGGACGACGTTCAGACATTGTCTGGTAAACGTGCGACATGCGAAGAATTCATTCAATTAATAATTGATTTACGCGCAGCGGGTAAAAACATTGTTTTGACATCTAATGCGGCGCCGAATAATTTGTCTGGTTTTGATCGTCGTATGCAATCTTTATTGGCATCTGGTTTGGTTGCAGATGTTGTTGCGCCGAATGCGAATGTAAAGCGTGTTATGTTAATGCGTGCGGGCGTATCATCGGATGTTGCATCTGCTTTGGCGACGCGTATTGCAGGCGACGGTCATTTGGTTGGCGGCGTTGCCAACAAGATAAAGACGTATTCGGACTTGATGGGTGAAACAGTAACATTGGACATTGCGCAACGTTTATTATCAGATACCTTGCAAAAGGCCAAGACACCTGTTGCAATGGTTCGTGGGATGTGTGAAAAGTTGGGTGTATCATACGATGCGGTATGTGGCAAGGGTCGCAGTCGCAGTTTGGTATTGGCGCGTCAAATGATGATGTCTGTATTAAAAAGCGCGACGGACATGTCTTTGACAGAGATTGGCTATGTATGTGGTGATCGTGATCACGCGACAGTATTGTATGCGATAAATCAAATTGAAAAATTGAAAAAGACGGATTTAGTATTAGCAGCGCAGATAAATCAAATGATAGAAGAATGCAGATAATTGAATTTTGGCAAAAGTTTGGTATTTAATTATTGGTTCCCCGGTAAAAATATGATAAAATGATATCAAGATATATAAGGTTTTGAATATATTCGGGGGGATATTATGAAAAAGTTTTTATTATTTAACACTTTTATTGTTTGTGGGTTATTTATTGAAACAGGTGCTGTTGCGGCATTAAATATGTGTGGAGCTATTGATTTAGAACCAGCTATATCGTCATATTCAATAACAGGTGATGATTTTTTGTATTCAAGTCAAACTACGTTTAATCAAGTACAATCTGCCTATGATAGATATAAATATGCCTCAATAACTGATAACCCACATATGCGCGGAGCATTTAATCAATATACCCGTGTAAACGGTCATCTTTATAAATGTGGAGGTACAGGGGGGTGTAATATAGGGCTAAAAATTAGATTATCAAATGCGGTATTAAAACAACAAGTTCAACAAGGGGTAAATGTATTTGAATGTAAAAGACGTGGAAACGATAGTCATTATTGGGATAAATTGAGTTTGTCTAAGTGTACTAGGGAACAATTGGACGCTACTGGTGGTTGGGTAGCTAACGACGGAAACAAGTATTATTATTCACTTGCAAATAATAGTGTATGTTATATTGAATGTAAGGATAATGAAATTTTGGATACAGGTAGAAAAGAATGTAAAAAGAATGTCAGTGTAAAACAGCCAGCACAAACAAAAGTATCGGAACAAACAAAGACGCAACAACAGTCAACAACAGCAAATAATACAAACAATAGCAATCAAACAGCACAAAAAAATAATACATCAAGTAACAAGCCAGCACCGTCACAACAACAAGCAACAGTAGAAGAATATGAATGCGATCAAGAGAAGTTGCAACAGCTGGTAGGGTGGAAGATTACATATGCTACTAACCAAAAGATTTTGGCCGCAATTAAACAATTGGAAGACTATTGTGAAGGCAAGAATAAACAGCCAGATGATTTTAACACAATGTATCAAACATTAAGTGAAATGATAGACAAACTAGAAGAAGAGAATGCGCTTCAAAAACAGAAAGAACAAGAAGCAGCAAAACAGGCAGCAAATGAAAAGGAGCAACAACAGTCGCGTACAAAAATTACAAGTACTATTAAAATATTAGATGATATTTCTGGTAGATTTGAACTTAGTGTGTGGAAAGACGAGGACGGTAATTTTAATACTGCACGTTTGGTTTCCGATTCGGTCGCTGGGGTCGTGCTGGGTACCGCAGGCGGTTTGATTACAAGTAACGTCGTTAAAAAGAATCAGGTAGAAAGTGGTTTTGAAGATATTAAATGCACAATCGGCGGTCAGGTCGTTGCCGATTGGGGCGATCAGTTCCGCGTCGGTATCCGATAAGATGGGAAAATAAAAATGCCGGTTTAACCGGCGTTTTTATTTTTGCTGTTCATGCGTTTTATGCCGCAGCAAATTTAAATATTTCTCGCGACGGGACATTTGGTATTTTAAATCTTGTTTTGATGCGTGATTCAGTTTTGATAATATCTCTTCTGATTTAAATATGCCCATTATGTCGTTCGTCGGAAATAATAATAAAATTGGTTCCGATGTATTTTTGTCCAAATATTCTACAATCGTACAAGATAATTCTTCGCCCATAACGGTCTTTAAATGTTCGTGCCCGTTCAGCAAGTTCATGATACCAGGCGTTGGAAACTGCAAGGTAGTATCTGTTACAGGCTTGCCGTTTATTTTTTGCACCGGTATGGCTATGTTGTGCTTGAAATCGTAAGTCTTGATATTATACGGGTTTATAATGTATGTGTTCTTTTTTTTATAAGTCTTGTTATTCATGATATATCTTCTCTTTTATACAAATAAATCTTTTACAAATTGTGCATGTTCCGTTATGAACTTAAACCGAAATTCCGGTTTCTTGCCCATCAGTTCAGATACGATTGTGCGGGTTTTTTCCGTGTCTTCGGCACCTTCGTCCGTACGCGGGGGCAGGTCAACACGAATTAGTCGCCGCGTCTTTGGTGACATGGTCGTTTCCTTTAATTGATTAGGCATCATTTCACCAAGCCCTTTGAATCGTGATATTTCTATCTTTTTATTCTTGTACTTATTATTTTTCAAATCTTCCAGTTCTTCGTCTGTGTCTACATATATCGATTCGGTACCGCATGTTAGTTTATAAAGCGGCGGACAAGACAAATACAAATGACCACCATAAATCAGTTGAGGCATGTGTTGATAGAAAAACGCCATTAATAAAGACGCAATATGGCTGCCGTCAACGTCGGCATCAGTCATTACGATGATTTTTTCATATCGTAATTTGCTGTCGTCCCAATCTTTTGCTGTACCGGCACCAATAATATCAATTAATTCGTTTAATTCCTTGTTTGCACCGAATCTTTCATCTGAATTTGATATAACGTTCAAAACTTTCCCGCGCAGCGGCATAATCGCCTGCGTTGCACGGTCACGTGCCTGCTTTGCAGTGCCACCAGCCGATTCGCCTTCTACTATAAATAATTCTGTGCCTTCTACCCCGTGTTTAGAACAGTCTGCCAGTTTCGCAGGCATTCTTATGCGTTTCGTAGGCGTTTTACGGGCAATATCTTTGACTTGTTTCGTCTTGATTCGGGCGTTAGCCAAATTTATTACGAAATCTAACAGATTATTTGCCGTCTTTGGGTCGGACGCTAAGAATATGTCCCAGGGATCGCGTAGCGCGTTTTCTGTATACCTGGCGATTTCAGGATTAGATAATTTTTCTTTTGTTTGGCCCAAAAATTGTGGCGTCTTGTAAAACACAGACACTATCGCAGCAACAGAGTCAAATACGTCATCACCAATGATAGAAGCCGCAGCCTTGTTATTTACTTTCTCGCCATATGCCTTTATACCTTTGGTAATAGCAGATTTGAAGCCTGTTTCATGCGTGCCGCCGTCTATTGTTGCAATCGTATTGCAGTAAGACGAAAAGAATCCGTCATCAGATGCAGCACCGTTTTCATCAGTTAAAAATGTTAACGCCCACTCAACACGACCAGCGTCATCAGGAAAATCAACGCTGCCACTGAATATTTTGGGTAAAATTCTTGGCTTGTCTTTCGTTTTTTCTTCCAAGAAATCCGCAACACCGTTTGGATAATAGAACGTAGTGTCTGCCGGAATGTTCATATCCTCTGTTAATAAAGTTGGATTACAGTGCCATTCAATCTTTACGCCCTTGGATAAAAACGATTTTGCACGTGCCATACGATATATTTTTATCGGTTTGAAAACAGCAGAAGCGCCAAAAATCTCGTCGTCTAACGTGAACCTTATTTTTGTACCGTGGTTCTTTGTCGGCTCGCCTCGCGTCATTTTACTGGTTGGCTTGCCACGTGAAAAACTTTGGCACCATTCATAACCGTCGCGCGATATCGTAACGAGCATTTCAGACGTAAGGGCGTTTACAACAGCACTGCCAACGCCGTGTAAACCGCCGCTGGTCTTATAGACGTTGTTATTAAATTTACCACCAGAATGCAGAGTTGTTAAAATAACCTCTAGTGCGGACTTGCCGGGGTATTTAGGATGCTCGTCCACGGGAATGCCGCGACCGTCATCTGTAATTTCAATCGTTTTCGCATCAATTAAATTAACAATGATTTTTTTTGCGAAACCGGCGACCGCCTCGTCAATAGAGTTGTCCATAATTTCAACCGGCAGGTGATGCCAAGCCTTTTCGTCCGTCCCGCCAATATACATGCCAGGACGTAGACGTACGGGCTCTAAACCCTCTAACACCTGAATATCTGACGCGTCATAAGAATGTGTGTTTTGTTCTGTCATAGCATATTATTATTAGAACATTATTTGATTCCTTGCAAGTGAAAGAATTTTTTAATGGACTTGATTTTTTTTATAAAGATCCTATATATTCTGAGAATTAACTACGTAGGCATTTAAAAATGAATAAAAATCCATATGAAGTACTGGGTGTCGCACGTGATGCGTCTGATGCTGATATTAAAAAGGCTTATCATAAATTAGTTCTGAAATATCATCCGGACAAAAATCCCGGCGACAAGTCGGCAGAAGAAAAATTTAAAGAAGTTAATAACGCGTTTGACATATTAAAAGACCCGCAAAAGCGTGCCGCTTATGATAGATTTGGCGATGCGGCGTTCGCAGGCGGAAATGCGTCTGGGGCGAATCCTTTTGGCGCAGGTGGTAATCCATTTGGTAACGGCGGGTTCCACTTTAATATGGGCGGCGGTGCAGGTATGGAAGACATCCTGCGCGAGGCTATGCGTGGTTTCGGGTTTGACGGTTTTGGCGGCGCCGCAGCCGGCGATGACAGGCGGGCGGGACGCGATTTATTAGATGAGGTTGTAATTGATTTAAAAGATGCTTATTTCGGCAAGGCGCATACCGTAAAGTTTTCTAGCGACGTTCAATGTGAAAAATGTCATGGCTTTGGTACCGCCGATGGTAAGCAGGCGCCTAAGTGTTCGCGTTGTGGGGGAACCGGTTACGTACATACAAATCGTGGTTTCTTTGCTATGCAAACGCCGTGCCCAGAATGTAATGGCTTGGGCTATAAAATAGACAAGAAATGTTCTGTTTGTGACGGTGCAGGTACGGTTCGTAAAAGTCGTACTTTGGAGGTAAATATACCAGCAGGCGTTGAAGATGGTACGCGGTTGCGCTTGGCGGGGCAGGGCGAAGCCGGACAGAACGGCGCCCCGGCAGGTGATTTCTATCTTGATGTGCGTATCAGACCAGATAAACGGTTTGAACGTGATGGGGCAGATTTAATTACGAAAATTGACGTGCCGTTTACTACTCTTGCGCTGGGTGGTGAAATAGAAGTTGAAACTATTGATGATAAAAAGTTATCTGTAAAAGTTCCGGCAGGTACTCAAATTGGTGAAAAATTACGCGTTCGTGGTCATGGTATGCCAGGACGTCGTGCGGGTACTTTTGGAGATTTGTATATAGAAATTAATATGACAGTGCCAACAAAATTAACAGAAAAGCAAAAGAAATTATTAAATGAATTTGCTGGCACAAAACCTGAAAAACGCGGGTGGTTTTAAAAAAAACCGGTAAAAACCGGTTTTTTTATTTCTTTATTTTCTTTAGTTTTTCTGCAAATGTGAATGTGTATTGTGTTGCAGACCAAATAGATGCAACTAATGACAACCACATGCCCCAAATACCGATTTGAGGTAACACGTAAATCAAGAACATAATAAGTCTGCTGTCTGTTGTCGTCATTACCATTGTACCAATAGCAAAGAACAATAAAAACGCACCAATAGATATCATTTGTAATGTTGTTTTTATTTTACCCATTGAAAAGCGTGCTTTTGGTACGGGCATTTCAATTTTTTGCGTGCCAAGAAATTCGCGCAATCCGCTGATATATAACTCACGTGCAACCATTAATATAATAGGTATGACTACAAACCAAACAGGAATCATGACAGTTAACATAATAAGCGTATTTACGACCAATAATTTATCACCGATATGGTCCATTACACCGCCTAGTTTTGAACATACATCATATTTACGTGCCAAGTATCCATCAAACAAGTCTGATAACGCGGCCAGAACGTATACTACAAAAGTAGTCCAATACATTCCGAACATTAATAACGGGATTATCGCAAATGCCGATGCAATGCGGAATGCGGATAGAAAGTTAACAAAAAATTTCATGTTTTTCTCCTTTGATAATTTATGTGTAATTTAATTATATCACTTATTAGTGGAAATATGCATAAATTTTTTCAGCAGCAGATTTGCCCAGCCCTGGTACTTTTAATAATGCAGCCATATCTGCATCTGAAACGGCACGTACAGAACCGAAATGATTTAATAAAGCCTTTTTTCGTCCTGGTCCTATGCCTTCTATTTCGTCAAGAACAGACGATGTCATCGTTTTAGCGCGTGTTGTACGATGAAAAGTTATTACAAATCTATGCGCCTCGTCACGAACCGCCCTTAATAACAAGAATAAACTTGAATCTTTGGGAATGTCGCGACATATATCGCCATTAGGCATGATAAAATGTTCGTCACCGTTTCGGACTTCGCCTTTTGTAACACCCAGTACAGGTATGTCCGGCGCGGTTTTGTGCGCAATGTTCCATTGGGCAGGTCCACCGTCAACGATAATTAAGTCTAAGTGCGGTCCCCTTTGTACTGCCCGAGATATAAATTCTTCCATCATAGCGATGTCGTTTCCCGCGCGTGAAAAGTCTTGCAATTTAAAGTGTCTGTATCCAGATTTTATAAAACCGTCATGGCCAAAGCATATCATTGCGCCAACAGGATTTTTCCCAAACAAATGCGAGTTATCAAAAACGCCAACTGTATTCAATTCAAGACCCAACCAGCGTTCTAATGATTTGACGCTTTCTGACCAGTTAAAATTCGCCCTATGTACAGGATTTCTTCGTATACCACGATTTGATGTGTGGGTTAATTCTGCGATTTTATCCCTGCATTTTGCAGCGGATTCAAAGTCCATCTGCTTGGCATATTTTTTCATTTGTTGGGTTAAATCGGAAATTATCGGTTCACTGTCACCGGTTAAAATTTTACGCGCCAATTGAACGTTTTCTGCGTAATGCGTTTGAGGTAATGTGCAGGGCGCACTGCAACGACCGATTTGATATAATAAACAAGGACGACTGCGGTTATTCATAAATGTATCTGTACATGTTCGCAGTTGACATACCTTTTGTATCGTTTTTATCGTTTCGTTAAGTGCGTAAACGGAAGGATATGGACCATAAACGTCACGTCGTTGGGATATTTTACCACGAAATTTTAATAGGCGCGGATACCGGTGATTGGTTAATGCTATCATCGGGTACATCTTCCCGTCGGTTAGCATAATGTTGTACTTTGGCTTCAAAGTCTTTATTAAATTCTGTTCCAGTATCAACGCGTCCGATTCGTTTTGTGTGATGTCCCATTCTATTCGCGTAACCAAAGAACGCATAACTTGTTTATGTGGTTCTAACTTGGATATATCCGTGTACTGTTTTAAGCGATTGGACAGATTTTTTGCTTTACCCACATATAACAAGTTGCCGTCGGCGTCGTACATTTTATAGACACCGGGGGCGTTGGGACTATTTTCAATTAAATCAGAAAATTGAATATTCATACTAAATATGATAGAATAATAAAAAATAAATAGCAAATGGGGGATATTATAATGAGACAAGAATCAGGACGTTCAATGATAGAAATGATGGGTGTGCTGGCAATTATGGGGGTTATAACTGTTGGGGCTATCGCAGCAATTTCCAGTGCAATGAGTTTGCAAAAAAAGAACTCGGTTAATGATGACGTTTTGCAGATGGTTACACAAGTACGGCAATTATTTGGTGAATATGACGATTATTCAAATATAAATAATTCAACAATATTTGGGGCAATTGGTATATCAAATAAAAATCCTTATGGCGGGTTATATGAAATATCTGTTAATCCATCTAATACCAGACAATTTATTATTTCTATAACCGGTTTATCGCAATCTGATTGTGAATATTTCGTAACAAAGGCTTGGGACGGCTCTGTCGGGTACGAACAATCAGGGCGCACAGAAAGTGGCGCGGTTGGTGCTTGCAATTATCCAAACGGTCAAAATATCGTTCAGATAACATACGGTGAATGATGTTTTTAGGAATGTTTTTGAATGGCTGAATTAGTAGAAGTTTCAAAAGTAGAAGATGGAACGCGGTTGTTGCGTTGGTTCCTAAGACATTTTCCATCAATGCCTCAGCGGGAGTTTTATAAGTTGTGTCGTGGCGGACAAATCCGAGTCAATTCTTCGCGTGCACGCGGTCAAGAAGTGTTGAGAGCAGGTGATGTTATAAGAATCCCACCCACGGTAGTAGGATACAAAAAGGTTAAAACAAAAAAAACCGAATCCGGCGACGTTTTTTCTTTATCTGATTTAGAGGCTTTGCGTAAGTGTATTATACACGATGATGAAGACATTGTTGTTTTTAATAAGCCTGCCGGCTTAGCTGTTCAGGGGGGAACAGGAATAAGAAAGTCTGTTGATAAAATGGCAATGGCTTTGTTCCCATATAATAAAATATCTTTGGTGCACCGTTTGGATAGGGAAACAAGCGGTATTTTGGTTGTCGCTAAGAATCAAAAATCAGCACAATTTTTATCAAATGCTTTTCAAAATAAAAGTGCTTATAAGGAGTATCTGGCTTTATTGAACGGCGACGTAAAACCGAACAAAGGCATCATAGATGATTATATGATAAAAGGAAAAGTTTTTGATTCGCCGTCGCGTATAAACGACGGAACAGGGCAAAGACCGCAAAGAGCCGTTACAGAATATGAAGTGTTAAGTCAGGCAGGCGGACATTTATCTTGGGTTCGTTTCTTGCCCAAAACAGGCAGAACACACCAGTTACGCGTTCATAGTGCGCTGGCTTTGCATGCGCCAATCGTCGGCGATAATTTATACGGATATGATAAAAAGTTAGACGCAACATTGCATTCAATGTTTGATACAAATAACTTGTTTTTGTTTGCTTATAAGATAACATTTCAGCATCCTTCTAGTGGAAAAATGATGACTTTTAAAGCCCCTGTACCCGATTTTATGGCGCCGGTAATAGAATTTTTGGAGTTCAAGATACCTTGATGGATAAAACAATATGAGAAAAAAGAAAAAAATTTTTTTTACAATTTCGCGCGTCATTGTATTGTTCGTGATGGGATTGGTCGTGGCCTTTGTTATCGCCTTGTCACAAATTGATTTGGAATCTTTGCGGGGTGATGTTTTGGGAATTTTGCGCGATTCTACGGGATTGCCTGTTGAAATAGATGGGAAAGTATCTTGGAAGTTGTCTTTAAGACCACAAATTGAATTGCATCAGGTGCGCGTTCCTAATGCGGATTGGGCAAAGCATAAAAATGCTTTTAGCGCCGAAAAAATAGACGTTACTTTAAACTTACTGTCTTTGTTCCGAGACAGACCAACAATTCAAAACGTAAAAATTTATGACGCAACTGTTTGTCTGGAGCAAAATGATAAAGGTGAATTTTCTTTAAAAACAAATAACAAAAATTCTGAAACGGCGACAGAAAGTGCTGGGCCAACGGACTATCCTTTTGAAGACTTTGGTTTAGGTGGGGTAGAGGTTAAAAATATAGAAATAGATGCCTTGGGGCATAATTATTCTCTGGGGGGAATACAGGTCAGGTATTCATTACAAGATGATACCAGGGAATACAGCGGATGGATAAAACCAAATAAAGACCCTTTACCGTTCATAGTTTCTTTTTCTAAGTATAATGCTGATAGAAAAGTTTATCCGGTTAAAATCGCTTTCTCTACAGGTGGAGATGCGTTGATTGCAAACGTCGCTTTGGAAGGTACCAGCAAAGCACCAATTGATTTTATAATAAAGGGTGACATCCCAGACATTGAATATGTAGGGAAAATATTTGATTTGAATTTTGTTCAAATGCCAAAAATGAAACTGAATGTGGCAGGTGGTTTTGATAGAAAAAAATTAAGTTTCAGAAAGTCTTCTGTAACAATCAGGGGAACTAATTTTGATTTTTCCGGCAGTGTTGATTGGTCTAAAAAAATCCCAGACATTAAACTGGTTGTAAACTCTGATTATGTCAGTTTGATGGATTTATTCCCAGAAATTTATGATGGGCAATGGGTAAGACCAAATCGTGAATTAAATGTTTTTAAAGATATTCCTTTGTATGGAAAAGAGTTTTTAAAATTTAATTTGAATTTGCGCGCAAAGTTAAATAACTTCGTTGTATATCAAGACTTTAATATAAAGAATCTTGAACTGTTGTTAAATTTGCAAAACGGACAGGCAAGAGTTGATGCAAAATCTGTTATCGGTGGCGGTGATGTTAATGTCGCAGGTAATGTAAATATTGATGCTGATGGCGTTATGCAAGCGAAAGTAGGTGCCGTAGGTAGAAATATTTATATTGGTGAGATACTAAAACAAGTAAACGTAGATGATTTTATTTCAGACTTACCTGTAAATGTTGATTTATATCTGGAAACAAAAGGTGATAATTTATCGCAGTGGATGCAAAATTTGACGGGGCCTGTACAGATATACTCCGTGGGGTCGGGATACGCGCATTCTGCGTTGGTGGCCAATATGTATGGAACAGATTTCTTAACTACGCTTCGTCATAACGTTCAAGATTTGTTCAGAACAGAAAAAAAGTATAACCAAATGAAAATATCTTGTCTTGCACTAAACGCAAAAATACGCGACGGCGAAATAGAAACTAAACAAGGTTTTGCTATTGAAACTAATGCGATTAATGTGCGTTTGGCAGGAAATTTGAATTTAGGTAAAGAAACAATGAAAATGGCGTTGACAACAGTACCTGTTCGTGGTTTAAAATTATCGCTGACAGGTAACGTTGTAAATTCTATGGAGATTACTGGAAACTTAGCCGAACCCGATATAAGAATTAGTGGTGCCGCCGTTGCAGGAAAGGTTGCTTCTGCTACTGGTTTGGGGTTATTATTAGCGCCGTTGACCGGTGGTATTGGGTTGGTGGCAGGGGCCGGTGTCGGTTTGTTGGCGGGTGACTTGTTGGAAAATTGGTTGGCTGACGATCATCCTTGCGAAACCGCAATGGAAGAAGGTGCACCAGCTATGCGGGGGGACCCAGAGTGGTTAAATCTGCCTATTACAGAATTACAGAAAAACGTGTTATAAAAGGAGTTAAATATGTTTACTTGGATTAGTCTGATTCAAATCATAATTATTGTCGCTATAATTTTATTGTTTTATAGAAGTTTTATACAAAATACATCATCGGAAAAACTGGTTCGCGGTCTGTTGGGACTGGCCGGATTATGGTTGGTTAGTTTCATTTTGTCTTGGGCGCGGTTGGACTTGCTGGGTGGATTTTTGCATTGGACGGCCTTGTTCTTGTCAATCAGTTTGATTGTTATATTTCAACCAGAATTGCGCAAGTTTATGGCGCTGATGGGAAACGTTAACGAGTGGCGCAGGATATTTAAAAAAGGTGGCGTTACAACAAAAAATACGGCTGCATTAGATGCGATTGTTTCTGCCGTAGAATATATGTCCGCTAAACATACAGGGGCTTTGATTGTGTTCCCTAGCAGTCTTGATGAAAGCGCTATTGATAAAAAAGGCGTTGAAATAGATGCGGTTATTACAAGTGAGTTGTTATTAACTATATTCTTTAATAAAACTCCTTTGCATGACGGGGCTGTTATTATAGAAAAGGATCGTGTCGCATATGCTGGGGCGATATTACCATTGTCTCATAATAACTTGAATTGGAAATACGGCACGCGTCATAGAGCGGCCTTGGGCTTGTCCGAGGTTTCTGGGGCAACTGTTTTGGTTGTTTCCGAAGAAAGCGGCGATATATCCGTTGCTGAAAAAGGAAAAATTGTAAAATATGATGATATGAAGAAGTTGCGTGCAAAACTTGAAAAGGTTATGGATAAATAAAACAACCGCCTGTAACGGCGGTTCTTTTTTAAAGAATCGCAATTTCCTTTTACCCTTGCACCGAATCGGCATTTTTTGATAAAATCAATATTAAAGAATGTAGGGTACATACAGTATCAGAATAAACAGGAGCTTATAAATGGAATTTTCGGTATTTCGTCAGGTATTAATTCGTGCGCTGGGGCATATGCAGTCTATTGTTGAAAAGCGCGCAACTTTGCCGATATTAATGAACGTCAAGATAGAAGCAGCAGACGATTTAATATTATCAGCGACTAATGTTGATTTGGAATTGGTAGAACATGTCGCGGCAGATATAACTTTGGGGGGAAAGACAACGGTTCCTGTTCAAATGTTGTATGATATCGTTCGTAAATTACCAGATGATTCAGAAATTAATTTTAAACAATCTGGCGATCAATTGATTGTTTCCAGTGGCAGGGCTGTATTTCATTTGCCTACGTTACCTGCGGAAAATTTCCCGGCAATGGCGGGTAGTAATTTAACTACAAAATTCCAGATGACGACGGGCGATTTAGCGCATTTGATAAATCAAACTAAATTTGCAATTCCAACAGATGACGTTCGTTATCATTTGGGTGGGATTTACTTCCACATCTCTGACGAAGGAAAGGCAAAAATGTTGACCGCGGTTGCAACCGATGCACAAAGAATGGCGTTGTGTGCGATGAACGCACCCGCGGGAAGTGCAGAAATGCCCGCTGTAATTTTGCCGCGTCGCGTAATTGGTGAATTGTCAAAATTGTTAGAAGATGCAACCGTTGACGACGTTACCGTTGAGTTGTCTGATACCAAGGCACGTTTTACAGTCGGCAGTGCAACTTTGACCAGCAAGTTAGTTGATGCGCAGTATCCTAATTATCGCGTGGTAATTCCAAAAGGTAACGATAAGATTGCAATTCTGGATAGAAAACAGTTCTTAAACGCGGTTGACTTGGTTTCTGTGGCAAGCGTTGATAAAACGAAATCTGTACAGTTAACGTTCTCTATGAATAAGTTAGTTGTTAACGCTTCAAGCCCAGATGCAGGAACAGCAACCCAAGAATTAGATATTGAATATAACGGTGATACATCTTTTACTGTTACGTTTAACGTAAAGTTCTTGATGGATGTTGCCGGACAGGTAGAGGGTGATAAATTCCAAATGGAAATGCAAGATCCGTTGTCGCCAACTATTATTAAGTCTACCGATAAAAAGACAGATGCATTATTTATCTTAATGCCGATGAGAATGTGATAAAAAAAACTGCCGATTGGCAGTTTTTTTATACTTTTATGCAATCCTATATTGAAAAAGATGTTTTATATGATAATATTTTGCGATGTAAAAAGGGTGTAAGTAGTATGAAAATCAAGGAAATACCAGCGGGTAAAATGCCCCCAAAAAAAATGAACGCTATTATTGAGGTTCCAGAAAATGGTTTTGTAAAGTATGAAATAGACAAGGGTACTGGTTTGTTACGGGTTGACCGTATTTTGCATACGCCTATGGCTTATCCGGCAAATTACGGCTATTTCCCGGGCACGTTGGGTGATGATGGGGACCCGTTGGATTGTGTTGTCGTATGCAATGCGCCTTTGCGACCGGGCGTTATAATAGAAGTAAGACCTGTTGGTGCGTTGTTAATGGAGGATCAGGCAGGTGGAGACGAAAAAATTATTTGCGTTCCGCGCGATAAAATAGATCCGTTCTATACGAATACAGAATATCTTGATCAGTTGCCGGCAATTTTGCGCGCAAAAATAGAGTACTTTTTTAAGCATTACAAAGATTTGCAGCCTAATTCTTGGTCCAAGGTCAAGGGCTGGGCAGATCGTGATCATGCTGATAAGACCATTATGGATAGCATAGAAAGGTATAATAAACATAAGCATAAATCGGAATAATATTCTTGCTTTATGTTGCTAATGCCGTATAATTTCGTATAATTTTAAAAATTAACAAGAGGTATATAAATGGCTTCATACATCGCGAATGACATGCGTGTTGGTTGGGTTATTTCCCATAACGGTAAACGTTATTCGGTTATGTCTATTACAAAGGTTAAACCAGGTAAGGGCGGTGCGTTTGTGCAGGCTGACCTGCGTGATATTGATACTGGTAACAAGGGTGGCGACCGTTGGCGCGCAGAAGATAAAGTTGAAAAATTGATGGTTGAGGATTTAGACTGCCAGTATTTATACTCGGATGGTAACGACGCTTATTTTATGAGATTGTCCGATTACGAGCAATTTACAATGCCTGTTGATTCTTTGGGCGAACAAATGAAATTCTTGGCGCCAGAAATGCAGGTAAAGGCAAATTTTGTAGAAGGTCAACCCGTATCAATTTCTTTGCCAAAAACAGTTGTTGCAACGGTTGAGGAAACAGAACCTGCTTTAAAGGGTCAAACCGCAACAACAAGTGGCGGTAAACCTGCTATCTTGGATAATGGCGTTCGTGTTCAGGTTCCTTTATTTATAGAACAGGGTGAAAAAATCGTTGTTAATACGGAAACTTTGGAATATGTAGAACGTGCAAAATAAAGCACGACGGTTGTAAAAAAAATTCCACATATCGTGGAATTTTTTTTACGCCTTGTTTGCAGAATTCATTATTTCTTGAATTTCTTTTATGCAGTTATCGTATATTTTTTTTGTTCCACAAGATAAATATTCGCGAGGATTAAAGTTTTCTGGGTGTTGCGCCAAAGATTCACGTATCCCGGCGGTAAAGGCTAGCCTGGAATCGCTGTCTACATTTATTTTGCAAATATTTAGTTCTACGGCGCGTTTTAATTGCTGGGTCGGAATTCCGCGCGCGTTAGACAAGTTGCCGCCATATGTATTAATCAGATTGATAAAATTTTCGGGTATACTTGATGCGCCATGTAAGACAAGCGGAAAGTTTGGTAAACGTTGTGTGATTTTGTCTAAAATATCAAATCGCAGTTCTTCTGTTTCGGATTTTCTTTTGTAAGCACCATGGCTTGTGCCGATTGCAATTGCCAGTGAATCTATATTGGTGCGTTCTACGAATTTTATAACGTCGTCCGGATTGGTATAACTGGAATACTGGCTTTGGGTGTTTTCGTCTTCTATGCCGGAAATGGTTCCAAGTTCTGCTTCTACGCTGACATTAAATTGGTGTGCAAAGTCGGCAACCTTTTTGGATACAGACATGTTGTCTTTGAAAGACATTTTAGACGCGTCTATCATTACACTGGAAAAACCAAGTTTTATAACTTCTTGGCATATTTCCGGTGAAGAGCCATGGTCCAGGTGTAAGGCAATTTTTTCTGATTCTTTGATTTTTAGTCCTTTTACCATGCCCATTAACATATCGGCACCCATGTATTTCAAGGCGGATTCTGATACCGCTAGGATTACAGGGCTGTGGCTGTCACGCGCAGCAGATACAACGGCCGATAACGTTTCCATATTATAAACGTTAAACGCAGGCACTGCATAGTGTCTTGTAATTGCGTCTGTAAAAATATCTTTTGTATTAACTAAACCATAATCTGCATAAGTCATAATAAATTCCTTTTAGATAGTTTTATTATAACATAAATACTATCTGTGGATTATATAAATGTATTTTTGTCTTGCTTGACAATGTAAATTTTTGTGCAACAATTAAAATACGAATCGGGGGCAGGTAAGAGATGGGTAGAATTTAATAAAGGGATGAGTTATGAAAAATTTATTTATTTCTGTATTTGCATTAATTGCTTTGGCAGGTTGCGGTGGTTATTATGATTATTACAAGGGTGGTGTAAGATACACCCAAGATGGTAGCGATTGCATTTATTACGTTGGTGAACACGGTCGCAATTTTTCTAATTATATAGATGGTATGGATAATAATAAGAAAATAGTTTATAAAAACACACGTTGTGAAGATTTGTATGCAAGCGATACATTTGGTCGTGCTTCACGTCAAGAAAGACAAATTTTATCACCTGTGAATGATGATTGTTCTTGCTCGGCTTGTACGGCGAGGGTAGAAAAACGTACTTGCGGTTGCAATACCTGCAATCAACCAGTTTTGAAACGCAGATATGTTATCGTTTCCGCAATGTAATAGATGCGTTTTTATAAAGTTCAAAGCGTTCTTGATAAAGAACGCTTTTTGTTTTTATAATGTTGAATATCCGACTTTTTTGTGATAAAATAAACATAAAAGAAAGGGGTTTTATATGAAATTAAAAAACGTATTGAAAAAAATCAGTTTTGCCGGTGTGGCTTTGCTTGCCGGTTCTGGTGTGGCTTTGGCGGCTGTGGGTCCAGAAAATAACGAGGGTTTGTGTGCATTAATAGGACAAATGTACGGTGTCTTTAGAATATTGCGTACGTTGGCGTTTGTTGGTGCCGCCTTTATTATCGCTGGTTGGGCTTGGACGTATATATCCAAGGGTGAGGCCGCGTTGGATGATTTGAAGAAGAAAGGTATAGGATTGTTTATTGGTTTTGTATTATTGTTTGGTATTGGTATTGTTTTAAGTTTCTTGATGAGTTCTGCTGGTATGGAATCGATAGGTTGTGAGGCTGTTATAAAAGGCTGGTAAAAAAAAGACGGCGTTGCCGTCTTTTTTTT
Organism: uncultured Pseudomonadota bacterium; assembly: GCA_949290785.1. GTDB lineage: Bacteria > Pseudomonadota > Alphaproteobacteria > Rs-D84 > Rs-D84 > Enterousia. The sequence continues at coordinate 127,991 of CASETE010000006.1, forward strand.
ATTTTGTTCTTTATCTAATTTTTTCAAATGCGTATTTGTTTATAAATTCTTTTTCTTTGGTTTTTAATTCCGCATGAATTTGTTGTTCCGAGATTGGTTTTATGTCTTGCTCTGGATAAATTCCTCTCTTTTTATACATGTTGGTTCTTTGATAATACAATTCGTGTAATAGTTGATCTAGGAATTTATCAATTGGCATTTGTTGATTGGTTGCATTGAAGTATTGAATAGATTTGCTAAGTCCTGTATTAAATGCAGACAAAGAATAACACCCCATGTAATTCGCAATCGGGTCTTTGTCACGCAACCTAATATTATGTATGCTTTTTAACGTATCTGTGTCGTTGTTATAAAAGAATAATTGTGTGATTGCGTGGTTGAATTTACATAAATCTATATTATTTTTGTATGCTATGCCACATAAAATTCGTTCGGCTTTTGATACATAGTGTCGTAAATACACCCTTGAAAAACTGGTCGCCAGTTTTTGTAATTCTTGTTCTGATATATTTGGATGCATAAAGTACAGTTGCGAAAAAATCATTTTTGGGTATTGGTTTAATATTTTCCAACATGTAAAGCGACTAAGTTTGGCGTCGGTAATTTCGTTTTTATTTTTTTGTTTAATAGAATAATCTGAATAAATTAATTTTATATGGTTGTTGTAAAATTCGTCAAAAGTATTCGGACGTAATATTTTATCTTTGTTTTGTGTTGGTAAACTTATAAAAACGTCGTTTGTTATTATTTTTTGGACGGTTTCGTTTATAAGTTTTGGGTTCCCCATTATGTCCCGGCCAAATAGATTATACAAATCGGAAAATTTCCAATAGTCCCCATAACGTTCGTTTGTTGTACTGTTCGTGTCAAAAATATTTTTTTGAATGGTTACTTTTTCGGGGTGGTGAATGTTGTTGCTTAGTGATTTGAATACTTTACTTGTTTTTGGAAGTGGCATATCTGTATCCTTATTTTTTAAGATTTGTTTTCTTCTATATTTGCAAGCGAAAATAATACAGAAGATATCAAAGACTGATAGGGGACGTGTTGTTTCTCTGCCAGTTGTTTGATGCTTTCCAGTACTGGACGTGGTATGCGCATGTTTATAACGCAATCAGATTTGTTAAATGTTCGATAAGCAGCGTATTCTTTTAATAAAGATTCTATGTTCATAATGAATAACTGTTGCATTACATTTGGCATACACAATCTCCTATACTTTATACAATACCACAGTCTTTACAAGTGACTATAACATTGTATTGGCGCTTGTCAATACATTTGTAATTATACTTGTAATGACTGTTGTGATGGCTTTTGTAAAGGCGGGTGTATTGCTGTCGTTTTTCCTTGCTAACTGGCTTTGAAATGCTAGGATTTTTATTTTCTAAAATGGTCTTTTGCTGTCTTGCTTTTTTATAAATAAGCATATAAAATTACAGCGAATTGTTTTCTGGGAAAGGAATATATATGTTAAAAAAGTTTTTATCGTTATTTGTATTAATGTTGATATCAGTTGTACCTGCGCATGCGGAAATCAAGGTTGATATTATCGCGGGTGCAATGGAACCGATTTCTGTTGCTGTACAGAAATTTGAAACGGTTGGGTCTGTCTCTTCTAGGGACGCGAAAATGATACGTAATGTCGTAGAGGCTGACTTGAAGTCAACTGGGTTATTCCGTATAGTTTCGCATGACGCAATGCCAGAATTCGTTGAAATGGGAAAGTTGCCGGATTTTAGTTTATGGTCTGCCGTAAAGGCACAAGTTTTGGTTCAAGGTAAAATATCTGCGGAATCTGACGGAAAGTATAACTTGGAATTTTATGTCTGGGATGTAAATGGTAAGGAGCAAATAGAAGCACAAAGTTTAGTTGCTTCTAAAAAATCCGCGCGACGTTTGGCGCATATTATGGCTGATTCTATATATGAAAGGTTGACCGGTGAAATCGGCTATTTTGATACTCAAATTGTATTCATTGCAGAAACCGGCCCGGTGCATAATCGTACAAAACGTATGGCAATTATGGACCAAGACGGTTATGGCATGCGTTATCTGTCGGACAAAAAGACTTTTGTCATGTCGCCACACTTTTCGCCTAATATGCAGACGATAGTATTCTTGTCGTTCCGTGACGATGACCCGATGGTTTGGACTTTGGATTTAGATACCGGTGAACAACGTAGGTTGGGGCAGTTCGGCGGTATGAATTTTGCACCGCGATTTTCACCAGACGGTACAAAAGTTGCTTTGTCTTTGGTAAAAAATGGTATTACACATATATATGAATATGATATGGAAACAAAAGCGTTACGTCAGTTGACTTTTGGTAATTCTTTGAATACCAGTCCGTCTTATTCGCCAGACGGGAAAAAGCTAGCGTTTAATTCTGATCGCAGCGGCAATCAACAAATATATGTTTTAGATTTGGAATCAGGTAAAGTAGAACGTTTAACTTATGGGGCAGGGCGATATGCTACGCCTGCTTGGTCGCCGGACGGACAATTCATTGCGTTTACGAAAATGGCGGATGATACTTTTTATATTGGTATCATGGACCCACGCGGCAGAAATGAAAAAATATTAGCCGGTGGTTGGTATATGGAGGCACCTTCTTGGGCACCGGGCTCGCGTCGTTTGGTTTACTATGAAACAGAAAGAGCGCTGGACAGCATAGAACGTATAAGTCATATTCGCAGTGTTGATATAACAGGTCAGCATGTTTATGACATAGAATTGCCAGATGATATAAATGGGGTGGAACCGACTTGGTCGCCAAAATTACCATAAAATGAAATATTTTTATGTTTGTTTATTATCTTGTTTATTTATAAATGCGGCAAGTGCTGTACCTGCAGTGGTTGATTATATTTTTGACGGCGATACTTTTGCAGCCTTTGTTTTATTACAAGATGATACAAAAATTTCCGTTCGTGTGCGATTGAAAAATGTTGATACGCCCGAGTTAAAAGGTAGTTGCGACAAAGAAATAAGAATGGCAAATCGCGCAAAAGATAGATTGGCAGAATTATTACCCATCGGTTCCGTGGTAGAATTACAAAATATAAAAGATGATAAATATTTGGGCAGAATAGATGCCGACGTTATTTTGCAAGATGGTCGTGATGTTGGTAATATTTTATTGCAAGAAAAACTTGGACGTTCATATAACGGTGGAAAACGTGAAAGTTGGTGCAATTAAAAAACTGCCAATCGGCAGTTTTTTATTTAAGCGCTATGGCGATTAATTGATTTACTTATTTCGTCTAATGATGCGTTACATGGCAGTAACGGTTCAAACCATAAATTTGCGGTTCCGCTTTTTATTTTTCCGCGTTTAGGCCAATATAAACCAGCGTCAGTACCAACCGGTAAAATAGGCAACTTTAATTGATGTGCCAAGAATAATAAACCACGTTTCAAAGGAATATGTTGCCCTGGTTTTGCTCGCGTTCCTTCGGGAAAGATTATCAAAATTTTACCGTTCATTATTTTTTCTGCGACGGCGTTCGTTAACTTTTGCATATTTGTTGCGCCACGTGCACGATTTACTGGTTGCAAACCCATGCGCCAAAATGCCCACCCGTAAATCGGTATCCATAATAATTCGCGCTTTATTATGAAAAAAGAGTTAGGTATAACATTCGTTAAAATTGCTATTTCTAAAATGGACATGTGTTTCGCAGCAATTATTGCCTTGCCGTCCAGGCGAATGTTGCCGTTTGGTGCAACTGGTATGCCGTTTTCTTCGGTTGGCGGATAATGAACAGCATATTTTATTCCGGCGACTATTCTTGCCAACCATAATACGCCGTTGGCACAAGTTAGAACTAATGTCGTCGTCAGTTTCTTTGATATAAGACCGAGTAGTAATATCGGACTCCATAAAACAAAATAAACACCAAGAACAAATTTAAATACAACAGTTTTTAACATGATTTTTCCCTTTAACTAACTTTCTTTTATCCCGAACATTGTGGCGATATATTTTACATATTCCGTGGCCCATCTTTCAAGTCTTTTTGAAACGGGCATGTCGCTAAGCGGAACAGGGCACGTAACAATTTCTATTACAGGTAATTCTTGTTTTATCAGATAGTTAGCACGATGCATATGGTCTTCGGTTGTTATGATTACAATTCTGTCCAAGCCCTTTTCATTTACTATTTTTTTGATTGCCAGCGCGTTTTCATACGTTGATTTAGAGTCCGATTCAATCGTAACTTGCTTTTTCATTTTGTGAGACCCGGGCATGCCCGCGCCAATTATATATAAATCGGCTTTTGGATGATTGCGTAGTTGGCGCATGGCAAATGGGATTCTTCGTACGTCGCCAGTTAGAACGAAAATAGAATCTTCTGGTAATATAGTTCCACATTGTCTGGGAGCGGTCGTTTTGAAAACCATGCCACCAATAACAAAAAGGCTTACCAATAATAAAGATGGTGCTAATAATCTCATCAGTTATTTTTCAAAATGTTCAAAGTTGTTTTTTTCGTTATCCATATAGCAAATAATATTATCGCAATAGGTAAAAGAATTAATAGTGTCCAACCAATAGAAGATAGACCTAACATTGCCATTAAACCTACGCGGGCGCTATGTGCCGTTGATAAAATTAACAACAAAACCGGTATGGCAACTGCAAATCCAGCGCTTGCAGCGATGACTGATATTTTACCGACAATTATCTGCATTTGATGGGCGACAAATATATCACGTGCACCGATTTGATTCAAAATTTCCAGTTCGCGTTTGTGCAGCATTGCGGTATTGCGGGCAATGTAAGAAATGCAAACGCCTATTGCGCCCAGGGTTAACAATAATACAAACGTTGAAATTAAAATCATTTTCCAGCCCGCAGATGTAGAGGATTTTAATGCATCAGCGTGCGTTAAAAAGCGCGCTTGTTTTGATATTTCTTGACCTATGCTTTGCAGGTCTTGTTTGCTATTAAATTCCAGTTCGTACATTTTAGGTAGATATTTTTCCAGCGCTTCACCGCCACCAGTCAACCATGGACCCATTAGTTCTTTCATTTGTTCGGTTGATATTTCGTTTACTGTGGTTATTTTATCTTTGTTTGTGTCGATTATATTTTTTATTTTACTTTCTGCGTCTGGGTTCATTATTTGTACTGTGGCAAACAGGTCCCATTGCGAATTCCAACGCATTACCCCGGTACCAATAGATAAAGAAATGCCCAAGGCTAAAACCGCTAAGAAGGTTAACAATCCCATAATCGCCGTCATAAAAATGGATTGTTCGTGTAACAAAGAAAATACAACCGGTTTTTTCATTATGCGTTCTCTATATCATCAAATTGTTTAGATAGTTCTGCAAAATAGTTTTGTGGCTTTGGTCCCTTCCAAATTTTTTTTATATCATCTGCTTTTTGTGCGGATGATGTCTTACCGCCCACAAAACTTAATTTATGATTTTCAACGCGTATAACAGGAAATTTATATGTGTCCATTAACTTGGTGCTGTGCGTTGCCAATATGATTGTCGTACCAAATGTTTTATTCATCTGAATAAACAGTTCCATCAATCTTGATGCATTCTCGTCATCCAAGTTGCCTGTTGGTTCGTCGGCCAGCAGTATGGACGGTTGTATGATGATTGCGCGCGCAACTGATACGCGTTGTTGTTGACCGCCAGATAAAGACTTTGGATTTGCGTTTGCATACTTCCCCAAACCAACCCATTCCAATGTCTTGGATACAAGTTTTTTTATTTGATTTTCTGGTAATCCCCTGACACGCAATGGCAGCGCAACATTATCAAATACAGACATGTGGGATAGTAATGAATACTCTTGAAAAACAATTGCCATTTTGTGTCTTAATTTTGCAATGTCGTCACGCGACATATCATTAGTCACCTTGCCGAATAGTTTTATTTGACCCCGACAAGGTTTGTGTAATTGATATATCAAACGTAACAAAGTTGTTTTACCTGCGCCCGATGCACCAGATAAAAAATAAAAAGCACCGTTGCTGATGTTAAAAGAAACGTCAGATAAAACCTCGCGCGCATTATCATAACGTGCGCCTACATTTGCAAAAGAAATTGCTGTATTGTCTTCCATGTTTTACATAGTATTAAAAAAAGATGAATTGGTCAAGTTTGTTAATTTATTTATAAAAGAAAAACACGTCTATTGACGCGTTTTTTAATCTTTTACTTTTGTCGTAACGTTCCTGTTTTTTGCCCATACGGCTTCACCCGTGCCAGGATATTGTGGGCGTTCTTTCCCATAAGATATCGTTTTAATTTGATTTTCTTTTATCCCTTCTTGAAATAAGGTATGGGCGGCGTTGCCAGCACGTAGCGCGCCCAGCGCCAAATTATATTCTGTTGAACCACGTTCGTCACAGTGACCTTCTAGGATAAAGGTATCATTTGGGTGGGTTTTCATGTACAAAGATTGCTCTTTTAATGACTGATGTGCTTCGTCTGTAATTACGGCAGAATCAAAAGCAAAAAATACTTTGTCATCATTAATATTATTTGGAACACATGTACAAGCGCCCAAACCTATTAAAGCAAAAACGCATAAAAAATTTTTCATATTTAATCCATTTATTAAATAAGTTTACATAAAAAATATAACAAAAAGTAAAAAAATTGTCAACGCGAGTTTTTTGTTCTTTGTATCGGTGGTGTTTTTGTGGTATACTATATTAAAATGTTTGGATAAGGAGTTTTAATTATGAAAACAAAAATGCTTTTTGTTGCTTTTATGGGGGTCATTACGACGCAGGCTTTTGCGGTTCCCAGTCATATAACACCAAATGACAATGGCGGTTATACGGTTACATATGATTATAAGGATAAGGCAAAAGACGGGTGGTACGTTGTAGGTCGTGCAGAACTAAGTTTTTTAAATTGGAAAAATAAATATGATTCTGATTATCCTTATGCGAGAAGTCAGTTTAGTGAAGATATTTATTCTTTTGAACCTGTTTTTGGTGGCAGTCTGGCGGCGGGTTGGAAGTTTAACTACTTATGGCGTATTGAGTTGGAAGGCGGGTACATAGGCCGTTTTACAGACAAAGATTTAGGGTTTGAATTTACTCTGTCAGCGCCGTATGCGATAGTGAATGGTTATAGGGATTTCTTGAACGGTTTTTATCTGGGGGCAGGTATTGGTGTGGCATTACCAACTACGACATTAGATAGCGAGGTGTTTATGATGGAAGGCGGCCCCAGAAGTGAAAATAGAATATCACCAATGGGTAGTATAATGGTTGGATTTGCAAAAGAATTGGATTATAACCTGACGTTAGATATTCGGTATCGTCTGGCGGGTTTGATGGGAACGACGCATACAAGGGATTTCGAATGGTTTTATAAACACGATCCGAATGTTTTCTACCAGTCCAGTATAGAAAATAAAATCGGTTTGATTTTGGATAACTCTATTTCTATCGGATTAAGGTATGAATTTTAAAACAAGAAAACTATTGACCCGATTCGCAGAAATATGATATTATAAATAAAGTAGAGAGAATGTATGAAAAAAGACTTTAAAATATCAACACTTGCGATAGTTTGCGTATTGTGCACCGCGGTATCTGGTGCGTATGCAGCGTCTTCTGTTCGGGTGTTGGGGGGCAGTGGTACTTATGACGGTGCATCAAACGCTGCCGCTGCTGTTACGTCTGGTGCGTCTTCTGTTCGTGGCGGTTCTGTAAGGGTATCGCCCACCACCACGCAAAGTAATACCAATAATACAAGTGCTTCTACGACAAGCGGTCGCGTTCTTACAACGCCCAGGTTGTCCATCGGACAATATTTAGGTGGCAGTGGGTCAGTTAGCGGTGGCAGTTCATTAAGACCGCAAAATCCCGGAACGTCTGGCGGCAGCAGTTCTGGTGGCGATGTAACTGTTGATCCAGAAATTATTGCTGAATTACGGCGTGAAATAGAACGTTTAGATACGGTAAAACAAGAAAATCTGCTTCCTTCGGATGAGTATATTAAAGTAGAAGATAATAATATTTGGCTTGATACAGAAAAGTTAAAAGACAATATCGGCGAAGTAGTTGGTAAAAGTGTAGAATTAGGATTTGATGACGCGCAACAGGCGTTGGTTTGGCGTCTGGAAGGCGATAGTAATTGGATAGAATTATTACCCATATCTGCAATCACTGGACCGCAAGGTGCACAAGGAATTCAAGGACCCCAAGGCGAAAAGGGCGACCAGGGTTTGCAGGGTATTCAAGGTCCACAGGGCGAACAAGGAATTCAAGGACCCCAAGGTGAAAAGGGTGACCAGGGTTTGCAAGGTATTCAAGGTCCACAGGGTGAACAAGGAATTCAAGGACCCCAAGGTGAACAAGGTATTCAAGGACCGCAAGGTGAAAAGGGTGAACCAGGTGATGTAGCCTCTGTTGATTTATCTAATTATACTACTTACGAGGTTATGAATCAGGCGATATCAGATGCTGTTGATTCCTTGGCCACTGTTTATGCAACAAAAGATGAATTAGTAGATTATGCTAAAACAGAAGATGTTGCGGCTACGTACGCAACGAAGACAGAGTTGACGGACGGTCTAAGTGGAAAGCTAGATAACGGGGCGTTGACGGGTTATGCGACAGAGGATTTTGTATCGCGTGGTTTGGCCTCAAAAGCCAACGCCGACGATGTTTATACAAAAACCGAAACTTATGACCAAGAAACGATTGATCAAAAAATAGCAGAGGCTGCGATTGGCGGTGAAGTAGATTTATCTGCATATGCAAAAACAGATTATGTTGATTCTGGTTTGGCAACCAAGGCCGATAAATCAGAACTGGGAAATTATGCAACAAAAGTTGAATTAGAAGACAAGGCAGATAAGTCAGAATTAGAAAGTTATGCACAGAAATCAGAGGTTGCATTAAAAGCGGATAAAACAGCGTTGGATGCTTTATCTACCGAGGTTGGAAATGTAAAGACCTTGGCGACCGATGCCGGTGTGGCGGCGGCGAACGCCGTTAACGCGTCTGCTACTGCTGTATCAACTGCTAATACCGCGAAAGAGGCGGCGGATAGAGCAACGGAGTTGATAGACGAAGTTCGTACAACCGCGGAAACCGCAAAAACAACCGCTGATACCGCAAGTCAAACGGCAGAAGTTGCGAAAACAACTGCGGATGATGCAAAATCAATCGCGGAAAGTGCTGCTGCGTCAGTTGATGAGGTTCGTTCAACTGCGGAAGTCGCCGTGACAACAGCGGGTGAAGCAAAAAATACGGCAGATCTTGCAAATCAAGCAGCAACGACTGCTCAGTCGGCAGCGGAAACAGCGCAATCAACCGCTGAATCCGCACAATCAGCGGCAGAAACCGCACAAGATACCGCCGATACCGCAAGGTTAGAAGCGGCTGCAAAAGCAGATAAAGCAACCACATTGGCGGGTTACGGTATCCAAGATGCTTATACCAAGACCGAGGTTGATAATAAGTTGTCAGACAAAGCGGATAAGTCTTCTTTAAATGTTTTGGCAACTAAAGAAGAGTTGGGGGCTTATGCTACAACAGAGTCTGTTAATGCATCATTAGAAACAAAAGAAGATAAATTAAATAAAGTTCAGACCATAGACGGTTCTTCTACTGAAACACAATATCCATCTGCAAAGGCGGTTCATGCTGCTTTAACGACCAAGGCGAATGTGGACAACGTTTATGATAAAGCAACGATTGATCAAAAACTGCAAGATTTAACGTTGGGCGGTATAGAAGGGGTTGATGAAGCGTTGGCTGGTAAGGAAGACAAATCAAACAAAACACAGGTCATAGATGAAAATTCTACGTCTGAAGAATATCCATCTGCGTTGGCTGTACATACGTCACTGCAATCAAAAGCGGACAAATCTGATTTAGATGGCGTTGTAACAATTGAAGGGGCTGGGAAAAATAAGTTGTTTGGTACAGACGATAACGGCGATAAAACGTGGTATGATATAGTATTCTAGGGGGGCAGGTATATGAAAAACAACAGTTATGTAGTTTCTTTATTAGTTATTGCAGGGTTATTATATACCGGTTCTGCAAACGCTGCGCAAATTGCCAGTAAAGATTATGTGGATAGAAGAGACGAAACAATATCAGACACGGTTGATGCTTTAAGTGCAGTTGTTGATTTAAAAGCAGATGCGTCAGAACTTGCAAAGAAAGAAGATATAACGAATAAAACCCAGAGCATAGATTCTTCTTCAACGTCTGAACAATATCCTTCTGCTGCTGCGGTATATGGTGCTTTGGAAACCAAGGCAAACCTTGATGCTGTGGACGGCAAGTTAAACGCAAATCCTGATATAGAACCCGGTACAGGAACCAAGATAACATACGATTCCAAGGGATTAGTAACGGGCAGCGAGGCTTTGACAGCAGAAGATATACCGCAACTATCAACAGATAAAATTACAGGCTTGGCAACGGTTGCCACAACAGGTTCTTATAACGATTTAAGTGATAAACCTGTTATACCCGAAGGTGCGGTTGTTGATTCAGAATTAACGCCCGATGGTACAAACGCGGTTCAAGGCAAGGTGATTTATCAGGCCTTGCAGGGTAAACAAGACGCCGGTGATTACGCAACGACAGAAGAACTAGAACAAGGTTTGGCCGGTAAACAGCCTGTTGGCAATTATGCGACTGTTGAAGAGTTGAATCAAAAAGTTACCGCAAATGCTGCAATTACGGGCGGTACAGGAACCAAAATAACATATGATTCAAAGGGTTTAGTAACGGGTAGTTCCTCTTTGACATCGGACGATATACCGCAACTATCAACAGATAAAATTACAGGTTTAGCAACTGTTGCTACAACAGGTTCTTATAATGATTTAAGTGATAAACCTGTTATACCCGAAGGTGCGGTTGTTGATTCAGAATTAACGCCAGATGGTACAAACGCGGTTCAAGGCAAGGTGATTTATCAAGCATTGCAGGGTAAACAAGATGCAGGTGATTATGCAACGACAGAAGAATTGGAACAAGGTTTGGCTGAAAAACAACCAGTTGGTGATTATGCGACGACAGAAGCGTTGAATACGGGATTGTCAGCCAAGCAAGATGTAAATAAAATTGTTCAGGCCGTTCGTTCCGCATCAGAAGCAACTGCAGAAAATTATCCGTCAGAAAAGGCCGTTGCTGATGCATTGGCTAACAAGGCCGACAGCAGCGCATTAAGTAATTATGCTACAACAACTTATGTTAATGAAGAATTGGATAAAAAAGAAGACGTTGCTAATAAACGAATTGTCGTTCGCGATATAGATACTGCGACGAATACGGACTATCCGTCAGAATTGGCTGTTCGTACCGAATTAGATAAAAAAGCGAACAAAGGTACGACTTTGGCGGACTATGGCATTACAAATGCTTATACGAAAATAGAAACAGATACAAAAATTTCTGAGGCCATTACAGCCGGTATGGAAGGGGACTTTGGACCGGCATTGGCGGCAAAAGAAGATAAAGATAATAAAGCGGAAACCATTACGGATTTAAATAAAGGTAGCGTTGACGAGTATACCAGTGTCAAGGCTGTCGTTGATTATGTTATACCTAAACCTGGCGTAGAATGTCAGGCGGAATCTAATTTGTGTGTGTTATCTGTTGATCGTGACGGGAATATCTCGTGGGTTAACGTGACAAACCCCGCAAATTAAAGACTTTGAAAAACTAAGAAAGAAAGGAAGCAACCATGAAAAAACTAACCGTGACAACATTTGCAATGTTATTGTCAGTGATATCTGTGGGGGTAGCAAACGCTGCTATTACATCACAGGCATATGTTGATGATAATTTGGCAAAGAAAGAAAGCCTGTCAAATAAAACACAGACTATCTCGGCGGCCGCAAGTGCAAGTACAACAAAATATCCGTCAGAAAAGGCGGTTGCAACAGCAATTGAAACCGCAACTGCTGACAGCGTTACAAGTACTGACTTAGATGAATATGCCTTACAAACGTACGTTGATCAACAAGACGCAACAAAAGTTACCGCAAATGCTGCAATTACGGGCGGTACAGGAACCAAAATAACATATGACTCTAAGGGTTTGGTAACAGGCAGTACGAATTTAGAGGTAACAGATTTGCCAGATGCGATACCAACCTCAAAAATTGATGGTTTGGCAACGGTTGCCACAACTGGTTCTTATAATGATTTGACGGACACGCCTGAAATTCCCGAAGGTGTAACAGTTGATTCCGCGCTGAGTGAAACCAGTACAAATCCAGTTCAAAACAAGGTTATCAAAGCGGCATTGGATGGCAAGCAAGCTGTCGGCGATTATGCCACAAACGCTCAGTTGACTGAAAGGTTAGCGACCAAGCAAGATACTTTGACAACGACACAACAACAGGCCGTGGATTCTGGCATAACTGCTGAAAAAGTTGCTACTTATGATGGTTATGCAACAACGAAAGAAGATGTAAGCAATAAAATTACCGGTACAACCATGGATATTAATCCCGAGACAGCCAGTGGTACAAAATATACATCTGAAAAAACCGTTGCGAGTGCAATTAAAAACGCAACATCCGGTATGTTGACATCTGCTGATTTAGCGGATTATGCAACAACAAGTTATGTTGATTCTGGTTTAGCAGACAAATTAAATACCAGTACATATGATTCAGAGGTCGGTGAAGTAACCGCCACAAACATGGGTACAACCGCAACAACAGTTGTTACCGCGATAAAAGAAGTTGCGCAAGAAGCGGCTGACGCACAAACAACAGCAGACGCTGCTATACCGAAACCTTCAGGTTCATGTTCTGACGGTACAAGCAAATGTGTGTTGACTTTTAACGGTTCAATATATGAATGGGAACCTATCGCACGAAACGCATCTGGTGAGTAAGAATTTGTTTTAACAACGCAAAATCGGGGATAGTTTTTTATTCCCGATTTTTGTGTTTTTTATATAGAATTGCTGTTGACACATAATACGCAAAGATGTTATCATAAACTAAATGTTGGAAGGTATCATGAGAAAAGAAATAAACATATCCAAAATCGCCATAATTTGTGTGCTTTGCGCGTCTGTTACTGATGTTTATGCTGCGTCTTCTGTGCGCGTTCTTGGCAGTGGTACTTATGAAAATTCTGCCGATTCTGGCAGTGCTGCCAAGACTGTAAACGCGTCTACTGTTCGCGGTTCGTCTATTCGTGTGACAACTGATGGAACACAAAGTTCTTCCAACGCAACTGGGACAAGTAGCTCAAACGGTACGCGTGTCATTACTACGCCACGCTTGTCTATTGGTAAGTATTTGGGCGGTACGCCAACTGTCAGTGGTGGCAGTGCTATCAGACCTCAAAGCCCGGGGGGCTCTGTAAACGTTGGTGGCGATACGATTGATCAAGAAATTATTAATGAATTACGCGAAGAAATTAAACGCTTGGATGAAAATAAGCAAAATATATTGATAAGCGGTGACGATTATGTGGATGTAACCGAAGACGGCGAAATTTTTATTAATATTGATAATATCAAAGATGACATTGGTGCTACGGTTGGGAAAAATATAGAACTCGGATTTGATGAAGATAATGAAAATTTGGTTTGGCGTGTTGAGGGTGACAGCCAGTGGCAACAACTTATTCCTATTTCAAAAATAACTGGTCCGCAGGGACCTGCTGGTTTAACTGGTCCACAAGGTGAAAGGGGGGCACAGGGATTACAGGGTGCTCAGGGACCTCAGGGACCAGCAGGTTTGACAGGTCCCCAAGGTGAAAAAGGCGACGCAGGTGAACCTGGACCTCAAGGTGTTCAAGGTCCTATGGGTTTGACTGGACCGCAAGGCTTGGCGGGTCCTCAGGGCGAGAAAGGCGA
>CASETE010000007.1 GCA_949290785.1 uncultured Pseudomonadota bacterium
ATTTTCATCGTCATAAAATCCAGGCAGGCAATTATAATCTGTGCCATTCGTGCAGGTTGAATTTTCAACACTACATTTAGAGCATATGTTACCGTTTTTATACCAGCCACTATCACAGACAAAATCTATTCCGTCTGGGCAGTCAGCGTTTGCGGGGCATTCATAGCAAAAATCGCCGTCGGCATATTCACCAACGTTGCAAGTTACAGCGTTTGCAGACACAATCGGTGTTATTAAAAAGCAGCACAACAGCAATATTTTTTTAATCATACTGCGATAATCCCCCCATATGATATTTTTATAGCTTTGATTTGATTCTAGAAAAAAATTCCCCGTCCATGCAACAAAAAAATGATATAAAATATTGACATTATTAATCGTTATTATACTATAATAATCATTATGAAATACATAAGTTCTTATTTTATTCGTAAAAACTGGTGGCGCCGCTAAGGTTGCCTGTATTTATTTTGCTGTAAAGTATTTTTATGCTTTCATTTTTTTATCAAACAAATTAACATATAAAAATAAGGATTTATATTATGGCTGCATTAACAGATATCATTTTAACGGGAATAAAGCCGACTGGGACCCCGCACATAGGGAATTATGTTGCCGCGCTAAAGCCCGCAATAGAATTGTCAAAGTCTAACAAGACGTATGTATTTATTGCTGACTTGCACGCATTAAATATCATACGTGATCCAAAAGTAATACGTCAACATACTTACGAGATTGCTGCATTAATGATTGCAATGGGCTTGAATTTAGAAAACACCGTATTTTTTAAGCAATCTGATATTGTGCAAACTTATCAGTTGACTACGTTATTAATGAACGTCACGCCCAAGGGATTGATGAATCGCGCGCATTCTTACAAGGCATCTGTGGACAAGAACGTCGCCGCCGGGCAAGACGAAGACGCAGGGATTAATATGGGCTTGTATACGTATCCTATATTGATGACGGCGGACATCTTGCTGTACAACGCGGACGCGGTTCCGGTGGGCGCCGATCAAAAGCAACACGTTGAGTTTGCACGTGACATTGCCGGGTATTTTAATAACTTGTACGGTGACGTTTTTAAATTGCCGGCGCCGTTAATTGGCGAAGATACGGGTATAATTCCCGGTCTGGACGGACGTAAAATGAGCAAGTCTTATGACAATATCATTCCTTTATTTGCGCCAGAGGCAGAACTGAAAAAGAAAATCATGCGCATAATCACGGATAGTAAATCACCCGAAGAGCCAAAAGACCCAGAAACGTCTACGATATTTCAGTTGTACAAGCACTTTGCCACGGATGCAGAAATCCAAGAATTGCGCGGTCGGTTTATTGCCGGGGGTATGGGGTATGGTACAGCAAAAACGATTTTGTTTGACAAGATTAATTCGGTGTTGTCGCAACCAAGGCAAGAATATATGCGACTGATGGCAAATACCAAAGAACTGGATAAAATCTTGGCTGACGGCGCGGCCCTTGCCAGACCTGTTGCGGAACAAACGTTTGAGCGTGTTCGTAAAGCCATGCTAGGATAAACAATCGTTTAAGGAAAGGAGAAAGAAAAATGAAAAAATCGCTTATATGGGTATGCAGTGTAATAGGCGTCGGTGCCGTTATGGCGTTGTTGTTTGGCGCGTTTACACAACCGCGTGAATTGCGGTTGATTTCCGTATCGGGCGAATGCCTGACAACCGTTCCAAAAGACAGAACTGCGATAACGTTGCGTGTAACGACGTTGGACACTAACGCTGCAACGTCTATGAAAATGGCAACCGCCAAGATTGCAGAGATAACGGATTACTTAAAAACCCAAGACGTTAAAATGCAAACGACGGAATTTAATTCATATGAAAAGTCCGAATGGAACCGCGAATTAGAAAAGTCAGTTGTACTGGGCGTTGAAACAACCATCGCCATAGAAGTTTCAGCAGACAATATTGAAATCATAGAAAAGGTCTTGGCGAAATTTGCGGGTCAACCGAACGTTTATTCTGAAAATTTGCGCATGTATACCAGCGCCGAAGCAATGAAGCCCGCAATGGAAAAGTGTCTGGGCGACGCGGTTGAAAACGCGCGGGAACGCGCCAACGCCTTGGTCGCAGAAACCGGAAACCGCGTCGGTAAGTTGTACGGTGTTTCTTATATATCTGGAACGGGGGCGGACTATCAACCGCGCGCGTCTAATTTCTTGGCAACCAGTGCAAAGATGGCCGTAGCGGACGCTGCTGCGGGCTCTGTCGCAGGCAGCATCGTTTCCAAAGATACAGAAGTTTCAGTCAGTATAAACGCAACTTTCTATATAAAATAATGGAAGAAATAATTGCACAATTTATAAATTACTTGATACAGACCAAGAACTATTCTGTACATACGGCGTCTGCGTATGAAATGGATATCCGCGATTTTATAAAGTTCTATACGAACTTTAACGGCGCGGATATTTTCATTAACGATATGTCGCGTGCCGATACGATTACTTTTCGTGCTTGGTTGGCAGACAGACAACGGCGGCAACTGGCGCACAAGTCAACAGCACGTGCGCTATCGTCGTTACGCGGTTTTTATAAATTCTTGGCCAAGAATTATAAAGTTAAAAACGACGCCATTGGACTTATATCTTCGCCAAAGGTGCCGCGAAAGTTATCAAAAGCCATAGAGGTCAGCGACGTACAACATATGCACACTGCCATCAAAGAACTGGATGCGTCAGAACCTTGGATTGCCGCGCGCGATTGGGCGCTGGTCGTGCTGATATTCGGATGCGGTTTGCGTATCTCCGAAGCATTGTCTCTAACAAACGCAGATATTACGAACAGAACAGACTCGCTGCGAATACTTGGCAAAGGCGGAAAAGAACGTATCGTACCCGTATTGCCGGCGGTGGTGGACGCGATTGAAAAGTATACCAAATTACGCCCGTTCGGTTCGGCACCAGAAGATAACTTGTTCCGCAGCGTGCGCGGTTTACCTATGTCACCACGTATGGCGGAAAAAGTCATAGAAAGACTAAGGCATTACTTGCAACTGCCCGATTATGTGACGCCACATGCTTTACGACATACTTTTGCAACCGCGCTGCTGGCTGGCGGCGCTGACTTGCGAAGCCTGCAAGAATTATTGGGACATTCTTCTTTATCTACTACACAATTATATACCAAGGTAAACATGGCAGAAATTATGAACATATACGAAAACGCTCATCCTTTGGCTCATGATAAATAATTTTTTTGTTGCGGGGGTGGGGAATTTTTTTCTAGAATCAAATCAAGGTTATAAAAATATCATATGGGGGGATTATCGCAGTATGATTAAAAAAATATTGCTGTTGTGCTGCTTTTTAATAACACCGATTTTTTCTGCAA
>CASETE010000008.1 GCA_949290785.1 uncultured Pseudomonadota bacterium
CCGCAAAACCGATGCGAAACGCTTGCAGCCATATCAACCATTATCCATTATTCAGAATCAGTTTTTCTATTTCTGTTGACATCTGTTTCAGTCTGTCATCATAATGAGTTCGAAAATAGGACACAAAGGTCAACCAAAAATCAAATCGTCCTTGTGGCGATTTTATTTTTGGACGCGGGTTATCGGTTTGGCCACACAACGAAGTTGTTTGGTTCGACAATGAGTAGGTTTGAAAAGCAACGCATTTTCAAACCGTCACGAATGCCTCGCAGGGCAACGCCCGAGGGAATTAAGTGCGCCCCAACCAAAAATTAAACTGCCCTTGTGGCGGTTTTATTTTTGGACGTGGGTTATCGGTTTGGCCACACAACGAAGTTGTTTGGTTCGACAATGAGTAGGTTTGAAAAGCAACGCATTTTCAAACCGTCACGAATGCCCCGCAGGGCAACGCCCGAGGGAATTAAGTGCGCCCCAACCATATTAAACAGATTTTGAACAAGAGCAAAAATCCCTATATTTTCCAATAGTTTCATGAGTTCGAAAGTTGAGTTTAGGAAAATTGTGTTCTTTTTTATACTTTCGAACTTTTTGTGATATAATCAACACAAAGGATTGAATTATGTCAGATACCCAAATAAAACTGTTTGATAATAAAAATGTAAGAACTTTGTGGGACAAAAAACAAGAAAAGTGGTATTTTTCTATTGTTGATATTGTTGCCGCTTTAACAGACAATGATTATCAGCATGCGCGTAATTATTGGAAGGTTCTTAAAAACAGACTTAAAGCAGAGGGGAATCAGTCGGTTACAAATTGTAACCAACTGAAAATGCAATCGTCTGATGGTAAGTTTTATAATACTGATGTTGGTGATACAGAACAAATTTTGCGTCTTATTCAATCTATACCGTCTAAGAAAGCAGAACCATTTAAGTTATGGTTAGCATCCGTTGGTTCACAAA
The DNA here is from genome assembly GCA_949290785.1 of uncultured Pseudomonadota bacterium. Lineage (GTDB taxonomy): Bacteria > Pseudomonadota > Alphaproteobacteria > Rs-D84 > Rs-D84 > Enterousia. The sequence continues at coordinate 963 of CASETE010000008.1, forward strand.
GAATAGACGAGATTGCAGACCCTGAAATAGCGATTCAACGCGCTTTGACTTATTATCAAAAAATGGGTTATTCTTCAAGGTGGATATCGCAAAGATTACGCAGTATCGAAATTCGTAAAGAATTAACTAATGAATGGGATAAAGCAGGAATTAAACAGGGTTTAGAATATGCTTTGTTGACCGATGAAATTACACGCTCTTGGTCTGATATGAAAACACGCGATTATAAACAGTTAAAGGGACTGCATAAAGAATCTTTGCGTGATAATATGACAAATGCTGAATTGGTTTTGAATATGTTGGCTGAATTATCTACGACAGAAATCGCAAAGAAAGAAAAACCGAAAGGACTGAAAGCAAATATGACTGTTGCAAATCGTGGCGGTAAAGTTGCAAGACAAGCACGATTACAATTGGAACGCGAAACAGGTAAATCTGTCATTACTGGTAAAAATAGTAAATTATTGAAAAAGATATAAAAATGCTTTCGAACCACGAAAAATATTACAAAACCAGTCTAAATCTGCTCTAAAAGGTCTTTTTATTCAATGCGGTTGTGATGTGTGGGCGAGTAGAAATAGTAATAAATCAAAATCTATGATATAATATAGTGATGAAATTTAAGAAAAAGGTAAACAGATGGATATAAAAATAAGAAACGCTATTCCAGAAGATGCCAAAGCAATACAAAATATTATTGCCGCTGGTTATAGGCGCTCTTTTGCCTCATTACATACACCGGAATATTTGGAAAATAAAATTCAAGAATATTTAAGTCAAACCAGAATAGAAAAAATGGCAAATATTATTCGTAATAAAGATTCAATAAATATTGTTGCAACAGACCAAGATGATAATGTTGTTGGTTCCATCGGTGGAATGAAAGATGAAAATGGTAATTGGGAATTGATTGCATTATATGTGGATGAAAAAGTCATAGGCGATATTAAATTTGCACTTAATTTAGTTAAAGAATTTTCAAAACGTGTTAAACAAAATGGTACAGATAAATTTACTACCGGAACATTAACAGGGAGCAGAGTATGTAAATTATACGAATTATTAGGTGGTAAAAAAATAAAAGAATTCATAAATGAAAAACGCGATAATGTATCAGAAACAGAATTTGAATTTAATGTAAATAGATTCCTTTAAACCAACTCGCGTTTCGCTTAACGACCACAACCAAAGTTAACAAAATGCCCGTCGGGGCATTTTTTGTTTGTAATACAAGGGGTTGGTGAGTTCGAAAGTTGGGTTTTGAAAAGCGCCAATTTTTACCGACTTTCAAATTCTCTAAACAAAAAAAGACTGGTTTTCCAGTTTTTTACTCAGTTAGAATCAGTCATGGCCATTTTGCTATATATTGAATTATGTGGTATTATTGGCTAAAAGGTTAATAAATGAATAACTATATAAAGAAATTTTACAATGCCATAGTCGGACTTAAACATGAAACTGCGCAGCAGAAAGGCACACAGTACGTCAAAGTTCACAGTATTGACCAGATTAAAAACACGCCTACATTGGACTATCACGATTTATCTGAACTAGACTTGCGCGGGTATAAACATTTGTTTGACTATGCGCCCACAGAATCTCTACCCCAATCGGGAATTCGGGGTTGGACAACAAATGTAATCTGGCCGTCCCCAGACAAAATGCCGGATGGATTTAATCCAATGGCAATAATGGAACGCGCCAAAACACCTGCGAACAAAATAAATAATGCGACCGGTCGTGGTATAAATATTGCTGTTATAGATAATATGTTGGACATAACCAATCACGAATATGCCGATAATATAAAATTTATTCAAGGACCATTACATAACCAAGAATTGCCGACAAACAAACATGCCAGTATGGTTATGGGTCAACTGGTCGGCAAAAGCACCGGCATCGCCCCGGATGCAAATGTTTATTATTTTACCAAGGCATCATACAAAGAACGAAAAGAGTTTGATAAAGACATTGCGGAAGTTTTGCGCAATGTAATCAAATTTAATCAGGCACAAAAACCTGAAAACAAAATTCATATATTGTCATGCAGTTGGGGGGCACGCAAAAAGTATCAACCAGAGGTCTGTGCTTTACTGGACCAATTGGAAGCCGATGGGGTAAAAATAATTTTATGCACATCTGATTATATGAAGGATGCGACACTATCTGGGCGTGATTTTATGCCATGTAACAATCCGAACATGACAGATGTTCAACCAAATGTTCAGGCCGCGGGCGATGAAACAATTCGGATGATGAATCTGCCATTTGATTCTGACAAAGTGATTGGCATTCCAACCAACATGCGTACAACTCCACTGGAATCAAACGGATGGCAATACAGGGTGACCGGTGGCGAAAGTTCTGCTGCACCATACATTGCCGGTGTGTATGCGTGTGTATTAGAAGGCAACCAATTGTTTATGAATCGTTCAAATTGGCACCAAGAATTGAACGATATATTAAAATCCACCGCATTACAGACCGAGCAAGGAAACTATATTATCAACCCAAACGGCATGCGCGCAAAAGTATCAGAAATTGTTAAACAAATGGAAATGACAATAATTAAACATCAGGCAAATCAAAATGACGATTATTAAATCACTGTCATCTAATGCGTTAAATTGTTAAAAGCTGTTTAACATTCGCAATTTCAGGTGCTATTTTGATTAAATCATTATAATAATTGGCTCGGGAATTGCTGGTCATGCACAACCAAAATAAAAAACACCCCGTTGGGGTATTTTTTATTTGGTATTCGCACGGATTGTGCAAATCCGTTTCACATTTGCACCGCAAAACATTATTAATGTTTTGTAACCATTTCGGAAAATCACAGATTTCCCAAAATGGAAATGGGGGAACACCCCCATTCCCCCGTGTGCGCCCCAACCAAAAATTAAATCGCCCTTGTGGCGATTTTATTTTTGGACGCGGGTTATCGGTTTGGCCACACAACGAAGTTGTTTGGTTCGAAAATTTGTATATGAAAACAAGCAAAGCGCAGTTTGAATAACTACAAATTTGCGC
>CASETE010000009.1 GCA_949290785.1 uncultured Pseudomonadota bacterium
GCAAACCGGCGTCCTGGCGTCCGCCTAGTTTCTGCGGTTGAACCACTTTCATCAGCGGTTCAAATCCAGCAACACACTAAAATAAAAAACACCCCTTTGCAGGGGCGTTTTTCATTTAACTGGTTGCGGGGAATGGATTTGAACCACTGACCTTCAGGTTATGAGCCTGACGAGCTACCGGACTGCTCTACCCCGCGATAAAACGACGAAATTATACCACGTTTTTGAAGTATGTCAATCTTTTTTATGTATACTCTTTAAACGACTTTTTAGGATTTCTTGCCCATCTGCCTTGAAATATCTTTTTTTTGTTGCTAAAATCCCTTTTGATTTAAACAAAAGAGTCGGAAACTTATGTATAAAACTTTTAGAAAATTATGGAAAGCCTTTTGGGAGCCCATTCTAAGCCTGTCTTTCTTTCAATGGTTGGTTGCCGGGTTGATGGCAATTGCTATATGGTTCGTATATTTTACTTCGCGTAAGAAAATTAAAAATTGGGAAACTTTTAAAAAATATCGCAGAAAACCAGCAATTTTCGTTTTCTGGCATGGGCGCAGTATGATGTTGTCTCCAATCGTATGCTTGGGGGGAATGCGTGCTTATGCCGTTGCCTCTAAGCATAAAGATGGACGGATGATGGCAAAATTACAAAGATTATTCGGGTTAAAGTCCATTTACGGCAGTACATCTGATGGCGGAATTTCAGTACTACGCCAAGGGATTCGTGTGTTAAGACAAGGAAACTATTCTATGTGTATGTCGCCAGATGGGCCAGGGGGACCGTCTTTACGCGTGCAAGATGGGGCTTTGTACTTTGCTAAAATGACGGGCGCACCAATTATACCGGTTTGTTACTCTTCTTCTGGGGCGTGGTTCCAAAATAGGTGGGATAGGTATTTAGTTGCGTTGCCTTTTCATACGATAACTTGTACAGTTGGTAAACCTATATTCATAGACCAGAAAGTAAGCGCAAAAGAATTTGAAAACATTCGTCAGAAAATTGAAAACATAATGGTAAAGCAAGTTCGTGATATGGATGGTGAATTTAATTTATTCAAAGTAGAACAAGACTTGAAATCCCACGAATTTAAACAAAAAATAAAAAAAGAAAAAGAAGCAAAAAAAGCAAAGAAAAAGTTAAAGGCTTAACATGAAAACACCATGGTGGTTTTTATATAAAACTCCGTTGGCATTTATATTATTGCCGTTTTCTTTGGTTTATTTTATCGTCAGTAAAACCATATTTTTATTTCGTAAAATCGGTGCCTATAAATCAAGAAGGCGTATTGTTTGTATCGGAAATATTTTTGCAGGTGGGGTTGGTAAAACACCAATCGTTCGCGCAGTTGCAAAATATCTGGATGCACCTGTGGTTATGCGGGGATATAAAAAAGGAAGAAAAACAGGTAACGTCGGTGATGAAGCTTTAATGTTGACGCGCGATGGTTTACAGGTTCATGTCGGGGATAGAAAAAGTAATATCGTATTATTAAATAAGCAGTCTGAATCAAATGCACCAATTATAATGGATGATGGTTTTCAAAACCCTAGAATAAAAAAGGACTTGTCTATTTTAGTGTTTGATGAGGGGCTAGGTTATGGAAATGGTTTTTTATTACCTGCTGGCCCTTTACGTGAAACAAAAAGCGCCATTAAACGAGCAAATGCGGTCATCATAATTAAAAATAACAAAAAGCGTAAAAATTTTAAAATACCAACAGAAACTGTCGCGTTTTATGCAAAATCTTTTACAGAGAATCCCTTTAAAAATAACGTTAAATTATTTGCTTTTGCCGGAATAGGGTATCCAAAGAAATTTTTTAATGCGCTGGAAAACGTTCGTATGAAAAAGTCTTTCCCAGACCATTATCAATATACTGATAAAGACGTAGAACAATTGATAAAAACTGCACAAGCAAAAAAACTAGAATTAATAACTACTGAAAAAGACTGGGTAAGATTACCGGAATGGGCGAAAAGCAAAATTAAATATGCAAAACAAGAAATTGAAATTGATAAAGACTTTTATAAGTGGTTGAAGGAGAACATTTAATGTCTACGTTAAAAAAACAGGTAAAGTTTGTAGGTAAGGGAATTCATTCTGGTTTACCTGTTACAATGGTTGTAAAACCAAGTAAAAAAACTGGTATTTTTTTTCGTCGTATAGATATATCTGATAGCGGTTTAATTCCTGCAACATATGATAATGTTGGGGATACAAAAATGCGCAACACAACAGTTGGAGATATAAAGAAAGCCCACGTTCAAACCATAGAACATTTAATGGCGGCTTTGTTTATGGCTGGAATTGATAGTGCGATAATAGAAATTAATGATAAAGAAACGCCGATACTAGACGGCAGCGCTGAAAGTTTTTATGATGCTTTTATTAAGGCCGGCGTTGTTCCTGGTAAGTTTAAAAAAATTATTGTAAAACGAGAAATCATTGCACATGCGTCTGAAATAATGAAACAATTGCCTTTGTTTATGCGTCTAAAATTGTTCTTGTTTAACTTTTTATCAGGAAGAAAAAACGATGGTTTCGTCAAATTGACACCAAGTGATAAAGGCTTAGAAATAACGGCGACTTTAATTTATCCGGAAAAAATTATTGGCAGGCAAACTTATTCGTATGTTTATAATGGTAATAAAAAATCCGTTCAAGATTTTGTTAAAAATGTTGCCCGTGCTCGTACATTCGGAAAGTATTCAGAGTGGGAATATTTAAAGGCGCATGGTATGGGACGCGGGGCAGATGAAACAAACGTTATCGCTTTAAATGATGCGGGGGACGGCACTTTAAATCCTTTGAAGTGGTCAGATGAATTCGTTCGTCATAAAATAATAGACGCGGTCGGTGATATGTTCACAAGTGGCGGTTTCATCGTTGGAAAATTAGAGTCTTTTAAAGGAAGTCATGCATTGAATAATTTGGTTTTGAAAAAACTATTCAGTGATAAGGCAAATTATGATATAATTTAAATGATAGTAAAACAAAGAAGGTAAATATGAAAAAAATATTAGCGTTGTTTTCTGTTGTTGCAATACTTGGCGGTTGCAGCGGTTTGATAGAAAATGAAAATGGCAGTCAGTATTTGACTCAACTAGAAGCAGAACCAATTGGTTGTACTTTTTTGTATAAAATAGAATCAGAAGTTTCTGTTTATGACGCAGATGATGCGCGTAGATACCTTGAAAATAGAATTGCTGATCAGGCGCGTCCTGGAAATGCGTATTGGATTACCAGTCAACGTACACGTCCGAATGAATGGGTAATATTTGGACCGGAACGTGCCTTTATTTTGGTTGCAAATGTTTATGATTGCCCGCATCCGAACTCTGTTCGCACGGCAAAGGATGGCGGGACGGACGTTACAAGCATGACTGTGGTTGAAGAAACAGTCGTGAATTGCAATAATCAGATGTATGGTTGCTAGGTTTTGTAAGTCACGTTATTAATATAATACCTGTTATTTTATTAACAGGTATTCTTTTTTTATTCTGTGTTTGCCATAACTGATATTTTTATGTTATAATTACTAAAAGTATAAATCGAGAGAGAATTTGGTAAGTCAGATTATAACAGTTGGCAGAAAAAAATATGCAGTTGGCTTGTTTTGGCAACCAACCGGTGCCGGCTATGTCGCACGTTCGTATGCAAAAACATTGGCGCGTAGCGTTGATAGAAAGTTAAATTTATTTACAGAATACAGGGGTATGGTTGGCCTTGGCGCGCGACGCTTTGGTCATCATGTAGGAATGGATAGCGCCGCTGCCGCAGTTACAGATGCTTTGACTGAATACAGTTCTTTTTTGGCGGTGTTTGCTGTTGATAAAAGATTCTTTTTAGTTGCGGTTAGAAACGGCGTAATTCTGGAAGATAAAATTTTTGATAAAGAAAGCGATGCCAGAACTGAATATTTTAAATTATCAGAAATACCAGATTGGAATGCTTTATTTGCGCCAAGCGCTTGGGGGATGCCACGCGCTGTGGAACGTAATTTATCGGATTTGTTAGTCGGTTCTGTTCGTGCAACTTTACGACCGATAAGTCGTGTTGGCGGTGGCGTTTTATCTACGATTATATTGATAGGGTTCGGATTTGGTATTTTCTATTTCTTTCGTGAACCAATTCAGCAAATTGTTAATGTGCAACCCGAAATTGCAAACATAGATGCAAATCTGGCCCAAGAATATGAAAGGCAAGTCGCGGAAAAAAATAAAGAACTGGATGCAGAATTTAATACGCAACAACAAATGCCTGATCCGATTGTTTTGCCTTATGATTACCTGCCGGATCCAATGGCGCGCGCGCAAATGTGTTATCAGGCGATGGGATTCTTGATGCAACCGGTTCTTGGGTGGAATCAAACTTATGTTGAATGTAGTGAAACGCATGTTACGGCAAGGTTCGTTCGCGATTTTGGTACTCTTGACGGTTTTTATAACATAGCAACGCAACTGATGCCGCATTCTTTTGTACAAGAAGAATCTCAAGACTCGTTGTTGGTACGCGCTACTTTGCCAGCCGTGGTTACAAAAGCGTCTTTGGATGAAAGAGATGCGGATACTGTATTACGCGCAGTTAGAAGTGCTTTTCAGGCAATAGATACGCCTGTGGATGCCGGTATGGTTGTTGATACACTAACTAATGGTGTGGATACAGAATATTTAAATGTGGTAGAGGTCGCAGCAGAATCTAAAATGATTCCAATGCAATTTATGCAAATTTTTAACGACTTTGGTGGGGTATATATGACCCGATGCACATGGAATGCATCAACGCGTATCTGGAACTATGAGGTGATAATCTATGCAAAATAAAAAGAATATGTCTTTTTTTAGTTTCTTAGTTATATCTGTCTTTATGGCCGTGTCAACGCCTGCTGTATGCGCAGATGTAATTGATGAGGAAATAGAAACTATGTCCGCAGATGCTGTTGCTAACTATGATGTGACGGGGTCTGTGTTTGAACAGATTACAGGGCTTGAGCAGGAAAAAGTATTAATGCAACTTGAAAAAGAACGTGCGCAGTTGGACCTAGAGTTGGACAAACTTGCCGCAGAAAAAATAAGACTGCATATGGAAATTGACTCTTTGTCCGGCCGGGCGGAACAACAACAGCAAGAACTGGAAAACGCACAGGCAAAATTAGAAGCCGAAGCAGAAAAACTGGAACGCGAAAAACAGGCTTTGGCCGAACAAGTTGAAAGCGCAGCAAAACAAACCGTATCAACAGAAACGTATTCCGACGAAGAAAAAACAGATGATGTAAAATTTGCAGACGTTTACAGGTTGGTAAATGTATTCGGTTCCGGTTCGCAGTTACAGGCAACAATAAAAGACTTGAACACAGGACAAAATAAGCGTATAGCGGTCGGTAAAAAAGTTGACGGGTATACAGTAAAATCAATTTCTTTGTACGAAGGTGTCGTGTTTGAAAAGGATGGCGATGTACAGATTTTAAACGTCGTTAGTACAGCCGATAAATAATTTATGATGGAATATCTGAAATGAAAGAACTTGATAACAAAACGTTAAACAATATTCCACAAGACATGAAACTGTCTGTACCATCAGGTTTGGAAACGGCAGATAATAAAGACATTGTTGATTATTTATTTTCTAATGGAAATCGCTTATTGACGGCGACCGGGGCAGAGCAGGAATTACCAAAAGATACACAAAGTTTAATTGCTTATTTTTCTGGCGGTGAAATAATAATATCCAGAACACACAGATATGATGGACGCGTGTTGGCGTTTTTAGATTTGTTAAAAAAACGTGCGCGTCCTATGCGGGTACCTTTTTATTCGGATTTAGGTTTGGTATCCAGTATTTATAAGACATATGAAGGTAGATTGGGTGGAATATCTAAATCGCGTCAAGATTATGATAATCAGATGCAGAAAGATTTCGTAGATATTATCGCCAAGGCTGCCGCACAGAAAGTTTCAGATATACATATTGAAGTTGCAGATCAGACGACAATTTATTTTCGTATAGATGGCAGTATGCAACCGGTTTTAGAATATAATTCTGGTTGGGGTGAATCTTTTGTGCGTGCCGCGTTTGCTTCTTCTGATATGTCAAACGCGAACTATGCGCAGAATGAATATCAATCCGCCCAAAAAGACGGCAGAACGCCACTTCGCGGAACAAAAGATTTATATTTACCACGCGGTATATTAAGTATTCGTATGCAATTTAACCCGATTGCATTTGGCAGTCGTTATGTGGTTATGCGACTGTTGTACGATAATCCAACAGAGGGTATAAAAACAGAACAAGAATTCGGCGAATATGAACAAAAGTTATTAATGCGTTTACGCTCTTTCCCAACCGGTTTGGTTATAGTTGCAGGTCCTACAAGTTCTGGTAAATCAACGACTTTGGTTAGAAATATGTCCTTGATGTTAAAAGAAAGGCATTATGAAATAAATATGATAACCGTGGAAAACCCGGTTGAACAAAAGATATTCGGTGCGCACCAGATGCCCGTGGTAAATACCACAAATGAAGAGCAACGTGAAGAAAAATATACCGAGGCATTGGCGGCGGCGTTGCGAAGCGACCCAGATACTCTTATGGTTGGTGAAATTCGTACTTTGGCGGCGGCGCAATTAACTGTTCGTGGCGCGCTATCAGGGCATAATGTTTGGACTACTTTACACGCGAACTCTGCTATGGCCGCATTAACGCGTTTGTTAGATTTAGGAATAGAGGCGTTTAAGTTAAAAGAAGAAACGCTTATGCGCGGACTAATTTCTATGCGCTTGTTTAAGCAATTATGTCCGCATTGTCGTGAAAGGTTGATAGAACATCCAGAAAACCCGGCTTATCATCGCGTTTTGGATGCATTTGGTGAATTAGGATTGCAACAAGTATTTGTTCGTGGCCCTGGTTGTGATATGTGTAAAGGGACAGGGACCTTGGGGCGCATAAAAGCAGGCGAAATCATAATTACAAACAGTGAATTTTTAAGGTTGGCCTTATCGGGAAATACAGATGGTGCCGTCAGATACTGGTTGGAAGAAATGGACGGACGTACATTAAAAGAAGCGGCAGAATCGCTTATGCTACAGGGCATTATCGGTGTTGATGAATTAGAACGTTGGGTCGGTTTGTTAGATAGACCAGGGGTATATTGATATGAATAAACTTGAAATATTATATGCAAAACTGGTTTTTAAATTAAATACCGAAAAAAGAATGGCAACCGCCAGAAAATTAGCGTCACTTTTACGAAATGATTTTACTTTAATGGATGCGCTTAGCAGACTGGAAAATATAGAATCAAAAGGTGGCAAAAAACCAAAAGAGCCCTTTGCAATAGTAATGCGAGAGTGGCAGAAAAACCTAGAACGTGGTATGAGTTTTTCTGATGCTACGCGTGGGTGGGTACCACCAGAGGAAACTTTGTTGGTAACATCTGGGAATTTATCTGACTTGGTGGTTGCGCTGGAAAACGTCAGTCGCGTTGTAGAAGGCACACAAAGAATAAAACGCGCAATGACCAGTGCTATCTTATATCCGCTATTTTTGTTAGTATTAACTTTTGGCATAATAATTCTTGTTGGAATATATCTGGTGCCGCCGTTGGCAGAAATTGCTGGCGATGATATGGTCTGGACTGGTATGGCATCGTCTTTGATATGGTTGTCAGATGTATCAATAAAATATTGGTATATATTCACGTTATTGTTCTTCTTATTGGTTTTTATAATATGGATAAGTTTGCCAAATTGGTCCGGAAATTTGCGTGCAAAATTTGATAAATTACCTCCTTGGAATGTTTACAAGGTACAAGTATCTGTCGGCTGGTTAATGAGTTTGTCTTCAATGATATCTGCAGGTATCACAATGCCCGATGCTATGCGCATGTTGGCAGATAACTCTAATAAATATTTACGTAGTATTTTAGAAAAGACCCTGCATTATATTGCGAACGGTGATAATCTTGGTACGGCCTTGAATAATACTAATACGGATTTCCCAAATGAAGAATTGATTGGAGATTTAGCAATTTATGCCGATATGAAGGGCTTTGATGAAAATCTGTCGCGCGTCGCAAATGATTATCTGGAAGAATCCGTAAGAAAAATGGAATCAATATCAAACGTTTTAAATAGCATAGGTATATTATTAGTTTCTGCAATCATTGCATGGGTTGTTTTGGGAACCTTTCAAATGCAAGATCAGATTACGGCGGTATTGTCTTAAAAAAAACGCCTGTTGGCGTTTTTTTGTTGTTTCTTATACCATAAACGGCAGATTTTCTAATGTTCCTTCTGCGACGCGTACATTTATATCCAACATCATAAAAATGGTATCCGGTGTATGCGAGATTTCCGGATTAAATAGATGCGTTGATAAAAGGTGGCTGGTATTAACAGAAAGCCTTGTTATTAAATGGTCGTCATCCAAAAGGGTATAAATAGGCCCGATATCCCGTGGCGTATTATCACCTATCTCGTGTTCATTTTGCGGGCAACGAAGTCCGTCCAAAATAGTTTTGACGCGGTTATCTATATCGCTTCGCGGTACGCCGACTATTTCTGGGTGCATCATTTGTATATCAACTTCGGCTAATAACTTTAAGTTTGGTGTTATTATAGGATTCCAATCAATGCCACCGACATGACGTGTTGTTATCGGACTTTTTGTCGCGTTGGGCATCATATATTTTGTCATGTTATCCCAAGGTTGATGTTCCAGTAATTTTTTTAACTGCGGGTGAAACTGCATACGAATGTCAGATATATGTTGGGAACGCTTTTTAGGATTTATCAAGATTTCACCGAAATATAATAATTTAAATTTCATTTTATAGCCCTTTATTTTTTATAAAAACATTTGCGAAACATTTAAAATTTGTCAATAAATTTTACCTGTTTACATGTGTGTTTTTATCAGCCTTTTTCCTTGATAATTATAGCATAAATTGCTATCCTCTGCATAGAAAAAAGAAAGGAATATAAATGGCTGTTAATAATGAATATACAGGTGATTCAATTAAGGTTTTAAAAGGGCTGGAAGCGGTTAAAAAACGCCCTGGCATGTATATCGGTGACGTGGGCGAAGGTGGATCTGGCTTGCATCATATGATTTATGAAGTTGTCAATAATTCTATTGACGAGGCAATGGCTGGATATGCGGATACGGTATATGTTTCTTTGAATGCTGACGGCAGCGCAACAATTCGTGATAACGGTCGTGGTATGCCTTTTGATATAAATCATGAAACCGGGCGTAGTGCGCTGGAATTAATCATGTGTGAATTACATGCCGGTGGTAAGTTTGATAACGAAGGTGGCGGTGCATATAAAGTTTCTGGTGGTTTGCACGGTGTGGGCGTTTCCGTCGTTAATGCGTTGTCTAAATGGTTGGAAGTTCGCGTTTGGCGCGGCGATAAAGAAGCCTATATGTCTTTTGCCGATGGCGTTCCAACGTGCGATTTAAAAATAACAGAAAATAAAACGCAGCACGAGCACGGGACAGAGGTTACTTTCTTGCCATCTAGCGAGACTTTTACAGGTACAGAATTTAATTTTGATACTTTGGAAACGTGGTTGCGTGAGCAATCTTATCTAAACGCAAATGTTAGAATTATCTTAGAAGATTTACGTGGTGCCGAAAAAAAGACGCGCGAATTCCATTCTGTGGACGGTTTAAAGGGGTTCGCAACGTATTTAGATAAATCAAAAGAGTTATTAAACCGCGAACCAATTCAAATGATAAAGCAGATAGAAGATACGTATATAGAAATCGTTCTGCAATGGACAACGGCTTATACTGAAACGTCTTTATGCTTTACAAACAATATTCCAAACCGTGATGGCGGTACGCACTTGGCGGGATTCCGTGCGGGTTTGACCCGTGCTATAAACAAATATATAGGCGAGAAGTTAACTAAAAAAGATATCAATCTTTCTGGTGAAGATTTCCGTGAAGGGTTAACAAGCATTATAAGTGTTAAAATACCAGATCCAAAATTTGGCTCGCAGACGAAAGATAAGTTGGTATCCAGTGAGGTTCGGCCTTTGGTGGAAAGTACCGTGTCAGAAATGTTGTACGAATATCTGGACGAAAACCCTGCAATTGCAAAATCTATTGTTGATAAGATTATAGAGGCCGCAACCGCTCGTGAAGCAGCGCGAAAAGCACGTGAGTTATCGCGTAAAAAATCTGGGCCAGAACTTGGTGGACTGCCAGGAAAACTTGCAAACTGCTCAGAAAAAGACCCTGCAAAGTGCGAGTTATTTATAGTTGAGGGGGATTCAGCTGGCGGTACAGCAAAGCAGGGACGTGACCGTAAAACGCAAGCAATATTACCACTGCGTGGTAAGATTTTGAATGTTGAACGTGTACGTTTTGATAAAATGTTAACGTCTGATACGATTGGTGCGCTTATTACAACTATGGGCGCAGGTATCGGTAAAGATGATTTTGATATTGAAAAAATGCGCTATCATAAAGTAATCATCATGACCGATGCTGATGTGGACGGACAACATATTCAGACGCTGCTTATGACGTTCTTTTACAGATATATGCCAGAAGCCATTGAACGTGGTTATATTTATGTTGCAAAGCCTCCTCTATATGGGGTTACGCGCGGTAAACAGCAAATTTATCTGCAAAATCAACGCGAAATGGATGACTATTTAATGGACCAACTGGCGACAGACGGCGTTATTGAAATAGCGTCGGGTGCCCAGATTTCTGGTGCTGACTTAAAACGTTTGTTGACTTTGATTCTGAATATGAAAAATACTTTGCAACCGCTTAGTCATATAATGCCGTTACGTTTTATAGAAGCATTGGCGTTAAATTCAGTATTTGATAGTGAAACAGAAGCAAACTTTACTGCAGCAGCAAAAATGCTGGATGCAGAAGAGTTAGAATTTGAACGTGGCTGGAAAGTAACTGGTAATGAAACCGGTATAACTATTACCCGTACTTTGCGTAGTGTAACGGAAACTCATGTTTTACCACGTGAAAAAATTAACGGGGCAGAAGTTCGTGCGTGGTTGCGTATGCAAGGGCGCGATGAACTGATTGAAACGTTCTCAAAACCTGCAACGCTTCGTGTGAAAGCAAAATCACAGAAAATCTGGGGTGCGTTGAACTTGTTGGATACAGCATTTGAATATGCAAAGAACGGTTTAAAGATTCAGCGCTATAAAGGTTTGGGTGAAATGAATGCAGAGCAATTGTGGGAAACAACAATGGATCCAAATCATAGAAGTTTGTTCCAAGTCAAAGTTCAAGATGCATCGCAAGCAGATGAAGTTATTTCAATGTTGATGGGTGATGTTGTTGAACCAAGACGCGACTTTATCGTTGAAAACGCACTGGAAGCAAATCTGGATGTTTAAGCAAAAAGGGCAGATATGGCAGATAAAGATTTTGAAATTAATGAATTCGGTGAAGTTCTTAGAAACTCTATGGGTAATCGTGTTGAAGATGATGCTTTGTGGAACGAATATCATCAATTGGAATATGAAATCGTTTCTCATAATGATAAAAACCCTGAAAAGTTAAAACGCTTTGAAGAATTAAAAAAGCAACTGGGGGTTGATGATAACGCTAAAAAGAATGCTTTTTTTAAGGCGAAAGAAAAAATAAAAGCTGAAACACAAAAAACTATGTCTGTTTCTGAACTTTTAGCAATGAGAAACTCTATTCAAAACGAATAATTATATGTTTTCTGCGGATTGGTTTTTTGATTTAGATAAACGTCTGCGTGATATGGGACTTGATTCCGACGCGCAGACGTTTGATGAAATAAAACAAAATCTTTCTTGTCCTAAAAAGTTTAACCCCGATGAATTTGCAGAGCAGGTCATATACGTTATTTTAGCAGGTGGTTTTTCTCAAAAAACCGCAAAAAAAATTCATCAAAAAATAATAAATTATTTAGTTGATAATTCATTTAATTATAATGACTTATTAAATATTTTTAATAATAAAAATAAAGTTAAAGCAATTTGTGAAGTTTGGCAAAAAAGAGAAGATTTTTGTAGTGAATATTATTCTTTATGTGATTTAGAATCTAAAATTTGTTACCTGCAAAAGTTGCCTCACATAGGAAAAATTACTGCAAATCACTTGGCGCGCAATCTCGGTGAAGATGTTGTAAAATACGATATATGGATTCAGCGATTGGGGGTTGTGTATACGGGAAATGTCGCGCTACAGGAAAAAATTGATAATAAAAAGTTATTGCCTGAAATAAAGAAAGCATGTGATGATATGTTTGAGCATGTCGTTAAAGAAACTGGTTTGCCGCGTGGTTATATAGATGTGGTTTTATGGAAGGCTTGTCAAAATGGGTTGATAAAATTATGAATGTAAAAATAGAAGAATCTTGGAAAGCGGCTTTGGCCGACGAATTTAATAAAGAATATTTTATTAAGTTAACAGATTTCGTGCGCGCGGAATATCTTTCAGGCAAGGCGATTTATCCGGCGCCAGCTAATATTTTTAATGCATTTAATCTGTGTCCGCTGGATAAAGTAAAAGTTGTTATAATTGGACAAGACCCTTATCATGAACCAGGGCAGGCGCATGGGCTTTGTTTTTCTGTTCTGCCGCCGACGCCTGTGCCGCCGTCGCTTGTAAATATATATAAAGAAATAGAAAACGACCTGGGGCGACCAAGTAATACGCACGGAGATTTAACGGACTGGGCAAAGCAGGGCGTTCTATTATTAAACGCGACTTTGACTGTTCAGGCACATTTGGCGGCTTCGCATGCCGGGAAGGGCTGGGAACAATTTACCGATGCTGTAATACGCGCAACTGCAACGCGTGATAATATTGTGTATATGTTGTGGGGGGCATACGCCCAGAAAAAAGCAGATTTTGTAAACTCAGAGAAAAACCTTGTTTTGAAAAGTGTTCATCCGTCACCACTTTCGGCACATAGGGGATTTTTCGGCAATCACCATTTTTCACGTGCGAATAATTATTTGATAGAACACGGACAAACGCCAATTAATTGGTGATAAAAAAGCCGGCACTTGCCGGCTTTCTTTTTAAAAATTATAACTAAGTCCCAAACCATAAAATGCGTAAGAATTATTTTCAATTGCTGTGTTGGCATTAGAGAAGTGTTGTATAAACATTTCAAGGTTTAGTTTATCGTTTAATTTGTATCCGTAAATGAGTTTAAATTGAAATATTAGTTTGGAACCTATACGTTCGTTCTGTTGCGCTTGCAACCCCATGCCGATACCCGTTGAGAAAAACCATTTTTCGCCCTGAAGCAACGCAATATCTTCGGATAAAAAAATCATAGGAATTGTGTATTTGTCCCAATGCCACTCGTATTTTGTACCGAACCCCAACGTTTGACCTATGTTAATAGATTGGCGCGCAGGTAACTTGAAAAATGTCGTCGGTTGAGAATATTGAAAGTGTAATAAATAAAAAGGTACAAATTGTACAGGTGGGGGGACTATTATCCCACTGTTTACGCCTTGACCAAGATTAAAAGCAACTTGGTTTTCATAATTTCCCATAAAGGGGTTATTGTCTTTCGCATACGCAGAAAAACAAAACGAAACAACTAGTAAAAATGCGAATAATTTTTTCATCAGAATTTATATTATAAATAAATTTATAAATAATGCAATTCATTAAAATGTTTAATAAATATTTTTAATATTATATTTTCGTTATCGGTTATCAAATGTATTAATCGCAAAAAACATAAATCTTGATTTTAAAAATTTGTTTGTTATAATGCGAGGCATTGGCGGGATAGCTCAGGTGGTTAGAGCAGTGGAATCATAATTATCTGAGCTGATACTGGATACGCTTGTATGAAAGTATGAATGCCTTGGTTTTCTGCTAAATACGGCAGAAAACAAAAAAGTATAAAACCGGATAGAACTCGGTGTAAATATGGCCAAATGTATGCATGGTTCTACACAGCGGCTACACGGGATTCTACACGGAAAAAAGTTTTGGCGGGATAGCTCAGCTGGTTAGAGCAGCGGAATCATAATCCGCGTGTCGGGGGTTCAAGTCCCTCTCCCGCTACCACGATAAACCGTCCTTTTGGGGCGTTTTTTAGAGCCTTTGTCGCATTGAAAATTCAAGCCATTTATTGAGATTATAAAATAATCATTTTAAATTTAACGTGTAAAAGACGCTCAAGATTATATATCAATAATACGATTTATGCAATTGATATATTTTATATAATCATTGGAGTTTTTTATTGAATATTTTTATAAACCATATCAAAATTTATAGTGAAGTTGATAAATAATTATCTTCTTCTATTACCAAAGGAGGGTGATATGGCTGTTTCTGTTTTTACAAGTACTAATGGTATGATGTTGGATCCAGGTACATATAAGATCATCGCTATTGGTTGGGGTGGCGATGGTGCAAAGGGCGGAACTTCGCCAAGTGGCAACAATGTTACTTCGGGTGAAGTAGATGGTGCCGTTGGTGCTGGTGGCGGTGCTGGTGCCTTTGTGTTGTTTAAAGAATTAAATCTTTCTTCAGCTGGTTTCATATCATTTAATTTTGAACCAGAGTTGAAAAAATTGACTCTTATTGGTGCAGTCAATGCAGTTATTCCACAATCTGGTTCGGGCAACTCTGCTCCTGTGCCTCCAACCAGTTTGACATTATCTCCAATTCCAGGAAATTCTGTAGCTCCTGCGGATGTTGAGTATGTTGGAACTCGTGGTGGTGGTGCTGGGGGGTCTTACGGTGTAAGAGGCTCAACTACAGCCCCTAATGCAACTCCAGGTGGTCTTGGCACCTATGGAAATGGTGGAGCGGCTGTAGTGCCAGCAATTTCTGGCACCGTGCGTCCTGGCGGAACAGGTGGTGCTGGTGGCGGCAATAACGCATTTTCTGGTCAAGGGGGACAAGGAGGACAAGGTCTTCAGGCTGTCGGTGTAACAGAATCGATAACTTTGCAAGATGTCGTACAGGCTATCAAAGGTGGAAATGGTTCAAACGGAACAGCTCCTTCTTCTCGTCCCGCACAAGCCGGTATTGCTGGTGCGTATGGTGCCGGTGGTGGCGGAGCTTGGACTTCTGGTTCTGATGGAGCGGCACCTGGGGCATCTGGATATCATGTGAATGGTGCTGGTGGTGCTGGCGGCATCGGTGGATTGCCGGCAGTAATTGTTATAAGTATGGCGCAACGCATACGTTAACCTAAAAAAACACCCGTCAATTGACGGGTGTTTTTTACATTTACTTATTTTTTTATAGTTTATATAATACTCGGTATAGGAGAATGTGTATGTTTATAAAAACAAGAGTTATATTATTATTTATTTTCGCTTTTGAATTTGGTGTTAATTCTCTGTATGCAGTAGAGTATAAAACATATATCACGCCAGATAAAAATTATATTGAGCAAAATAAAGCTCAGAAAAATTATTATGGCAGTAACTCACAGTTTAAGCATGATTTGTATTTAGGGCTTGGCGTTGGGAAAACAATATCTGCTTTTAGCAAATTTAAAGCAGATTATAAAGAAAAGTTAGACGCTTGGCTCGCACCCGGTTTTTTTCAAAAATCTGAATTTGAATCCGATGAATCTTTAAATATTCAGGTATTGTTGGGTACTCATGTTACTCAAAACTTTCGCATAGAATTTACGTATTTGCATTATTCTGATTTATCTTTGAAATTAAAATCGCACAGTTTGTTGTCCATTGATGAAAACCTAACAAGTCATACTGGAGAATATAAATTTGATAAAAAACCGGATATTTCTGCGGATCTTGCAATGTTAAATATATATTATTATTTGGACAGACTTATCGGCTCTTTTAAAGTACGGCCTTACATTGGAGCAGGTATAGGACTGTCGCAAAATGTTATATCTGATTATATAGTTTTTGATGGTGGAGCTTATATAATTCCTGGTATGCAAGATACTTTACAAGAACCAGGAACGCCTATTCGTGTATCAGATATTAAAACACGTCACAAGGGTAACACTGTCGGTAATTTTACGTTTTCTTTTGAACTTGGCGCATCCTATAATTTAACAGAAAATTGCATCGTAGATGTTTTTGGTCGTTATATAAATTTGGGTACAGTTGAAAGTGACGGTGTTGTGTCAACTTATAATCTTTTTGTTTCTACATCTAACGATATTCCAGTTGGTAATATTTATAATACAGGAGCCCCGGCAGGAGAAACAACGTCTTATTATCCAGACTGGAAAGAAAAAGGAAACCTCAACGTTGTTGATATTGGACTAAAACTTAGGTTTTTATTCTAATCTATCATGGCTTTCTTGATGAGAAATATTTTTTTAGTTTTTTGTATGTGCTGTTTTTTGAATGTCCGTTGCTACGCTGATTGGTGCAGGAAACAAGGCGGCGGTGTGGAACAGTGTGCATCGCACCCAAGTTCCTGGACTGACTGTGGTACGTTTAATGGTGAAACCATATATTGTTTTTCACAGGGTAGTACCAGTGGTGGCAAATCTCACGGTTCTGGTGATAAAGTTTCACAAAAAGTTTTAATTTCTGTTGGAATTGGTTTGGCGGTTGTTGCTGTTGGATACTATTTTTTCAAAAAGAAACCATCGCAAAATAACCCGGGGCAAATAAGCCTTATGGAATTTTAGCGTATTCACCGCTTTTTGTCTTATTGACTTTTTGTGTTTTTTCTGATATACTATGGCCGAGTTTTGGTCGTCATGGTGACGGCTTTTTTCGTATATAACCCTGCGCTTTGTCGCGGGGCTTTTTCTTATTGAAAGGATTTTTTTATGCCTAGAACTTATCGGAAACTGCACCGGGCGCGTGCCGCCAGGAACGATGAATTTTATACGCGATACGAAGACGTAAAAAAAGAATGCGACAATTACCTGTCGCATTTTTTTAATAAAACTATTTATTGTAACTGTGACACATCGGACAGCGCGTTCGTGCACTATTTCCTGGAATTAAAGTATCGGGGCTTGGTACGTGATGTGTGGCATAGTGGCGGCCTTGGTGGATTGGACTTTCGAAATCCCGATGCACTACGCATGCTGGAACAGGCGGATGTCGTTGTAACGAATCCGCCTTTTTCTTTGTTTATTCCATTTATGGATATATTGTTCACCAGTGGGAAGCAGTTCTTGGTGCTTGGTAATCGTAGCGCGGTTGTTTATAAAAATATATTCCCCAAAATAGTCGCCAACGAACTATGGTTTGGTGTGCGCCGCTGGACAGGTGGTATGGAATTTATTACAGAGAACGGCATTTGTGGGGTTCCCGCTATATGGTTTACAAACATTAAGCACGGGGTTGCGCCACCAGAACTGCCTTTTTCAAAATATGTAGAAATGCCAAAATATGATAATGCTGATGCGGTAAATATAAATAAATCCGCACATTTCCCACCCGATTATTCGGGGGTTGTTGGTGTGCCAATCACTTTTTTAGAATGGTATAACCCAACAAAATTTCAGCTTTTGGGGCGCGACAAGGATTTCACGTATGACGGCGATATTTGTCGCATAAATGGTGCGCCGGTCTATATCCGACTATTTGTGCGGCGATTATTCAAAAACTAGTTGTTTCATTAGGAATAAAAGTATTATAGTCCTTATTATGAAACGTTTACTTATTTGTTTGTTTTTGCTGTTTCCTGTTTGTGCGTTTGCCTTTGATGTAAAACAGCTTGCAGAATGTTCTTTTGTGACAACAAAGGTTTTCACAAAAAGTGACAGTATGGATGTCAATCGTTATATTCAAAGCACCCAGGGGTTGGTTGAATTGTTTGGCGAAAAACGTGTCGATTCCAAAACCCAGTATGTTTACCAGGGGGACAAGCAAATTGAATTACAGGGTGATTCTAGTTGGCGATATTTTTTCCCTGAATCTTGGGGTGGTCGTGGCAAAGGAAAATTGATTTATAATCAAAACGATGTTATGCGTTCCGGTGCGGCAGGTGACACCCTGGTTGTTGCGCGGTGTGAAGAAAAAATCCTTTTGTTGCTTATAAAACAAAACCACCCGATGGCGAATGACGTTTATTCCCTTATCGGTGTGAATGAAATGATTGCCCCGGAAATACAACCCAAGCCGTCTTTGTGGAATCGGTTGTTTGGTGGCACTGATTCCCGGACGGAAAAATTAGCGAAAGTTGAAATGGCGGTCGAGATGGAAGCCCCCAAGGTAACGCCGAAGAAAAAATCGCGATCCAAAAAGGCAACTGAGCCGGATATGGACTTAAATCCGGACTCGTATGAAAACATACCGTTTGAAGCGCATCGCCATAAAATAAACAAGCGGGTTGTGTTGATTGGCACCCCGCGTATCGTGGACGGTGACACCATAATCTTGGAGGATTTATTTAATATCCGTGTTATCGGAACAGATACCCCAGAAAGCAAACAGAACTGTTGGGATTCCAATGGGCATGAATACGCGTGCGGAAAACAGGCAACCGAACACTTAAAAAAGTTAGTTGGCAATGGGCGCGTAAAATGTGAGATTCGTGGCATAGGTCGTTTTGGTCGTCATACGGGGTTATGTTATAACATGAAAGACGTCAATCTGAATAAAACTATGGTTCGTGACGGTTTTGCTGTTATATCGACCTATCCGCCGATTTTATTTGAAAAAGAAGAAATAGAAGCCAGAAAAGAAAAATTGGGCGTTTGGAAGGGGACATTGCGTCACCCGCATTGTTTCCGGCATCAAAAAAAGCAAGACTGGAAAGCTGTTGGCTTGTGTGAAGACGGAAAACTCTATGATGGTTGGGACGATAAATTTACCACAAAAGAATAAATGCAATGATGGTCTATGGGCATAATGTATCATAGACCATGTTGTTTGCATCAATCTGTCTTATTGTTTCCGGTGTATCGTTTTCGTAGTCGGCATATACGGGGCGATATATTAAACAGAAACTATCGCCTTTTATACTTGTTGTGCAACCTGCGAACAGTATCAGAATCAGCAAGCCCAGCCCGAGCACGATTAGCCCGCGCCACGTTCTCCAAAACCGTCTTATTCTGGCGTATTTTTTCATCTGTTTTTCCTTTCCTTTTTCCCATAAAATAAACGACCAAAAGTGCCGCCGCGATTATTGCAACTTTGAACCGTTGCCAGGCTTGTCGTATCTGGTTAAGCATCGGCAATTCCTTTTTGTAGTTCTTCGTCTGTGTATGGTTGTTTTCCGTTTTCGTGCTTTATAATCGCCTTTACCAGCGCAAGCATTATGCGTGGGTTGTCTATGTCCAGCAATTCGTGCGGGTCATATCCTGTGGATTTACACACGCTGTCAATATATGCCGCGGTTTTGTTTTCTGTCGTTGGGGCAAACCTGTTTATGATGCTGTATATTGTCCGCAGGCCATAATGTCGGTTATAATTTTTTAACAGCCTTGCCAGCGCACGTATTCCATAGTGTTGGGTTTCAAATATGCAAAATGTCCCATCGCTGGGTGGGGTTGCAAGCCCCTTCCAGGCTATGCCGTTATACTTTATGTTTCCGGGGTTATTATTCCGGATCCCGCGCGGTTTCATTTCGATTTCCTTTGCTCAAATATTGTTGCTATCTTTTCGCCCAGTGCGGCCGCCAGAAACACGGCGACCAGTTCTACGTTGTAATTAAAAAAAGCCAGTATCACGGCGGTGCATCCGAACATCGCACGGGCATATCTGGCGGCGGACGGTTGTCCTGTCTTATCGACAAACAAACGTAAAAAATACTTTAACAGTGTTTTTGTTGCCTTTTTCATTTATGCGTCCCCTTTATCAGTAATTTCACGTCGCCACGTATTTCATACAACGACTCTTTTATTATTTTGAGGTCGCTTTCCAACGTATCTGTGCGGCGTTCCAGTTGGGTCAGTCTGGTTGTGGTTGTGCTGTGTTGACTTTCGGCGCGTATAACGAACCCAATGGATGCCGCAATCAACCCATACAGGATTTTGCTGTCCAGCCGCATGCGAAAGCCGTCATAATTTTGTTTTGTCATTCTGTTCCCCTTTGTGTTGCTTCAACCTGTGTTGTATATCCGCTGGACGATATGCTGTGCTTGGCGGATTTTATAATCCATTCGCCCCCCAGGTCGTCCGGCATACCAGCCAGCGCGATTTTGCTCTCGGCCGACAACAGTGGGTTGCCAATCATTTTTAGGCTTAGCGTCTTTGTGCCGCACTGTATTGCCGCCAGTTTTGCCTTGGCGCGTGCTTGGGCGGTGGCCCGGCGTATGAACGTTTCGCGCAAAGTAAAAACCGGGGATGCTGCCCCGGTTGATACCTCCTGTTCTTTGGCTTTGTCAAAATCGTAGTATTTTGCGATAACTTTGCCGTATTTTCCCCGATCTGCCAGACGCATACGGTATTCGCTGACGTTTTCCTGGGGTATACTTATTGTGGGAATCGAGGTGCCATCTGGGAACCGCCCGGTCAATGGTTCTATAAATAACATTTTGCCGTTGGCTATTTTTACCACCGCGCCGTTGTCTTCGGCGATGCGCTGTATAAACGCGCAATCGCTTTCGTCTGCTTGGTCTGAGTGGGTTATCATTATGCCCGCAAACTCTGGCGCAATGGCGGCGACCAATCCATATCTGGCGGCAATCGTATTTATTATGAATTGCAGGCTTTTCTTTTCCCAGCTGTGTGACCGTGGTGCCAGGTATGCCGCAATATCCCGCATGGCGGAATCGCTGGCTCGGCCTGTTATGGTCATTGTGTTTGGTGGGCTTTTTATTTCGATTTCGTCTGCTATGAACTTTCCCATGGGATACAGCTGGTCGTATCCGATGAATATTTCCAGGGTCGCGCCACGCGGTGGTATTGCCAGCGCATCGTCCCGATTGTCTATTTCAAGCGTTGCCGTATCTGATACAACTCCGAATTCATCTGTTATATCCAGGCTCAGCAATCGACCGTTTAACAGCTCCGTTATGTCTTCGTTATCCGATATAATTTTGAACTTTGGAATCATTGCCACAACTTTATCTTTTTATTGTTCTTTGGCTCTTCAATCGTGGGCAGGGTTATCCTAATTCCCGCCGGTAAAACGGCATCATAAGATTCCAGGTGTCGGTTGGCCGTCAGCACCTTTTCCGTCACGCCAGCGGTGCGCCCATAGTATTGCCAGCATATAGCGTCCAGTGTATCGCCATCTTTTGTTATGTATGTTGTCATAATGCCCCTGCCACTTTTTGCACAATCCCCAGCACGCCCGACTGTTTTTCTTCTCCGTATTTTTGTAGCGTCAGTGAAAATGTTATTTTTCGTGGTGTGCCGTCTTTTAGGAAGAATGTTTGCGTTTCTTCAACGCTGATTATGCACCAGCGACCGAACGCGGTTCCATTTCCGGTTATCAACATAAGGGGTGTCCCAGCCAGGGCTTCGGCACGCATAAGCGTTACCTGGCGCAGACCGCCCTTAAAATGTGGGTATATTGTGCCGTCCAGCTTTATGGTGTCTGCACCGGGGCCAATGAATTGCATTGCGGGATCATACCCTAAGCGTGATTGTTCAGCCCAGCGGTATTCGGTCGTGCGGCTTAGTGTTTGATATGCGGCGTTGCTGATGCAAAATCTGTATACCCCCAGTATTAGCATCATATTTACACCCAACATTGCGTTTAGGTTAAACTTGCCGCCGGCGGACTTGCTTAAATCGCCAAAACTACTGATCATAATTCGCCCCCCTTGCGCGGCGTTGTGCGTTTTGTTCCCGCGCGTCTAATTCACGCGACACCTGCCGGGCTACATCTTCGGCCGACATACCAGGACTGGCGTTGACCGTAATTGGTGCATTTACCGATATATTGGATTGGTTCGCGTGTGATATTGTTGACCGTGGCAATTCAACCGTGTTTGTGCTGATGCTGGTTATGTCTTCCGTTATGGTGGAACCGATAACCGGTGGAGTCTTTTTTTGTTCAGACTTGTCTTTATTGCCGCCAGTTGCCCAATTCCAGGCTTTGCCAAGCCAGCTATCTGACAACCATTCCTTAGCCTGTTTAAACGCATTTTTGACGCGTTCCCAGCCTTGCAGAATTTTGTCCCACAGCTTTTTGAAAAAAGCAGAAATCGGTTCCCAATATTTTATAACCAGCATCGCACCAACTGCAATGCCGGTTATTATCAGTCCTATCGGGTTGCTTATAAATGCCGCACCAACGGCGCGTATAATCGGAATCAGACCACCCATCCCCAGTCGTAAAAGTGAGAATATCGTCCGCGCCTTTGTGAAAACACTCATAATTGTCAGCACGCCACCTTTCAAAAACGTGAACCCATAACCCAGCGCAAACGTTGCCAGTTTTGCACTCGCCATGCCAGCGACCGCCAGACCTATGTATTTAATCAAGGTTGGATGCTTTTCTGCAAAATCGGCAAGTGTCCCCGCGGCTTTTCCTAGAATTTCCGCCAGGCTGTTTATTGCCGGCAATAATGTTGATCCAACATTGGTTGCCAGTATTGCCATCTGGTTTTTTAGCAACTGGATATTGTTTTCCGTTGTGGCTGATCGCGCCGCAAATTCGCGTTGCATTGATCCGGCATAGTTGGCTTCATTGGCAACCATTGCAAAATTGTCTTTTAGCGTATCCAGCCCTTCGACCAGCGAATTTATATGTCGCGTTGCTTGCTCTCCGAACATATTTTTCATAATTTCGGAACGTTTCACGCCTTGTATTTTCCCAAGGGCTTCCAGCACAGTCAAAATGGCTTGTTTCCCGTCACCGTTTTCAACCATTTTGGTATATTCTGACATTGATATACCCAACTGGTCGAATGCTTCACGGGCGGCCCCGGTGCTGACCGGTATCAGTTTTAGACGGCTGGTCATCATATTGATTGCCGTGCCTGCGATTTCCGGTGTTTTACCCATTGCCACAAACGTTCCAGCCAATGCTGCTATGTCGTTATGTGCCAGCCCAAACGATTTGCCCATCGCACCCGCCCGCAATGTCACTTCAACAATTTCGGGCGCAGTCGCGGCAATGTTATTTGAAACGTGGTTTATAACGTCCCCAACGCGTCCCATTTCACTGATCGGCATTTGCAGAACATTTGATAACTTGGCCATGGATTGACCGGCTTCGTCCGCGGTTGTGCCAAACGCAACGGCCATTTTGGCAGCGGTTTCTGCAAATCCTGCCAGGTTTTCTTTTGCTACGCCCAGCTGACCACCGGCGGCGACAATCTGTGCTAGCCCATCCAAAGATAACGGAATCGTTTTTGACAATTCCTTTATCTGGTTTTGCATTTCCTGCAATTCGTCTGGCGTGTCAAAGTCTACCACTTTTTTCACGTCAGCCATGGCAGATTCAAAATCTATTGCGGGCTTTATCAAACCATACATTGAACCGCCCAGCGCAACAACATCTGCAATTTGTGACCTGTATGCCGCACGGTTTGCCATATTCTTGGCGCGGGCATTTTCTATACGTTGGGTTTCTTCCTGGCGTTTTTTTAACGTAGCCAGCGCATCGCCTAGTTTCTTTTGTTCGACCCCCAGGTTTTTTGTGTTTATACCCGCATCGTGCAGGGCTTTTCCCATTTCCCCAAGGGATTTGGCATTATTATCGTATGCACGTTTGGCGGCGGCGGCTTCCTTGGTAGCGGTTCGCAGGTTTGCCTGCATCGCACGTGTCGGTTTATCTGTTTTGGATATTTCGTCTGATAATGCACGCACCCTGTCTTCGGCAACTTTCATTTCAGCTTTCGCGGCTGCTGTGTCGTTTTTTAACTTTTTGAACGCATTGGCGTTTTCGCTTGCGGTGTTCAGACCCTTTATGGCGCTTCCAAGGGTGGATAATTGCGTTTTGGCATTGCCAAATGCGCCCTTAAATGTGCCACCAAGTTCCGCACCAATGATAACCGAAACAGCCGTTTGCACGCCCATTTTATATTCCTTTTCCCTTGATTTACGTCTGGTAAATCGTCAAAAATTATGTTGATACCCCCTGTTGAATAAGCAGGGTCGTTGAACCTGTCCGGCAGTCACTGCAAAAAGGCCCGACTTTCATCGGGCTTTTTTATGCGGACATCATTTCGTTGTATACTTTTACTGCCGTTGTGTGCCAATTGTAAAATTCCTGTTCAGTCATATTTAGAATTTCACTCAGCGGCCAATGGGTCACATAGCTCAGCACGATTATTTCGCGCCGGATGTCCCCGTTGATTCGAAAAAACTTAAATACACCTTTTGCACTGCTATGTAGTCTTCTTCGTCCAGTTCTTCTATAACCTGGGGTGGCACTTCACATAGATTTGCGAATAGTCGAACCTCCTTGTATTCATCGGGTGCTTTCATACTTGCTACGGCCAATCTATCTTTGATTCTTGACCGGCGAATGTTCAGTTCTTTATATTCAACATTGTCAATCGTAACCGGGTATTGTAATTTCACTGTCTGCATAATTTTGTCCTTTTTATAAAATAAAAAAAAGCCCATAAAAATGGACTTTGTGTTGTGTACAAAAAATTGCGCTAATTATAAAGTTTGTTATAACCAACTTCGGTCAATGTATTATCTTGTATAATACCATCATTTTCTAACTCTTGAAGAGCCGTTTCTAAATTATCCTTGATTATCGGCGACTGTTGTTTAATGGCTCGTTTACCAATAACGTCCAACATAATATTATCGCCAGCGCGTAGCCCCATGTCTTTCAAATTGTCTAAAATAAATTGCTTCGCACTTTCTATGGCTTCTTCTTGGGTGGTATCATATACCGCCCAAAAGCCTTTTTCTGTTAAACAGTTGTTTTGTATAATACCATCATTTTCCAACTCTTGAAGAGCCGTTTCTAAATTATCCTTGATTATCGGCGACTGTTGTTTAATGGCTCGTTTACCAATAACGTCCAACATAATATTATCGCCAGCGCGTAGCCCCATGTCTTTCAAATTGCCTAAAATAAACTGTTTTGCTTTATTCATAATTTCACCTTTTGATTTTCTGTATATATAATACAACGATTGTTGACGGTTTCAAGTTATATTCCCAGTGCTGCACGCACTTCCGCCATCTGATCCACGCCGTCAATCACGCGTGTCATGTTATCTACGTCAATTTCAATAATTGGTTTTTCTCCAATTTCTAATGCGTAATATCGGCACGATACGGAACATTGCATTGTCGGTTTGTCCCCAGCCTTGAACTTGCCCATGTCAATTTCCTTGAACATACCACGCAGGCGGATAACCATCGGCGTGGTTGTTGTGTCGTCTACCAGCGCACCGCGTAATGTCAACGCCACGGCGGTGCCGGATACCAGACCGAACTGTTTCAGTATTTCGGGGTCGTGTTCGATCAATGAGAACGTGGTTTCTATTTTTTCCATGCCCATGTCTATTTCGGCAGGCGCATCCATACCGCCTGCGCGAAGTTCTTCTGTTTTTATGGTCAGTTTGGGTGGGGTTAATTCTTCAACGCGGCCTGCGTATCCACGCCCGTCTACGAATAAATTAAAGTTTTTTAGGATTTTTGTCATTTTGCTGTCCTTTTATTCAAAAATTTCATTCAGGTAGTTGTTGACCATACGAGACCGGAACGTTATATGTTCAGCTGGGTATGGTGGCGTAAAATCAAAATCAAATGTCACTTTGCCGTGCTGTATCTGTTCTGGTGTATTGATTGATTTGTCGGCCCAACATTCGCCACCCAGAATCGCACCTTGGTTTTTCAGCTGGCGCAGGTAATTGTTTACCCCTTCGCATACGTCTTCTGTGTATGTTTTGGTTATATTCCTATCTACCGCCCACAGGTGTGCGCGAAGCAGGCTATCGTTTATCATATCCGCTGTGCGGCGCACACTGATAAACTGCCACTTGCTGTCAGCACTTGTTGTGCGATTCCCCCACAAGCGGAACCCATCTTGCTGTATAACGGTCATAATATTGTTTTCGTTTAACAGGTTTGCTGTGCAATTTGTGTCCCCCAGTGTGAAATCTACGGGTTTACTCAATCCGACAATTCCGTTGATAATCAAGTTAGACGGTGACCACCAAAAGCCGCGTTCATTATCGTTTCTGGCAAATGCCCCCGCGATATATGCCGACAGTGGTTCTTCGCGAATGCTGTTGGTCTTGGTGTCATAAACCTTGGCGAATGGGTATGCACATACTAGGCGCGGGGACGTATAATCGTCCGCATGCTTTATCGCGTTTTCTTTGGTATCGTTGGGGCAATCGGCAATCATAACAGCGTGCAGGCGTTCGGCAATTTTGACCATAGCGGTCACAACTGGATTGCCGGTATCGTTTGCGCGTGTATGTGTAAAGCCGGGCGCACATAAAATGCGGGGTTGAACTTTACATTCGGTTTGTGCCGCCAGCAGACATTGTGCGCCATAATATGTGCCATCTGCACGTATGCCGCCGATAATATCAGCAGACGTTATTTTTTCCGGGTTAAATGTCGCATCTTCATTTAATTGCTCTTCATTGTCAGGATCGGCAACATTAACAACCACGACCATTGCACCTGTTTGCTCAAAAATGGCTTTCAGTGCCGCTGGAATTGTGTATCCTGTGGTATCTTCTCCGAAAACCGCTATGGCATCTGCAGGGTTACCTGTTATTAAAACCGGTGTGTTTACCGGCCCTTGGGGCGCGGTTCCTACCAAGCCTATAACGGATGACGCGACCGTTTGTATCGGTCGCGTTCCATTGTCCAGTTCTATGATTTCGATTCCGTGTAGAAATTTATCGGGCATATTATATCCTTATTGTTGTTGTGGTTGTTCTGTTTGATTTTCTGGTTCTTCTGGGATTAGTTTGTGCTTTCTCAGTATGTCTTCGATGTCGGATACAAGTGCCATCGTTCCGGCTTTGTTTGGGATTTCAATATCCGCACCATTGTTTAGTTTTTTTGTGAATGTATTCTCCCATCTGCCATAATCTGCACCGAGAGCTAATCCGGTTCTTTGTGGGATTATGCCGGTAACTGGGGTTATTGCGATAACATTTTGTTTGCCATATGCAATATAGAACACCGTGGAAACGGTTGATAATCCGATACCCCATTTGTATTCAGTTGAATATGGTGTATTGCTATACTTGCCTTTTATCACAATTGGATATGTCGTTCCGCCAGAACCAACGGGTAATCCGACTGTCAATTGGCCGTCTATTGTGTCCCCGCTTTTGGATATTTTATTTTCTAATTCTGCCGCAACCGCATCGGCAAACGCTTTGTGGTTATCACGTGTCCATTTGAAAAAGTTCCACCTTTTCATCAAAACCTCCTAAATCATTTTGATTCGCACAAAGCCGGTTGCACCGGCCAACATTATGAAATTTGTTTTGTTTGCCCAGCCACTGTCGCCAGAACGTCCACGGGTTGTATCTTCAGGCCAATTGTCATTGACGCGTCCACTGGTTCTACGCTGGGTCGATGTTGCCGCGCCCGTGCCGGTTCGGCTTTCGCATATGCTTGGATTGTTGATTGTTATCTCGGTTACGGCACTGCCCGACAAAATGTTGCTGCCGATTGTGCCAGCCGCCATTGTGCAATTGGTGCTGGATGTTGCGGTCAACGTGCCGGGATTTCCACCGTTTGCCTGGGCGGTCAGATTTGGGAAGCCGGTTATTAAACTCGCACCCCCAGTAACACCGGATAATGTCCCAGCACTAGCATCGGAGAAAACATTGTTTCGGGTTGCACCGCCCGCACCAACTGTCACTTCAACGGTCGCATTTGTGGTCAGTTTTGCAATGAATTGGAGGGTCGCACCCACGCCGCCCATGGCGTAAAAATGGTTGCCACCAACTCCACTGCGCCGACCGGCCGCGCCGCCGCCACCCCCGATTAAGGTTATTTCATAGGTGCCTGGTGAAAGCACCAACAACTGTGTTCCTGCTTCGGTGGATTCAAAAACCACGACCGGATCACTGGAATAAAAAAGGCGGGCTTGCCCGTCAATTCCTACATATCCCTTTTTTACTTTTCGCGCGGCGTTATCTACGCCGACATATATCTTGCCGGTCTTACGAGCAACGGCATTTATACCAATCAATGTGTTTTTTGCCATGGTTCGCACCTTATTCATAAACCAATAAAATTTGCCCATCAGCCAGCGCACTGCCTGCGCCAGGATCTGTTTCTTGGGCTTTAATATTCCGAACATTGAATGCCCCCGTTGGGTTGGCACTGGCAACCGTGATTGTGTCACCATTTTTGGCGGCTTTTTGAGCCAGCGCATTTGTTATTGTTGTTGCAAAATTCGCGTCATTTCCCAGGGCTGCCGCAAGTTCTTGCAGGGTATCCAGCGCGGCCGGTGCAGAATTTACCAGCGAAGCGACTGCCGCCATCACGAACGCCGTGGTTGCAATCTGGGTTGTATTCGTCCCAGGTTCTGCAGTTGGTGCCGCGGGCGTGCCGGTAAATGTCGGGGATGCGGTGTTTGCTTTGTCCGCCAGCTGGTTGGTTATTGTCGTTGCAAAATTGGCATCATTGCCCAACGCCGCCGCCAGTTCTTGCAGTGTATCCAGCGCGGCCGGTGCAGAATTTATCAGCGTGGCAATCGCCGCCATTACGAACGCTGTGGTGGCCAGTTGGGTTGTGTTTGTCCCTGGTTCCGCTGTCGGTGCCGCGGGCGTGCCAGTAAACTTCGGGGAGTCCAAATCGGCTTTTTTATTGAATTTTTCCTGCCCAGCGAACGTCAAATTGCTTAAATCAGTGTTGGCGGCACCGTCCATGATGCCGTTGTTATAGGTCACGATTACGGTGTCCGCGTTGGATACACGCAACACCACGCGCACCCCTAACTCTTTGACCGAACCTTCACTTGTCAGCGGTTTGTATGTTGCCGGATATTTCCCCAGCGCAAACAGTGTGCCATCGGAATCATAAACGCCGATTTCGCGTATCCAAAAACCACCGACATCACTTTTTATAACGGCTTCTGCTATCAGTGTGTTGGGGGTATTGGGGTCAATTGCAACCTTTGTCAGCTCGCATCTATGCTGTTCATTGTGCAATGCGGTTTGGTCTTCCGTTGGATCCAGTGTGCTGTTTCCGAATGCCATATGGGTCAGTGTTATGGTTTGACCAGACATTAAGCTTGCCACTTTTGCCAATCCGGCTGTGGTTAACATTGAAAAATATTCAGACATCTGTTTCTCTGGGATAAATTGTTGTTGTTTCAAGGTGGCCGAACGCCATTCCAATTTTCGGGGTGTCGTTTTTTGTTTCTAGCTCCACCCGGAATGCGTCAAGATGCGACCGCAAGTTTTTGGTCGTCATAATGGTCGTATAGATTAAATTGGCATCATTTAGCGACAATCCCGCTTCTGTAAATGTTGCATAAACCCTAAATGTGAACGGGTCACCACCGTAGTCAAACCACTCTTCAATGCGAATTGTCACGAACGAAAACGCGGCCAGCGCATGGCGCAGTGCCCCAATTGTGCCTTTCAGTTTATGAACTTTGACGCTTTGGCGTATAACCGCCTTTTTGGTGTCCAGTGACCAGTCGTCTTGCCAAACGTCCACCGACATTGCCCAGGCCAGCCAGGGTAATATTTCCGGCGGACATTTGTCAGGATTATTTAACCAACGCAATGGTTCCAGATTTAATAATAAAAGCCGCGTGGCAATCGCGGCTTCTATGTCCCGTTGCAGTGGTGTTGCGTTTGGGGGCAAGATACTTTTAATCGGTGTCATTGGCGGTTATAAATTCCAATTCGATGTTTGTGCATCGCGGCGACTGCTGTTTGGTGGTGTCTATGTCAGCAGTAGGGGATATCAACTCTACCTTTTTGACACCTTCCGTGTGCAATGCGTCAAATATACCGGACAACGCCACGATGTTTCCGATGGTGTCGTGATTGTCCAGGTATTTGTTCAGCGCATCACGACATTCTTGTTCGGTTACGGACATACTGGGGCCAAAGTAAATGTAAATTTTGGCTTTTATTGCGTAGTCCACCAATTCAGCCTTTTGCACACTTACGTGGTCTGTTAGCGGTCTTTTATCTTCGCTACTTATAAATGTTGTAACCTTTGCAATAAGGGCTTCGTTTTCCGGATCCTCTTCGTCTTCGTCAGCCAAAATTGAAACCACTACGCGACCGGGGGTTGGAGAATAAACGCTTGCGGATTTGACCCGTGGGTCTGCAGTTAACGTATGAAACAAATACGCTTTTTCGGATCCCGCGGTGGTCAATGATTCCAGTGCCAACTGTGTGCGATATCGCAATCGGTCATCTGTTTCATCTGTCTGGCGTTCTATACCATAAAAAGCCGCCATATTATCTAGGTCTGTGCCAGTAGCATAGGCCAGCATATTTGCTTTGGCGGCTTCGTTTATTCTTTGGCGCAACAGCATTTCACGATACGCCGCCGTTTCAAGTGCTATTATTGCTGGATCTGATTCCAGCAAGGCATCGTATGTCGGCATGCGTTTTTTGAAATCCACCACCAATTCTTCCAAAATTGTTTCAAAAGATAGCTCTTGGATAACTTTCGGCGGTGGTAAACTGGACATATCTACGTATGTCGGGGTTAAAAAGCCTTTGATATCTTCTATGGTTGCAGTGCTGGACATCGCTTTTCCTTAAATGGTTATATTGTCAAATGTCACGGTTTCGCCGGTTGGTTTATATACCGCTTCCAGGTCAAGGACGATGTGACCGTTGTTGATGCTAACCACCGATATCTTGTTCACTTCGACCCGTGGTTCACAGTTAAATAAGGCCTCCACTACGTCGCTGTATATTTCCGCAATTAGTTCGCCCGTAATCGGCGCGTCAACACGTTGAAACAATCGCGACCCATATTCGCGCCGCATAACCCGTGACCCAAGTGGGGTGGATAATATGTCGGTTATGCTTTGGCGCAGGTGTGCTAAACCGTCCAGTGGCGTGCCGGTTATGTTGTTCATGCCTTTCATAGTTGGAATGCCTGTTTATGCTTTGCAAAAGACCCAAAAATAACAGTGCGTTTTCCGCAGGTGGCGTTGTTGTAACCTTGGGTTGTAAATCTTGCTTTTGGGTAGGTTTAATATTGCCAGGTCTTTTGCATAAAATCCTATTTGTTGCGCCCATTGCCAGACCAGACAATGCGTCATTGTTGTGCGGCTGTCTGTGTAATCTTGGCATTTGAATATCAAAACCCCACCGCGGCGCAGGACGCGATATGCTTCGCGCAAAATTCCACGGTAGCACAGTTCCAATTCTGCCAGGGAACCGAACATTGAATAACGCTTTTGTATCCTGTTGTTGTATGTTTTACCGTGTGTCCCGAACATAAAAGGTGGGTCAAGGATAATGCTGTCTATGGACTTTGATGCCAGCGGCAGTTTCGTTGCGTCTGCACAGGCACAATCGGCGTAGGAATTTATATCAAAGCGCAGTCTTGGTTTTGCAACATTTGACCCTGGTTTGTTGTAGAACATTCCTTGGTTATACATTGGGTCACAGTCAATCGGTCGCCCCTTGTTGTGAATTTCTAACAGTGCAGAAATGCATTCCGACTCGTTATCAAAAAAAGAAAACTTATGTTTTTGCATTTCAACTGGGTTGTTTGGTTGTGCCGCTTTGTGGCGTTGCGCCTTGTCCAGCTCCCACATACTGGAACTGGTGTGTGTGCGCCGATACCTTTACACCGTTACCGGTGATTTCGCCACTTGCCGTTATGGTGCTATCTGTGTCAAGTTTTCCGGTCAACGTTTTATTACCTGTTTGCTCTATGTCAGACACAATGGTTATTTTGTTTGCGTCCGAACTGGGTGCGGGTTTTGCGGTCTGATACAAGGCTGGTAATATAATCCCGAATCCTAGGTCGCCATTCGGTGCCAGCACCAGCACCTGTTCTCCGTGTTGCAATGGAATCCATGCATTTGTGCTGGGGGTCAGCCACGGTAGTGGCGCGGTTGTAATTTGTCCGATTTTTACGCATGCCCGCGCGGCTTGGTAGTCAACATCGGTAATAGTTCCAACGCGTATCATATTGTTGATGCGCCGGTATAATTCGCTTATTTGTTTCCCTTGCTCAATGCTCATTGTTGGTATCCGTAAAGTATGTAACAGAAAAAGAAAGGCGCACCGCGCCGTATGTTTTGTTTGCGGCAACACTGATATCCATATCTGTGCCTTTGAAACGCAACACTGCATTTTTGCGACCTGGTATTTCCCAGCCGTCCAGCGCAGACTCTATCTTTTCGGCCATATCGTCCAATTTGTTGTCCAGGTCTTCTTTGCCGGTGTCTACGGCTTCAACAAATAAGTCTAATTCCCGCGTCAAGGCACCTGTGCCATCGGTGTCCCAGCGTTCTTGTTTTATGCTTTCGCTGGCACAATAAACCAGAACGGCCGGTAGGTCTTGGTCGAATAGTGGTTTAGCGCGGCTGTTATAAACGGTGGCGAATGTTTCAGCGAGGTGTTTTGTGACCGCATCTCGTATTTGTTGGCGTGGGTGTGGCATTATTCGTCCTTATGAAGCACCAGTTTTTGACTGCCCGGTATGTGCGCCTGTATATCGATTATTTGATAGTTATTTCCGTCTATCGTCACAAAATCCCCAGCCAGTGGTTTGGGGTATTCTGTCGGGAACTCAATCAGTCGCACAAACACAACCGTTTTTGCGCTTGAAATATCCGCGCCAGCATTGACCAGGTTTATGTCCATGTATGATATGTGAAAATCTCCGGATAGTTCGAACGGTGTTACTGTGGTTTTCTTCGGGCGGTATGTAACCGGCCGCCCGAAGATGCCTTGTGCGGTTTTATTCACAAATGTATCAAAATCAAACATTATGAACCGCTTTTTGTCAGCGTAACCTGCACGGCGTGTTGCCAGTATCCGTAACCAACATTACGCCAGGTATCTACGCCATACTGGTGCGCGTCATTGTCAAACTCAAATTCCGAGCCTTCTGCTTTCGCTTTGACCTGGACGGCTTCTTCTTCCTGGCGAATAAGGGCTTTAACGTCCCCATCGGCACGGAATACAAAAATTTTGTCCTTGGCAGTCAGACGCGTGTTGGATGTAACAGCAACGTCCAGTCCCGATAAAACCTGTATCGGGTTCGTTGCGCCGCCAACCGTCAACGGCACCCCCAGGCAGGACTTAGCCACGAACCACAACGAAACCGGAACAATTACAATAAATTTGTTTGCGTTTTCGTTCATAGGTTCTCCCTGATCGTCTTTGTATCCAATGATTGCATTGATGCCCGTCAGAATTGCTTCGCGCAAGGCGGCTTCTGTGGGTGATGTCGGACTGCCGACTTCGCCATTTATGCCAGCCTTTGTAATGTCAAACGTAATCTTGTTTGACTGTTTCCCGGACTTGCCTTCCTTGTGGTCTGTTGAAAAGAACGGATTGCCGTCGTAGCACTCTGTGTTTTCGCCTTTGTTTATCAGCTCGGACAGCAACATTGCCCAGTGGGAATTTGTGCGTGCGGCCAGTTCCCCAATTCGGGCTTTGACTTGTCCTGTTTTATCGCGCCGCAAGTGTTTGACCGGGATTTCGATTGTCGCTTCAAAGTGTTTGTTGGTGATGCTGATCCCGTTGGACGTGAACCCTTTGGCGTGTCGACCTCCTACCCATTCCCGCATAACAGGACTTTGACCCAGCCACGGGTATTCTTCACTGTCCTGGTCGCTAGGAAAATAATTTGAAATGGCGGTCACCCATTCCATGCCGCTGTTTTGGTTTAAGCGTTTATAAAAATGACCTATGATTGCTCGGCTTGATAATCTATACATGTTTTATTCTCCTTGTCCTTGGCTTGGTTCTTCTGTGTCTACAACCAGTAACTCTTTGTCCGCGTTTAACAGGTCAAATGCGACAATTGCCGTGTCGGTTGACTCAATGCGTATGACACGCCCTAATGCGGAATTTTCCTTTGTCGTCAACGTGAATCCGTCTTCGTCTGTCGCATAAACCATTTTTCCGATGTCGCTTTGTTTGACACCAGGTATGGTCAGCGCGACTTTCCCTATGGCTTTCAAATCGCAACTTTTATCGCCATCTGCACCGGATGTGTTGTCTATGTGGTCTTTGGCAAACCCTGCGACCGCATCGCCAGCTTCAAAGGGGCGACCATACCCATCGGCAGTGCGGCCAATCAATGCGCCCGCATAAATCTTTACGCCAGCGGCTACCAGAACCGTGTTTGCGTCTGACTGCGTTTCAAAAACGCGTGTTATATCGTTTGTAAGTTTCGCCATGATTTATTCCCCCTTTGTTTGGATCTTGATTTGTCCGTTTTCTTGGGCGATTTTGAATGCGACAAATGCTTCTTTGTCACCGTCAAATTCTTTGCGAATGCTGGCATTGGTGTTCCATTCGTGGAGTGCACGTTCTTCTGGAGTCGCACCAACTGGCTCCGTTGTGGTTGCTGTTGGCGTAACCTGTGGCATTGCAGCATCGGCCGCCTTTAATGCCGCAATATGGTTGGCACCTTTTTCTTTTTCGGCTTTCACAATTTGAACGGCCAATTTTTCTGCAGTCATTCCCGGGTCTGCTTTGGCCGCGGCCAGCATTTTTTCGTATCCAAAACAGGACACTTCTTCTAATGCCAGAATGCGGTTTCGTTCAGCTGTTGCGCCTTGTTCTTTGATTGCCGACACAATGTCGGGATGGTTTTCCGCCAAATATTCAGCGGTGATGTTTGCGTCTTTGGTTGCAGGCATCTGTTTTTCTCCTTTTGTGGTTAGTTGGGTGATTGTTTCTTCATATGTGGCCAGTGCATCAGCCATTCCTGCGGCCACCGCATCGGCACCAATTTTGACCCCGCCATTGCCAAAGTCTTTTTGTATGGTGTCTGTTGGAATGTGGCGGTATTCGGAAACACTGGAAATAAACTCGCGTTCCAGCGCATCAATTTCCGACCGTATGGCATCTAATCCTTCCGGCGTTCGGGGATCCGGACGTTTGTTTTTCGCATTGCTGGAAACAATGTCAATGTGGCGATATCCGTCAGCGTCCGGTTGTTCTTGCACGGACATGGTTGAAACCACGCCGATACTGCCTAAAATCGCCGACCGGTGTGCAACGATCCTGTCCGTGGCACTGGCCAGCCAATATGCCGCCGAACAACAATTCCGACCCACGTATGCCCAGACGGGTTTTGTTTTACCTGCCTGGTGTATGATTTCGGCCATTTCCGATGTCCCAACGGCGACCCCACCGGGGCTGTCTATATCCAGCAAAATTGCCCGGATATTTGTGTCCGCTAGGGCGGTCTTGATGTCGTGCGCTAACTCGTCCAGCGCAGTCCCGCCGAACAATGCTGTGAAAACGTCCAACCTGGGGGTTATTACCCCTGTGATTGGTATCACTGCCACCCCGTCACGAACTGTTGCTGTGCGGGTGTTTTCAAGCCGTCTTTGTGGCAATAAAGAAAGCCCCGCAAGGGACTCCGTTATCGCATGCAATGCATCCGGTTCTATTGCCCAGTGTCGGGCTATGTTTCGCAAATCAAGTTTCATCGTCATTGTCGTATTCTTTTACATTTGTTTTTATTGACGCGTCTTGCAATCCTGCTTCGGTTCGCAGTTTGTGTTCACGCGCCCGCTGGACATGTTTGGTTTCCCAATTACCACCTGTTATCTGGGCGGTTTCTTCTTCCAGGGTTGATATGCCCAGACGCACCCGATAATCGGCCGCGCGGATTTCCTTTAATTGGTCTATTTGACCGCGTGGCGCACCTATCCATTCAACGTTTAGGTATGCCGCACGAATAAATGGGTCAGAAAAAAATCCGGGGGCTTCTAAAAGTCCCCGGGCAATTGCTTCTGTTATAACCATTTCATATATCGGCTGGCAAAATTGACCGGCTATCCATTTCCGGCGCATACTGAACGTCTTCCAGGCTTCCACTAGGGCGGCCTGCGCCGCGGAATATGATGCCGTAAAATGTTTTATCAGTATTTCAAATGGAATTTCTAACGCGACACCTATCTGGCGCAAAATCGCCTGCACAAATCCGTCAAAGGCTTGATTGGGTCTATTCGGGTTAGCGATTTCGATCCCTTCGTTTGGTTGCAGGTCTAAAATCGCGCCGGGCGACAATCTATAATCTCCATTCTTTTGTGCCGTTTGTTCACTGCCGTCCAGTGGTGGCATTGGTTGCAAGCCTTCGTCACTTTCGCTTTTTACGAATATCGTAAACATACTTGAAATGACAGCCGCCATGATTTCGGCTTCTGTGTATCGGTCAAGCTGTTTTAGGCTTTCAATAACCGGTGCCAGGTATGGGATCCCGCGCGTCAATCCGGGACGGTCACGTTTGAAAATATGTAGCACCTGTCGGTGTCCGTCCGCATCAAATGCCGGAACGCGCACAGATGTCATATCGCAATCAACGTCCCCTGGGTGGGCATTCAATATGTGGTATGCAACAGGTGCGCCATCGCTGTCTATCTCTACGCCACTTATTATGTTGTCAGCGGAGTTCGCTAAACTGGACACCCGGTCTGCTTCTATAACCTGCAACGTTGTTGCCAGTATGTTACCAGGCCTTTCTTTGTATTTTCGTAAAACGAACACGTCCCCACTTGCCAGAGCAGACCGTAGGATTAAATTCTGCAATTCTGTGAATGTTTGTGACCGGGTTATGTCACAGTCGTGACTGTTTGCCCACATTGTGAAAATCCGTTCGGCATCTGCTTCCCATTTTTCCATAGCTTCGTCTGTTTGCAGATACGGTTTTAATACCGCGCGGTCTATGTGTGACTGTGGACGCAGACCCGTTCCTATCACATTTGTGACCATGGTATTTACTGCGCCGGTTGCCAATGGCGCGTTTCTTAATAAGTCGCGCGAACGTTCCCGTAATACCGGCAGGTCTGTCAGCGTGACTGAATCCGCAGACCCAGATGCCGCATTCCATTCTTTGGTTTGGCGGCGGTTGGTTCGTGCGCCAGTGAACCCACCCAGCATTGCCATGTGGGTTCGTGCCTGCCAGCGTTTCAAACCAACGGTCGGGGCTACAAACGATATTGCTTTATCTATGATGTTTTGTTTCGGTATTCGCATTTGTTTTTCCTATCGTGGAACAACACCGCGGACGCGTATGCCGCCGCGGCGTTGTGTATCTAGTTTTTGACGCAGATACTCTTCACGCTTTTGTAACATATCCAGGTTGGTTTTCTTGACCCGCTGTCCGTTATATGACGCTTCTTCGGCACCGCACAGCAGGTCAGTTATGGCCTTTTGGACTTCTATAAGCTGTTCTTCGTATGTTTTGATTTTCATCGTATCCCCCGGCTTCTAACACCGCGCACTCTATGAGCTGCGGGCTTGTTTGTTGTTTGGTGGATTGTCGGTTTCTGTTGGGCTTTTTGTCCTATTTCGGCCAACTTATCAGCGTTATGGTCTACGTTCAGTCTGTAATTGCGAACCAACCCACGCAACGCCGCGTATGCGTATACCCGGCAATCCAGACCTTCGGTGCGAACACCATCTTTGCGTGGTGTCCATTCCCTTATCAAACGCCCCTTGCTGAACTTTTTCCGCACAATTTCGTTCGTTATTTGCTCATACCACTCTTTTTCGCGGTCGATTGGAAAGTGCCAAACGCCCGGGCCACTGGAATCAGTCAAATGCAAGCGCCGCATCAATATGTCTTTGGCATCATTGACTCCTATCACGTAGACCGGTTTCTTTGTGTGGAATGATTTACTGGCACTGGCGGGCCAAATGGGTTTCCCAGCAACACCACTACCTTTTATTGCCCACACGCCATTTAATCTGCGGGCGAAGCAATAATTTATTACGTGGTCAGTGTAATGCCCGCCGCTGTCGATGCAGGTCGCGGTCACATGCATATCCGGCACGTCTTTGCTGTGCGGGTATGTTCGGGACAATATTTCGTCCAGCTGTCCCCATAATTCCGGGGTGCTGGGATCGCCATATATAATCCTATAATCTATCGACCAGCTTTCTTCGCCACGTCCCCATCCTACGATTTCCAATTCCAGACGGTTATCTTGCACGTCGACTCCGCATGTCAGCACCACCACTCCTGGTGGCAGATTGATTGGGAACTTTTCGGCGCGAACCATTAAATGTGTAGGGTCGATTTGTTCCCCGGCTTGGTCTTCCCAGGTTTCTGCCATCTTGGTGTTTGTCCACACCTGCAGGCGACTGGGGTCATCTTTGCTGTCTAAAAATTCACGCGCGATGTCAGTCCAACTAGCCCAACCGTGTGGACTGTATAGGGATGACAAATGAAAACTTACCACGCCGTTATTCTTTGGTGCGGTTGCAATCCATTTTCCTTTTCGCAGAATTTCACCTTTTTCATAGTCATGCCATAATGCCGCGCATTTTTCGCACTGATACTGTGCTTCGGTCAAATTCTTTGAATCAAAAACTACGCCTTTCCAACGCAGAATTTGAAAATGTCCGCAATGGGGACACGGAACATAGTAGTATCGCTGGTCGCCTTCGTTGAACGCTTGTTCTATTCGGCTGGCATCCTTTATCGTTGGGGTGGAAACCATGAATATTTTGCGGTTGTTGAACGTGGCGGTTCGTTGCACCGCCAAATCCACTGGGTCGCCTTCGCTTCCTGCTTCGTCCGGGAATGCGTCCACTTCGTCCAGGAATAAATAGCGCACCGGCATGCTACGCAATCCTATTGCGGAATTTGCCCCGGTCAGCACCAGGATGCCCCCTGGGAACTCTTTCATTAAAATGGTGTTGCCAGAGTCGCGCGACCTGTTGCTTTTGACGCGTTCTTGTAATGCGGGACAGTTTTCAATCGCTGGGTCAATTCGCATTTTTGATGTGCGTTTGGCGGTTTCTGTCGTTGGATTTACAATAAGCATTGGTGCTGGCGCACTGCATATATTGTATCCCATCCAGTTGTTACCGCATTCTGTCCCCCCGATCTGCGCTCCCTTCATAAATACTACTTTTGTGCATGGGTGGGTGGGGGACAGACAGTCCATGATTTCACGCAGATATGGCGTGCGATCTGTGTCCCATTTGCCTGGTTCGCTACTTGATATGCTGGACAGGAATCGGTGTGTGTCAGCCCATTCGCTTACCGTCAAGACCGGGTCTGGTTCCAACGCGTCAATCAATACGCAGGTCGTCAAACTTTCGCTATTTATTTCCACGGAGACAACTCGTTAAAAGTTCCAAAAAGTCGTTAAATTCTTTATTCAGAATCCGTTCTATTTCAGCGATGTCTGTTTTCCCAATAACTTGTGGTGCAATCCTGCGCGGTGCGCCGCGCCATTTATCGCGTGCGGCACGTGCGGCATTGAACACGTCAGTTTCCATTTCCGCGCGGGGCATCAACTTGCCGGACTTTTCTTCGTATTCCAGCTTTTTTAGCAGAATTTCTAAAGTTTCTTTTTTCTGCCGGTTGGACTGCGATATGCTGCTTGCACTGTCCGCATTAGAATATGCGCGGGGTCTATATTCGTGTTTAGTATTTTCTTCCCACTGTTTGTCTGCAATTTCAGGGTCAATCATACCGTTGGTGGTTGTTATCCGACCGCTTGCGATCGCATTTCGCACGGCCTTGTCGTCAACGCCACGATGCTTTGCATATTCTCTTCTTGACAGCAACATAATTTATTCATCTTGTTATGCTCTCTCTTTTGCCGTATCTGCAAAGGTTTTTCCGGTTGATTTATGTATGGCTTGCTGGCCGGTGAATTGTTCCCACCTGCGAACAATGACATCTACGTATTTTTCGTCTAATTCCATCATTCGGCATCGGCGACCTGTCTTTTCGGCCGCAATCAGCGTTGAACCAGAACCGCCGAATAAATCCAGAACGATATCGGTCACGCGACTGGAATTATTTATCGCGCGTTCAATCAGTGCGACTGGTTTCATTGTTGGGTGCAGATCGCATTTTTGCGGTCTATCAAAATTCCAAACGTCGGTTTGACTACGACCCCCATACCAGGGTATTTCGCCTTTGGTGTCTTTACGACCGACCAGAATTTCTTCGTGTTGTTCTTTATACGGTGGCTCGTCCCGTTCCAGTTCCCCAAACAGAATCCATTCGTTTTGGTGCTGGTATCGCGACCGGGTCAAAGAAAAGTTATTCTTTACCCATACGATATATGTTTCCCAGCGTCCACCAGCGTTTTTGAACGCATTGTATAAGGTATGAATTTCCGAACTGCTCATGCAAATATAACAAGAGCCTTTTGTGAACTCTAAAATATTGTTAATCGCTGCTGATAAAAAGTCATAAAAACCGTCTCCTAAATTATCATTTTTGATTGC
This sequence comes from uncultured Pseudomonadota bacterium, assembly GCA_949290785.1. Lineage (GTDB taxonomy): Bacteria > Pseudomonadota > Alphaproteobacteria > Rs-D84 > Rs-D84 > Enterousia. The sequence goes on from CASETE010000009.1 coordinate 40,181, forward strand.
TCTGTTACGTTTTTCTGCTCTGTCTTTTACGCTACCTTCGTATGCAACATTGTATGGCGGGTCAGTGAACGTCATTGTGGCCTTTTCGCCATCCATCAGCTCTTCAACGCTTTCACGGTTTAGTGCGTCCCCGCACATAAGCGTATGCTCTCCCAATACCCACACGTCGCCTTGCTGTGAGACTATGGCGGTCGGCTCTTCGTCTGGGACATCGTCTTCTATGTCAGCCATGGCGATTTCGCTTTCAAATTCAGCGCGGAACTGTTCCAGTTCTTTGTTGCTGAATCCCAAAACCGACAGGTCAAAATTTTCATCGTGCAACTGTTGCAACACGTCGTGCAGTTTTTCGTCATCCCAACCTGCGTTTTCTGTTATCCGGTTATCCGCGACCAACAATCCCAGCTTTTCTTTTTTTGACAAGTGGCACAGCCGCGCAACTGGAACTTGTGTGTAACCCAGTTCTTTGCCTGCCAGCATGCGACCATGCCCCGCGATTATTTCATAGTTTTCGTCCACCAGCACCGGGTTGACCCACCCGAATTTCATCATTGAATTGACGATTTGTTGAATTTGATCTCGGCTGTGGGTGCGCGGGTTCTTTTCAAATGGCTTTATCTTATCGATATCCACGTATTCAATCGCCAGTTGTAAATCTTTGAAATCAATATTCATACTGTTTGCCTTTTTGTCTGGGTGCGGACACCTGGTAGCACTATGTGTCCGCATTGTGTAATTGGTGCAAATTCGTTGTTTCGTGTCTGTTTGGTTCCCGAGGTGCGGACTGCGGACACATTTTTTTGTCTGTCGCTAGGCAAGCGTCTTGCTCGCCTTTACCCGCAATTGAAAAAAATCCCGACAGAACCTATTTTTTCGGGGCTTATAATTGTTGGAGGTTTTGTTGAAAAAGTATCGGAACTTGCTTTTCGGCTACTGCTTCGCCAATTTCAAGCATGGACAGGCGTTTCGGCATATATGCCAGCGGTTTTAGGTAATATAAAATGCGTATAGCACCGTTCGTTTTTCTGGCGATTGCCTGTTCTCCGGATCGCAGGTTGACCACAAACGACCCCGCCGGGCGGCTCTTGCGCCCCGCTTTTAATTCGTGCAGGTCACCGTATTGTGGCACGGCTAGACGACCGCTTTGCGCCGTCTGTTTGCCGCCGGTCTGTTGCAGGGTTGCGAACGCCGCCATCGTGTAGATTTCCGTCTGCATGTTTTGTTTAGTGGCGGGGCGTATTTTTATCGATTTTTCAAAATTAGGTTTTCTTAAAACGAACGTTTCACGCAAATGTTTTTTTATTTCACTTTGTGCGCTTTGTGCGGTTTGCGTTAGGGTCTTTGCGGCAACAAACCGAATGTCTTTTTCGCATAAGGTCAAAATGTGCGCGGCATCCGGGCCTGTAAAATTCAGATGTATAACGGCCATTCAAAAATAAAAGACCGCTTTGTCAGCGGCCTTAAATGTCTTTGTTTCTCTATTATGCCATGAATTAAAACATATTTTGCAAAAAGTGTAAAGTGGTTATTTTTTAACACTTTTGTGTTTTGCTTTATGTGAATGCATCGCATTATATCCGTATTCAAAATTTAAGATTTTTTTTGATAAAAAGTATTTAACGCGTGCGCTAAATCGGCCAGTGCTTTTTTGTGTCTGGTTGCTGTTGCCTGGCGTGTCAATCCAACGCGGCGGCCGATCCTTGTCCAACCCATTTCGCAGGCTCTCAACCATAAAATCTTCTTGTCTTTGTCGCTATCTATTAAAGTAAACCAGCGCAACATAATTTCTTCCCACTGACTTACCTGTTCATTTGTTGGCTGAAAGCGCGGCGCGGGTTTGTCTTCGTCCAGGGCATCCCACAACAATTCATGCCATTCGCGGATAATATTCCACTTTTGACCAGCTACCTCTTTCCGGTATACCGGCGGCAAGGCGCGTTCTGTTTTGGCGGCAATGTTGAACCATTCTTCAACCAGGTCAGCCGTCCATTCTATCTGTGTTAAATTCATAATTTGCCCCTTTGGTTTTGTTGATAGAAAATGTTTTCTTGCTCTATCCAGTCCAGCACTTGCCCAAGCGATAACCATTGACCGCTACGCTTTTTGATAAGCGTCTTTTGTGCGCGGTCTATTACTGATTGTGGATATACTTGTAGGAAATTTTCTAGTTTCGGCATCAATGCACACAGACCGTCTATTGAAAACTTTTCCGAAATCAGAAAGTTATCAACAGGCTTTTCAACAGGTTCGGCGGCACTGCTACTTTCACTTACTTTTACATTATTATGTTTATTTATTATGTTTACTTTGCCGCTTTCTTCTATTACATCCGATTTCGTATGTTTGTTTGCCCAGCGCATCAAACCGTTTTGTTGCATGCGTTCGCACTTAGCACGGTATTTTTCCGCCATTTCATCTAATTCTTGTTTTATATATCGCCATACCCCAGAATCTTGGTTGCGGTTCGGGTAGTCCAATATGCACATAAATAAATCGGCTTTGTCTTTGTCAGGCAGTGGTTCCACCAGCGCACGCCATGCAGGGTCTATTAAAATTCTCATCTTGTCCCCCTAATCAAAAAGCGAGGGTTGGCGTGCATTCTGTCGCCATTCCACTTTGTATTGAACGCAATTTGTTATTTCGTCTATGTATACTTTCTCTGTGCTGACCCGACTGACCTTGCCATTGAATACAAAGACCTGTTTTGGCATTTGCCGCTGTCCCGCCAGGAATTCCAGTCCGGCATTCGTCAAAATCCATTCGTTGTTTAGTTTGCCTTCGGCATCTCTGGCTCTGATCGCCAATCCAAAATATTGCGTTTTCTGGAAATTTGTGAACTGGCTGTTGGTCAGATTCAGCTTGTCCAATCTGGAACGGCCGCCAGCGTTATGCAATCGCCACAGCCCATGTATTATCGTTTGATTCAGTCCGTGTGGGGTTTCTATTATTCGGCGACCGCATGTCGGGCAAACGAAAACCTTTCTATCTTTTGCCATTGTTACCCCCTTTGGCTGGTTGGGGTTATCCGTTCCCCGGATCCGCGAAATGTGCGATTGCGTTCATAGTCTTCGACTGCTTCGCGCGTGTAAATGACCCGTGAGCCAATTTTTATGTATACAGGCCCGGTTCCCAGCGTTCGCCATTTTTGTAGGGTGTTTATTTTTATTCCCCAGTATGCGGCCAACTCTTTTTCGGACAGCCTTGAACGGTTATTCCATATCGTTTCGTGCATAGAAAACTCTCTTTTTTGTCGGTTTAACTATGTTTGAAATCTATCCGTGAATATTGTGATTGTCGGCGCGGACATAACCATATCCAGCGCACGCTGTGTATCGTCCAGATTGCCACCTATATCGTAGCTGGTGTGATGACAATCATACCGGTGGTCTTACCCATTATTAAATCTGTAATAGCCGCGTCCGTCCGATTTTATCGCTGTGCGCCAGTTTTTGTGTCGGCCGAACAGGTTTTGGATTTTCCAGCTTTCCGACCCCGCAATCTTCATCAGCTCTTTGCCGTGAACCCAGGGGTTGTCACTTTGGGATTTTTCGTGCAGGTATTTTATGATTAAAGCCTGTTTGTTACCCATATGCAAAGTTTCACCGTGCAGTATAAATTCACGGTAATCCGGGGACAGCAGAATAAAATCATCGTTGTGGTCTTTTTCGTATTGCTCAACATCGGCCGTCAGTATTATTAAATCCGAAAATATTATTTGTAGTTCTTTATTAAAAATCGCCGCGTTTCTAAATCGTGATACTAAAATGGGGGTCTGGGGGGTGCAAAACGCACGGTGTATGTCGGTTGGGTATAAGGGACATTTTTTCAAGGCATTTACGGCATCGCATGATAAAAGCGGCAGCAAGGCCGCTTCTAGTGCAATGGGTCTGACGTATACATTTATGTCGCTATTTTCGGTTATATATTGCATGTCGAACATTGTGCATTCCCAACGGCACATCAATTCTTCGATGCTTAAATATGTTTTATGTAACTTTATTCGTGTCATTTGTCGGCCTGCTAAAAAAAGGAAAGGGGTTCAGCGTATGCTGAACTCCTTTCCTTCCTATGTCGCTATTTTATCGCATATATTCCTAGTGTAAATCTGAATCTACTCCTAGTGCAAAAATGCCTAAAATATGATATAGGGACACAGGTCTTTTTTATTCCGCACTGTTGAATTTATTTATCGTGGCGGCGATCCCTTGCATCTCTTTTATCAGCGGCATGAACTCGCTGATCGGTTCCTGCATGGCTTCTGTATCGCCATTTTTAGCCGCCTGGTTTGCGCTTTGTGCAACTTTGTGCATTTTAGACGCACGGGTCAGCATGTCGCGCAACATTGATTTGATTACAAACAGGTTTTCGTTATTTTTTGTCATTTTATTTTTCCTTTGTTATCTTGCCGTTTGATTTATGCACGTCCTTGCTGGCAAGGGGTCAAGGGTGGCCTTTGGTTTTTTTACCGAAGCTCTTTTAACTCTATTTTTTGTAAATTAAGCCGAACCATTCCTGGCAGGTGTCCAATAGCTGTTGGTATGTTTTGCTACCGTCCAGGCGCGTGTCGTTTGCAAACTCGCTTTGTTCCTGTGCGCTTAAGCCAAGCTCTCTAGCTATTTTGCGGCAGGTCGCCAATACGTAGTGTATGTTTCCGGTCGGGCCACTTAGGCATATTTGTATTTGTGTTGGGTATCTTGGGGCAGTTTTCATGGTGCTAATCCTTTGTTTGTGTTTTTGCCACGGCAAGCATCGCGTGGTATGTGTGTTGCATGTCGCTTATTTGTGCGCTTAAATATGCAACGGTTCCTAACAGCAGTTGCATCGTGTTGGATTGTTTATCCTTTTGACTCAGTGTTGACTCTGCTTCAATTAAGGTGTCACCGATTTGTTTATTTAACTCTTCCAGTCTTTTTAATAGGCTGTTGACCAATTGCGTTTTTTCTTTGTATGTCATCGTTTGTCCTTTTATACGATCTTGTATCCCATTTTTGCCAATACGGCTTTTATGTCGTCTTCTGTGCGGTTTTCGTCTTCTACCCAATCCAGCGCACTATCCCATCGGCACAGGCAGTCTATTCCTAAAATGTCACAGATTTTATCCAGGCCATCACATAAGTTTGCTTCATACTTAAATGCCGCCACGTATATGTTTTTTTGTTGTTCTTTGCTCATCGTTTTATCCTTTGTTGTTTTAGTTATCTTTTGTCGCTGTATGCCAGTGTATGCAAGGCTTCCAGCCGATTCGCAACACACATTACCGACACGTTTTCACAAGTCAAGCGAATAAGATTTTTTATTTTTGATTGTCATTTATAGACTTTATCCATCGTATAAAAACCCATATTATCAGCATGGTTGTGGCACCTTCTGCCTCCCCACAAAGTGCGCCAAAATATACAAATATCATTCCCCAATTCATGGTATGTCCTTTTAGTTTCCTGTTGTTATTGCCAGCGCAATTCTATTTGCTGTTTCTAGGCGTGTTTTATCAGAAATATGCGAATATATTGCGGTGGTTGCTATGTCGGCGTGTCCGATCGCTTTTGATACGGCTTGTATCGGCATGCCTAGGGTGTCGGTGCCAATGCTTATAAACGAATGTCTGAAATCGTGCTTTCGCATCTTGGGCAGTCCTGCGCGTTCCAATGCCCATTCGTGGGCCTTACGCAGGTCTAATAATGCCCCTGGGTTCCCGCGCGTGGCCGGGAATACCAGCTCGCTGTTTTCCGGTGCTTCTGCAAGGGCTTTGCGTAATTCTTCAATAGCGGGTTGCCCCAGGGGGTGTTTTTCTTCGTTGTTCTTGCTGTCGGTCAAATATATAAAGCCGTTTTCTAGGTCTACGCCGCTTTTCTTTAACCGGGTTATTTCGGTTGTCCGGCATCCAGTCAGCATTAAAACTTTTAATGCACGGAACATACGCTTGTTATATGGCGCGTCTGTAAAGCCCGCATCGATTGCCTGGATCAGTCGTTTATACTCGTCCAGGGTCAACGGCTTTACTGTTATTTTCTTATTCTTGCCTTTTTGCACCTTGTTGCATGGGTTACTGTTCAATGGCAGGTATTTGTAAGTTTCGCACCAATTCCAAAAATTGGACAGCAATGCCAGGTAATGGTTCGCAGTTGAAAACGACGACTTCTCTGCCATTGTTTGGTAAAAGTTTATCAGCGTCGGCAAGTCTAACTCTGTTATAAAAAGGTTGCCCAGGTGCGGCTTGATTCTTTTTATCATGCCTTCGTCAGAACGTTGGGTGCTTTCTTTTTTATAAACCTTGCTATATTTTTCAAAGTATTGATCCAGCAGGTCGGCAATCTTTACGCGTTTAGCGCGTTCTTCTTCGGCTTTTTTTCGTTCAACCAAAATATCTGTTACGGGGTCTTTCCCATCTGATACTTTTTGTTTGTATAAAATCGCGCGTTTGCGAATTTCGTCCAATCTAAACTCGCCATATCGGCCAAGGAACAGATTGCGGCGCGTCTTGGTGTTCTTGACCATATATCCCAGGTAGAACGTTATGTTGCGTGTCCCTGTGTAATAACGCAAATGCAATCCCGGGATTTGTGTGTCGCTAATCAACAGGTTCGTGTCTGCTTTTAGCGACCTTATCCAGGTATCTCTGAATACTCGTTTATAGCATTGCCATTGCATAATCTTGTCCTTTTGTTAAATCTCTAAACCCCAGGATGTGCAAGGGTTCTAGCCGATTTGCGACACACATTACCGACACGTTTTTACAAGTCAAGCGAATAAGATTTTTGGAAATTTAACCCATTTTTGCTTCTAGCCAGCTTTCAACATCTTGCATTCTATATCGCACCAAATGACCCAGTTTTATATATGTCGGGCCATTGCCATCGCGTCTGTATTGAATCAATGTGGAAACAGCCACCCCCAGGTATTCGGCCAGCTGTTGTGTTGTTAACAAATTATTGTTCATGTCAGTTCCTTTGGTTTGTGTTCAACATTTGAAACTGTAAATCGCGAACAAAAAAATGGCGCGGTTATATTGTCAAAAAATATCCTGCGTTATATGGTGGGATGCAAAAGTGTCAGGTTTTATTGCGCGAATTGGTGTGGAAAAAAAGCCAGCTCAAAAGGTATACAGAAAAAAATGCTTGCGGATATAACTCGTTTGCGTTATATTTATTATGAGTATAGTTGTATGTGTGGGTTTACACAGCGGCTACACGGGATTTTTTGGCGTAGTGTGGAAGGGGTTAAAATCGCCGGGAATCTGCGTTATTTGATTTTGAATGCAGATTCATCATAATCCACGTGTCGGGGGTTCAAGTCCCTCTCCCGCTACCAGAATTAAACGCCCCAAGTGGGGCGTTTTTATATATAATATTTTAATCGTGTTTCTTGGGTATATTTACGATAATTTTACCGCCACTGCCGGTTTTTATCCATTCCAGTGCGGCAATGCGACCGGCAATATGTTTTTTATCTTGTTCGTTTTTTGGATTCAATTCTTTTAACAACCGAATAGTGTTATCAATTGATTCAATAATTTCAGGGGTCAGGACGTCATTTTTTTGCATGTTTTCTCCTTTTTGTTTAATGAGAGAATGTGAAATATCGGTATGATTTTATGGTAGTGATATATTTTTTTGTTTTTTTGTATGATGACTTTAATTTATAATAATCTTGATTTTTGGGGGCTGTGTATTTTATTTCGTCATCATCATCGGCTTCTATTAAATCAGAAATGGAGATTTCGTATAGTTGACCATCTGGTGATTCATATATAATAGTTTCTGCATTTGCAGGTGCTTCTATAACGCCACGATCCTCAGAATCTTGTTGTTTGTTGTTGTTTAATTGATCGTATAAATCCCAATCAATGTTATTACTAGAATTGCTTTTATTATCATTATTATCATTGTTGCCGTTATTATTGCTATTATTAAACCAACCCATATTATATTTAACATTATTATATATAATGGAGTTGGTTTTTTTTGGGAAATACGGCTTTATAAAATAAATATGTAACATTCTTTTCTCCTTCAAATATTAAAGGTAATATATTACTACACTAGTAGTATAATATAATTATTTGTAATTTCAATATAGTAATAAATAAAAAAAGTTAAAATTTATCCCCGACGCGGTCATAGCGTTTGTGTATGCATCCGATTGTGGTTTTATGTACACCGGCGGTTATTTCATAATAAACAAATCTTCCTTCTTTATGAGATTTTACAAAGTCATCATCCAGCAACTTTTTCAAATATTGTGATACCTTTATTTGTGGGATTTTTGTTTCACGGGCAATTTCTGAAACACACGATTCACCGCGATATGTCAGATATTCTAAGATTCGCATTTTATCAAAATTTGCAAAGAGCTTTATTCTATTTGCTGCCATTGTCGTATAGTCTGTTGGCAGAATTTCTTTGTATCCATCGCGTAAAAACTTTAGTTGATCTGTCATATGACCGAATAATTTTCGCAGGCATACAAAAATACTTGCTGGATATTCTTCGCAAATCTCATAGTAAACAAATATTCCGCGACGATGCGTTTTGACTAAATTTGTGTCGCGCATTTTACGTAAAGATTGTGAAACGATCATTTGTTCTGTATCAACAGCGCGTGAAATAGCAGATACAGACGACATTCCATTTACATCAAGAAATTCTAAGATCCTAAGTCGTAGAGGATGTGCGATATATGTCAGACCGCGAACGGCTTTGTCCATTACGTCCGAGGGCAGTTGTTTGGTTATTTTTATTTCATTTGTTTCGTTGTTAGACATTGGATATTCCTGATAATGCTTAGGTTATCAATATTTTTGTTCTTTATCAAATAAATAATTTGACTTAATAATATGTATTAATTATAATATATATAAATATTGATATATATCAAAATATATATAAAGGAGAAAAAATTGAAAAAAATTTTACGATATATCTGTGGTTTGTCGTTGCTTGTTTTGCCAACAGGTGTTTTTGCGAATCCTGCATGTCCTGTATGTACGATTGCAATAGGTGCTTCGTTAGAGATAGCGCGCAGGTTGGGTGTACCCGATTCTGTTGTGGGATTGTGGGCAGGTGCGTTGCTTACTTTATTAGGGTACTGGGCCATTAAATTTTTTGATAAAAAAGGTTGGAAATTTTGGGGACGTAACGCTTTGTTAATAGGCATATCTGTCGCAATGATTGGTTTTATTTATATGGGGCAGGTGCCTTATTCGCCGATTTGGATTTGTGGCTTGTTGTATATAGACCCGGTTTTATTTGGGACTTTACTCGGAATGGTTTTATTTATCGTGACGGAAAAAATTTATGACTGGATGAAAAAGAAAAATGGCGGACATGCACATTTTCCTTTTGAAAAGGTTGTTTTACCAGTTGTCGTCTTGGCTTTGGTTAGTTGGTGGTTGACCGCGTGCGGTTTCTAAATAAGGAGAAAAAAATGGAAAAAATAAAAAGTGTTAAAGAGTTCGTTGAAAAATTGGATAATGCCAAAAAAATAAATCCTAAGGATTTGTCTTCTGACCAAGATTTAACAATTGGTATCATGAATTTAATTTCTATTGAAGAGCATTTAATGTTTTCGGGCGCTAAAACAGGTAAAACAGAGTTTTATGATTTAATAAACGAAGTTCGCGAACAACGTAAACAGATGATGCAAAAAATAATACCTTCTTATGAGGGCGAAGTTTGGTGTATTTCTAAACATTTATTAGCGTCGTCAATGCGATTGTTTGAGGTTGGTACAAAGGCTTTGGCCGCAGGAAACAAAAAAGATGCATATGACTTATTTGATAGGTCTTATGGTTTGTATTGCATTTTCTGGGGGTTGAATATGGGAATTATGGGTAAAGACGACGTAAAGTGGATAAAGACAGAAAGTAATCAAAAAAAAACTCAAAAAGAAAACGAAATAATAGAAGAACAAGAAATCCTTAGCCAAAACAGTGGCGGTTTAACTAGGTTAAAAAGTTGGGTAAAAAACGCTGTAAATTGCTGTATAGAATAAAAACTGCAATAAAGGGATATGAACGATGAAAAAATTAACTAAATTTTTATTAATTTGTGCCAGTATGGTTGCGTTTACGGCTTGTGAAAAACAAGAAGAGGTGCAACTTGATTCTGATAAAATTTATTTCTTTTATACTTCTACGTGTCCGCATTGTCACGAAGCGATAGAATTTATAAATAATATAACGCCGAATTTAAACTTGGAAATCTTTGAGGTCAAAGAAGGTCAGGGACGTCAATTATTTTTACAGTGTGTTGATAAGTTTGATTTACCAAGAGATATGATTGGTACGCCATTGATATGCATGGGGGATAATTATATAATGGGTTGGTCAGATGAATACGAAGATAAATTTAAGGAGTATGTACAGAACTTTAATAATAAATAACGATAGTTAGATATTTTTCTTGTTGAAAAAACCCGCATTATGCGGGTTTTTTATGCTTGATTTTTCGCGCATAGCCCGTATAATTAGCGAACAGATGCCCTAATAGTCTAGTGGTAAAACACGTCCTTGGTAAGGACGAGTCGCAAGTCCGATTCTTGCTTAGGGCACCAGATGATTGTTTATTCCCGTTTTTGTTATAAAATCATTTGATTTGTGCGGGTCACAGCCAGTCCCAGATTTTGTATTTTTTTCATCTTTTATTTCGTCATTTTTTTCAAGATCTGGGACTTTGTCTGAAAAATTATATATTTCGGTTATGTTTGTGATTGAGTGTTTAAGTTCATCTGATATTTGAAATATTGGTGAAATTGGCGGATTTTGGAACTTGTTATCTTTTGAATAATATAAATTATCTGTAAAAACTATTGATAAAATGGTTCTTTTTTCTTGTAGAGTTGCCTTTGACCATATA
>CASETE010000010.1 GCA_949290785.1 uncultured Pseudomonadota bacterium
AGCCCCGAAGAGATAGGCCACGTCCGTACGTTATTAAACGGTCAGATATTATCGTTGTACGACGACATAACGGCTGCGAAGGAGGGCAAACCGGTACCTGAACCCGTCACCCAATCAGAATAAAACACAATCCCCGAACAACACGGGGATTTTTAAATCCACAAAAAAACACCGCACACGCGGTGTGATTTAGTATTTCTGAGACACAAAATTAGTGCGGCATTTTACCTTCTGTCATAACGACATGCTTGCGCAATTTTGGGTCATACTTGCGAAACTTTAATTTGCCAGCAGTATTTTCTGACTTTGTGTTTTTTGTAGTTGTATAGAAGTAACCAGTTTCTTTATTTTCCAGTTTAATAACTTCTTTGCTACCTTTTTTTGATGCCATGTTATTTACCTTTTATTGTCTGAGGTGCATTTTAAGTTAAATTTTACTGGAAATCAAGTAATTTTTATAATAATATAGATATTCGTAACGCGGGTATGGCGAAATTGGTAGACGCGCTGGATTTAGGTTCCAGTGGGGCAACCCATCAGAGTTCGAGTCTCTGTACCCGCACCATAAAATATCCTAATTTTACTATTTTATCAATATACTGGGTAGTCGCGCGGGAAAGAAGGATCTGGTTTATCCAGTTCTGATTTTACGCCGCATGCAGATACGGCCAACGTTCCCGCTAATAAAAATAACATAAATAATTTTTTCATATTTCTTATTATAATTATTACTTTCCACGTGTCAATTTTTTGATTTCATATCAGATTTGAATCCTATGTAACGCAAATAGATTATTTGCTATTCTGTTATTGTGCATAAACAAAGGAGAGAGATTATGTATCACAGTAACGGTAATTACGAGGCTTTTGCAAACCCGCGCAAACCTGCGGGCGTAGATAAAAAGTCTGCTTATATAATTGGCGGTGGCTTAGCGGGCTTGGCAACCGCTGTATTTTTAATTCGTGACGGTAAAATGAAGGGTAATAAAATTCACGTGTTTGAAGAACTTTCTTTACCGGGCGGCAGCATGGACGGTATATTTAACCCGCAACGCGGATATATAATTCGTGGTGGCCGCGAGATGGAAGCCCACTTTGAAACTCTGTGGGATTTGTTTCGTTCTATACCGTCGCTAGAAGACGAAAACGTTTCCGTGTTGGACGAGTTTTATTGGCTGAATAAAGATGACCCGAGTTTCTCGCACTGCCGGGCAATTGAAAAACGTGGCAAGCGCATGAAAGACGACGGTAAGTTAACGTTGACACCAACCGCAATTCGTGAACTGATTGACTTGGCCTTGACCCCAGAAGAAAAGTTGCAAGACGTACAAATAGACCAAGTCTTTACAGAAGAATTCTTTGAATCTAATTTCTGGTTATATTGGGCGACTATGTTCGCGTTTGAAAAGTGGTCCAGCGCGATGGAAATGCGGCGATATATATTGCGCTTTATCCATCATGTCGGAAAGTTAGCAGATATGTCGGCCTTGAAGTTTACTAAATATAATCAGTATGAATCCTTGATTACGCCGCTTGTTCGTTGGGCCGAGAAAAACGGGGTGAAGTTTCACTATGATACCCGAATAACGAACGTTATCGTTGATTGCAAAGCGAATAAAAAGGTTGCAACAAAAATAGAAATGATAAAGTCCGGTAAATCAAAAGAAATACGCCTTGGGTCAGATGATTTAGTTTTTGTAACAAACGGTTCTATTACCGAAAGTACGACTTATGGTGACAACGATACGCCGGCAGATTCTCAGCATGAACTGGGCGGCAGTTGGCAACTGTGGAAAAATATCGCAAAGCAGAACAAAGAATTTGGCAGACCAGAAAAATTCTGTGAAAATATACCCGACGCTAATTGGGTTATGTCTGCGACAATAACGCTGAAAGACGACAGGGTTGTGCCCTATATAAAAAAGATATGTAAAAAAGACCCACATAGTGGCTCTATTGTTAGCAGCGGTCCTGTTACTATCAAAGACTCTAATTGGTTATACGGTTTCAGCATATCGCGCCAACCGCATTTCCGCAGTCAAAAGCCTAATGAAATAATAGTCTGGACATATGGACTATTGTCCGACACAATTGGTAACTATGTGAAAAAGAAAATATCAGACTGCACGGGGGCAGAACTTTGCGCAGAATGGTTGTATCACATCGGCGTCCCAGAACGCGAAATCCAAGACATCGCACACAACGGCGCGAACACCGTCCCCAGCCGTATGCCTTATATAACAACGTACTTTATGCCAAGAGCACTGGGAGATAGACCGCGGGTCGTACCAAAGGGCTCGGTGAACTTGGCATTTATTGGCAACTATGCCGAAACAGAACGCGACACCGTTTTTACAACAGAATATTCCGTCAGAACCGCAATGGAGGCCGTATATACCTTGTTGAACATTGAACGCGGTGTGCCGGAAGTATTTGGCTCTTGCTTTGATGTACGAATGTTGTTGGAAAGCATATACTATCTGAACGACAGAAAAAAACTGCGCGACATAGATGTGCCTTGGGTATTGAAACTTTTGGAAAAACAAGGTTTGAAAAAAGTCAAAGGAACATACCTTCAAGAATTATTAAAAGAAGCAAAACTGATTTAATAGGGCTTGCCCGTCAACAAGACCGCATTATTTATGCGGTCTTTTTTATGTTTTTGACAAAATCAATTTGTGTGCTATCATAACATCAGGCTTCATTCGTTTATCAAGGTTATACAAATATGTCTAATATATACAACGCCACAACTGCAAATGATTGTTTTGAAAATAACGAACTGCAATTTGACGACTTTGGCATGATACAGCCAAAAATAAATTATATAACTATTAATATTAATAAATATAATGTAAAAATGTATAGAAACACTTTGCCTGTTTTGCCGTTGGGCTTTTGCCGCGACATAGACCAAGGCATTCACATTTTTAGATATCAAATATCAAAATCGTTTCATCTTAGTGATACAGATATACTTTATAAAAACATCCAGAAAATTAAGATGAAAGAAAAAGCGACCGTCTTGCACGAAACAAAACATTGGTTTAATTTATTTGTCGGTGACATCACAAATATTGCAAATAATGTATACGAGTTTGTTGTCCTAAACGCAATTAATGAAGTGTCTGCTTTCAGCGCGGAATACTTTGATAATAAAATCCCGTGCGAACAAAACGTGCTTGATGCCATGTTATGCGGCATAGAACAATATGAGCACAGAATCATAGATTATTTATATTCACACATCAAACAGGTTCAAAACCAAGGTTTTGTGCGCGACATGGTTAATAAAACTTTGTATAAACATGGATACAATTTTGATACGGACAGATATAAAGGGGTATCAATATATTTTCCACAAAAAGCCAAGTATTCTAAACAATTTTATCAGACCGCAAACCGTTATTTGACTTTTGGTCAACATTCTTTATTAACCATTAATCATAACGATAAAAAATATAAACAAGTTAAACAAAAATTATACAAGATAAAACATGTGTATGAACAACAACTAACAGATAAAGTGATAAATAAAATATACATGTAAACGCCACACCGCGTGTGCGGTGTTTTTTTGTTAAAAAAAATCCCCGTGTTGTTCGGGGATTGTGTTTTATTCTGATTGGGTGACGGGTTCAGGTACCGGTTTGCCTTCCTTCGCGGCCGTTATGTCATCATACAATGATAATATCTGACCGTTTAATAACGTACGTACGTGACCTATCTCTTCGGGACTTGCATGACTGTAAAATATCTCGCCAGCTGGCGTCTTGATATGTAACGCGTGCTCCGTACGTTTGTCTTGACGCATATATATCTTTTGACCACCTATGTTTAATTCATGACCGCAATCGCTTGCCTCGTCCGCACCTGCACCATAACCGGCGTTCGTTAAATCTGCACGACACGGGTATTTCATATCATGTAACTTATAGTTCGCAAAGTGACCTTCGCGCCAAAAGCCGTTGCCAACCGCTGTGCATCTTTCGTAACCGTCAATCGGAACGTAATATCCACCGTCACACCACATCTGACATTCATTTATGTTTTGTGCACCACGGTTTGGATTATCGTCATATCCTGTTGGACAGTTCATGCATTGATTAGACGCTTCATCAACATACATACCTGG
>CASETE010000011.1 GCA_949290785.1 uncultured Pseudomonadota bacterium
AATCCATTCCCCGCAACCAGTTAAATGAAAAACGCCCCTGCAAAGGGGTGTTTTTTATTTTAGTGTGTTGCTGGATTTGAACCGCTGATGAAAGTGGTTCAACCGCAGAAACTAGGCGGACGCCAGGACGCCGGTTTGCAATAGCAAAAGTTTCAAGGTGGCAAAGCAAATCCATTCCCCGCAACCAGTTAAATGAAAAACGCCCCTGCAAAGGGGTGTTTTTTACTCGGTCATTTTTTTCAAATCCACAAAAAAACAAAGCACAAACAAAACAACTACGATTTTGACACCAAGCGTAAACACAAATGTAAATATATTTTTAATACAAAAAAATTTTTTTGCCACTAAATTATGATATAATCATTAAATAATATAAAAAGGGGATACCAAATGATTACAGCAAATAATTTACATGAAAATTCTCGTGTAAGATCTAATTATTCTGACGAAAATCAATATATGTTAGACCGTTTAGCAGTTGAAGTCTTCTTAGAAATGGGACTTATAACCCAAGAACAGTATAATGCATCTAGTCCCGAACAAACCATTTCTGTTTTACAGACTGTCCCCATGTTAAATAAAGAGCAACAAAAAAAATTCTCGCTGCTTTTTGTAAACAAAATTGTGAATAATGAAGATTTATTTGCTATGGTACCGCCAACAACATTGGCCTATGCATATACAGAATTAAAAAAACAACTAAAAAAGTCACCGGATAATAAAGAAATAGAAAATAACCTTCAGATAGTTACCGCACGTATAGATAATTTATCTGAAAATTTTAATACAAACATTGGTTTTTATTATGCCGATCCGTCTAATATCGCGGATGTTTATGACGGCTATAAAAAAATGTTCAAAATTAGAATATCAGATGTTATATCAAGAAGGCAAAGAGAACAAATTCGCGAAAACTTGACTGAATTAGAAGAACTTATCAGTAAATACGATGATAAATGGGGAATATCTGATACTATAAGACCTACAAAACTTGCAAAAAATTGGGACAAATTATCTGCCTTACTAAATGACATACCAGTTTCTGATGAAACGTTAAAAGAAGCGGCCAAATATAAATTCCTTGATAAAGAAGACAACGTCATTCCGCAATTCATAGACAAAAATGGAAACGCACAAGAAGATTTCAAAAAAGGATTCAGTTTAGATAAACAAGGTCGTTTACAACGTGTAATAGATTTGGCTAAACAAGACATAATCATGCATGATTGTTCTACATATGACGGTTCTAAGAACGAAAAAGACTATCAAAAAGAACTGGACGAACAACTAATGTTAAAATTGTTTGAGATTGATACTGTGGACAAGGTCATGCAAGGTGCAACAGAAGATCCAAAACAATTTAAGCGCCCCGAGTTTTTAGAACAATTCAAAAAAAATTTATCTGAGAACGGCGGCAGCATAACAGAAAACGGATACCAATCTGCTATTGATAATCAAGTAAACCAAATTTCGGGTTTTGTTAACCGTATAAAAGGTAAATATGGTAAGTCAACAAATAAAATATCAAATTTTGCTAAAAAAATATTTAACCCTATACGTGATATAGATAAACGAGCAAAAGATCGTGGCGAGGACGGCAATAGAGAATCATTACGAAAAAAACGAATTGATTTCTTTCTTAAAATTCTAAAGGGTTTTGGTAATGCATTTTTATTTAGTGCAGCCATAACAGTGGTTGCAACTGCTGCGGCTGCAACTGCTGGAATTAACGTTGCCATCGCCATTACGACAATAGGTGTTGTCACAGGTATTGCGATGGGTGCTTTGCAAATATATAAATGGAGAAAAAAACAACAAGAAGCAGGAAAGTCGGCAGATTTATCCGAATTACTGAAAGATAAAAGAATGTTGACAGCTTTGGGTACAACAGCAATTGCATCTATAGCAATGATATTTGGTGCAGCTGGTATGGCTCAGGCAGCCACAGCGCTTGGTTTTGGTGCCCTGGCTTTGGGAGGTACATCCAATGCGATACAAATGTATAAAGACGCAAAAGCATCAAAGTTTTCAACTATAGAATCGTTGACTTGGGCAATTGCAAACGCGGCAGCCGTCGCCATTGGAGGCATCACAGGACACAATGTTGCAAACACAGGAATAAACGCGTTTAATCAAAATAACCCCGAAAACACGATTTTTCAAAATAAAGATATAACACAAGAAACCACAACTACAACAGAGACAAAAACAGAAACACTTTATACCCCACAAACACTAGAAAATGCAAAACATATTGCTGAAATGTGGTATCAGGATAATCCAGACCTGTTGCAACAACGTGTAGAAATGATAAACCAATACAATGCATTAAACGGGACTAACATAGACCCGTATCGTGCCATAGTATTAAACGCCGACGCTGGTGCACAAGTTCCAAATAATATGGCCTTGCACGTTGACGGTGGTGGCGTTGAATATACAGGCGGTCAACATACCGTTTTAACACGTCAGTGGGCTATGGATAACGGTTTTTCAATGGACGATGTGTCTAATTTGAAAAATCTGTTTATGTCGGACGGCTCTATTAATCCAAACGGTATCCAAGCCGCAATAAAAATAGATCCACATGTATCGGCTATTAATGAAGTTGGTTCTGTATCTGTTGGTGATACACCACATTATGACGGTGTATTATCGCAAAATACTGTTGATGCGAGTGGTACACCTGTTCACAACGTATATGCTAACGGTGAAAGTCCGCTTACGACTAAAACAACGACAATTTTAAATCAAGAGACAATAGATATAAATACTTATAAACCGGTAAACACACCTTGGACGATGGGTATGTTTGGTATGTATAACAAAGTCAAAGAAAAGACAAAAAAGTTTAAAGAACGTGCAGGTGCTTTGTTGGACAAAATAATAAAAATAAAAAAAGAGGACGAACCTAAACAAAATCCGATAAAAATATCATCTGCATATATTGACGACGACAATTTTTTACCCGGGCATAAAAAGAAACGTATTTTACGTATTACGCGTGCCCAAGCAAATAACTTGAATCTGATACCGAAACAAATAGAAGAAATACAAGAGAAACGCAAACAAAATAAAGGGAAAAAAGTAGCGGACGATATGTGGCGCAAGCAAAAAATGTTACAGCAAAAATTAGATACATTGCTAAACTTGCTTGGCAGACCAACGGATGAAGAACTAGAAATAGCAAAACAGGATGCAATTCGTAGAGATAAATTGAACAAAGTAACCGAAGAATTAAACTCTGTGCAAAAACGTCTAGATCGTATTAATTCCCATATTGGTAACGTAAATAAACAAGATTTAAAATCATTAAAAACCAAAGAAGAACAGTTAAAGTCTTTAATTCTAGAACTGACAATAGATGAATCAGATATAGAATATTATGATCCTGATTATTCTAAAAAGTCAGATTTTTCAAAAGGAGCAAACAAGGTAAAGATAAAAAAACAAAAGCAGAGAACGATAAATAACCTAAATGATATAGAACGTTAAAAACACCCCTTTCGGGGTGTTTTCTTTAATTTGTTACCAGATATTAAAGACTAAAAATGTAATTTAAACATACAAATTTAACTAGAAAACATGGTTATAAACTATTTTAAAATGTCTTTTATTATCTGCATAATTGGTACATTTGATTTATAACCG
The DNA here is from genome assembly GCA_949290785.1 of uncultured Pseudomonadota bacterium. Classification (GTDB taxonomy): domain Bacteria; phylum Pseudomonadota; class Alphaproteobacteria; order Rs-D84; family Rs-D84; genus Enterousia. Next base: position 3,652 of record CASETE010000011.1, read on the forward strand.
ACGGGCGATATCGGTGACGGATGATATATCGGTATAACAATCCCAAATTCTGTTTTATGAACATTACCAACAACATCTGAAAATTTGTTAAATTTCGGCAACACTAATTCTGTTGCCCGTACCCCAAGCGGAACAATTATTTCCGGTCTTAAAATTTCCATTTGTCTTTTTAAAAAAGGATAACAATTTTTACCGCATTCTTTTAAAAATTTTGGCGATTTAGGCGTACATTTTACCGCCTCTGTAAAAGATAAATCTTCCAGTACCAAGCCTATTTCAGATAACAACTTTTTTAAAATTTTTCCCGTCGCTGTAATTTTTCCTGATGGTTCATACCAAGCCCTGCCGCTAACCCGCCAACCATTTTTAGCGGGTGATTCACCTAGAATTAAAATCCTGTTATCTTTACCAATATAAGTATAAGTAGGCAAACACAAATCGCGATGAAGACATTTCTTACAATCACATATTTCTTTGTGTAAATTATTTAAATCAATTATAGAAATATCTTTCATAATTATAACTTACTCGCAATCCGTACATTTTACAAATTCACGAACATAGTCTCCTCTTTTCAGCATAAGTTTATTATCGTCTATGCTTACTATTTCATATTCTTCTGTAAATTCTATCGTCTGATGATTTCCTATACTTTTACCTGTTAATATCAGTCTGCCGTCTTCTTCTTTCCACGTTTCATATTGCAATGTCGCCATACCTATTGATTTTGCTTTACCGCCCTGCGCTAAATCAAAACCTTGCTTTATTTCAGGCATATTTGGTACAGGTTCCACCCATTTACCTTCTATGCTTAATTCTTCGCTGCCACAAGCAGATAAAAGCAACCCAAAAAATATAAATAAAAACTTTTTCATTATTTCCCTTTTTATTCACAATATTATTATATAATATATTTTCATATGAAAGCAGTAAATTTATCTTTATCGTTTGGTACTAATGTCATTTATGAAGGCGCCGAATTGAACTACTTGAATATTATTACGAGATAAATAGTAAAGAATAAAATTATTCAAAACATTTCTTAAGATTCTGACCTGTGTCCATTTGGTCTACTTTTTTATTTCTTATTTCTTCGGCAGCTTTAATTTTCTGCTTTATCAAAATCAAGTCCGGATGCGCCTGTAATTCATCATTTAATTCGTTTATCGCAGCATCTATATCAGATTGATTTCTAACAAATATCGGCATAATAGAATCTGCAGCGCTATAAATAGAGTCTTGCAATTCTTTCTTATAATCATCCATTACAGATAAATATGTACGTATATGTTCGTCCTCGTGCAATAAAATCGCATTATAAGAACACGTATTTGGAACGTGTCTTATGTCTATTTGAACCAGAAAATCGCTATATCCAACGTTTGCAGAAACCTCTTTCAAAGCCACACAAAAGCCATCTTCTATATTCGTAATATCTGCGATTATATCATAATTATCAACCATGGTCGCTATCACATTACCGTGCAACAAGTCCATTTCTTTCAGTGGTTGAACGACTTCTTTTGACCATGCGGGTATTTCAAGATTTACACGTGGCGTCAATTTATAGGGCAAACAATCATCTGCCAATAAAGGCGTAGAAAAAAAGACACAAAATAAACTTATTAAATATTTAAAATTCATGTTTTTATAAAATACCGGCCCCTTGCTTTTTTAAATATTCAGAAACGAAATTATTACCGTATTGTTTATAAAGTTCTTCTGCCAATAAAACAGACGAACGCCCAGATTCAAATAGTCTTAACATATTACCTAAACCACCAAGTTCTGTATTTAAAATGACAGATTCACCGTTTACCGGTCTTGATAATAATACCGCACGTTTTAAGTTTGGATATGCCTTACCTTGAATAAACGCCATTTCCAAAGGATTTAAATTCCAATGCGCATAATCATTTAAATCAGCCCCAGGATTTCTAAAGAACAACACTGTTTGCGCCTGTCCGCGAACGACGTCACCGATACCAAGTTTATCAAGCACATTTGCACGTTGGAAAGCCACCATATAAGCCTGACGATTTTTACGGCCTTCTTGCAAACCTACTATAAAGTTATCACGGAACATTTTGTTTTCCAGCATAGGTGCTGTTTCATCAATCATAATCAGTGACGGATTTCCACCTGAAACAGTTATATTATTAATTCTATGTAAAATATAAGAAATTACTGCTGGCGCTAAAACTTCATCTTGTAAAATTTCAGTAAAATCAAAAGTAGTTAACCTTGATTGCAAATCCAACGTATCGTTTTCTTCATTGAAAATATCGCCGTATTGTAAAGGATCAACCCACTTTTTAAGTGCCGAACGCATATTACCAGACGAAGAGAAACAACTTTCCCAAAGATTTTTCAACAACCTATCTTTGTTATCAAGATAATCAAAATTAACAGAAACCGCACGAGCAATTTCATCTGCTGAATTTGCATCAGTTTGACCTGAAATCATAGCCAACCAACGACGTAAGAAAGCGCGGTTTACTGCATTATCGGGCATTTTAAGCGGATTTAAATGCGTTTGAAAATCTATGACAGACTTTTCTTTTTCTTTACCTTGCATGGTTATATATTTACCGCCAACGGATAAAGTAAATATTTCTGCCCCTTTGTTTCTATCAAAGAAGAATGCCTTTAATTTTTTGTGACGTAAAGATTGTGCAATCAAGAACGAGAATAATGTAGTTTTACCGCCACCTGTTGGACCGATTGTTAACGTATGTCCCACAGCTGCGGGTTTATCAGAAACATGAAACTGGAATTGATACGGCGTTCCCTGTGCGGTTGGGAATATTACAAGCGGCCCTTGCCCCCAGTCACTGTTTGTAACGCCGGTTGGTTGACTGGACATAGGTATACTGATTGCCGCGGTTCTGGATAACATTTTAAAACTGCGTGGAAAAACGTCAAAACCAGGCAATTGTGCAAACCATGAAACTGTAGATGCGAACGTTTCTACAATCGGTGAAATACCGAATGAGGCAGAAATTTTCTTAAATTCATCAACATACTTTTGTAATTCTTCTTGTGTTGCACCGAAGACTATAAACAATGGGTAATAATTAACAAGACTTTGATTACCAGAAATATTTTCATCCATTGCTGTTTGTGCCGCGGATATTTGTTCTTCTGCTACATCATTATTTTTATCTGCCGTTGATATTCTTTGACGTATAGCCATTTCTACGTCCGCGCTGCCCATAATTTTAAAAGCATTCATACATATCATTTCTGTTTGAATGGTAGAAACTGTATTGAAAAAATCTTCGTCCAGATAATCAGGCGACATTTTAAATGAAATCATCGATGCAAAAGATTGCTTTCCACCGCTTATATACCTAACAACACCATCTTTTAAAAATTCTACATCATCAACAGTTGTTACGTTTGCAATATTTTGATCACACGCAATTGGTTCTGGTTTTGTAATTGGCGATAAAATGCGACCAAAAAACTTTGCCATATTATCATGTAAATTGTTACGTAAAAGTACCGGTCTGTATGCGGCCAATATAGATTCAATATAATTACAATATTGATTTAGTTTATCTCTTGCATTATTACCAGACACAGATAAAACAACATAATAATTATTATTAAATATACGCAGACCTTGTTCTTGCCATTTATCGTAAATTTTTTGTAAAACAGGTTGGTCAAATTCGTAATTTGTATTTTCATCTATTGCGTCACGCATCATATAAAAACGTAATATGACATTTTTATCACGAATTTGGTTAAATAATTGAGCCCTCAAATCCAAAAATTTTTCTTTTGTTGCGTCGTCTTGCATACTTGTCTGAACGCCTGCAATTTTATAGACACGTAAAATACTGCCATCTGTCAAAGTCAAAGAATCATCGTTATAAACTGTACCAAAAGGCAAATATTGAGAATAATTCGCATAACCAAACTTAGGGAATATTCGGCGAGTTATGGCAGGTATATATAACATCAAAATGATAAATAAAAACACCACCGCCATAACTAATATTATGGTAGTGATAGGAAATCCAGCACCTGCAAAATAATTAAAAAAACTTGTCATTTTATGCTGCTAATCTCCTTGGTATTCTTTTTTTTAATAAATACATTTTTGCAGAAATGATTTGTCCCAATTGCGGTTCTTTTTTTGAAAACCCCGCAAGAATTATATGAACAATACATACAGATATTAAAAAGAATAGCGGATTTATGTTAGAGCTTGCCCCATTTATGATTAAACCTATTACAAAAACAATTATGAATATAATGAATTGAACAGCAAAATTTAAAACGGCAACGGAATAAGGCACGTAAAAAATACGCGCTGGATTTGCTAATGCTTTTAATACTTGTTGCTTCATTTTGAGATAAATCCTCTCTCGCTGTTCAAATTATAACAATTTCAACAGTTTTCAACAAGCATAAAAAACAAACATATTTTTTTGTTAAAAATGTTTAAAAAGTATATATTTTTTAACTGTTAATTATTTTTCTATTTTTTTAACACTTTTTTAAAAAATCCTAGAAAACCGGGAAAAAATTGTTAAAAACTTGTTAATAAATAAATAAAAACCGTTTTCAACATATTTAACAGGCATAACAAAAACAACAAAAATATTAATAAATATTTGATTTTTTAGAAAAAGCGTTTATAATGACCAAGCAAAAAGGATTTAGATATGAAATTTTTAAGTTCATTAAAGGCTTGGAAAAAACGCGGTAATATAAAACAAATTCGTCGTGGTAAACAAGTTATTTTAATTGACCCAAGTAATCCTAAATTAAAGGCAAAACAGGGTTTTAAAAGAAAATAAATATCATCTGGCTTTGTACAGGTTATTTTTAAGGTCCGATAAAATCGGACTTTTTTTTAAAATAAAGAAAAATCGTTTAAAAAAGATTCTTTCATTACATTAATTGCTTCTTGTTGTGATAATCCTGATTCACGCAAGTATTGTATTTGTATATTTGTCGGTTGAAAAATAGAAGCGCTATGGTCTGCTGTATCTGGAATAGCAGATATCTTTTGTGCCGGTGTAAACTGCATTTTTGCTGTTTTGTCTGCTAATGCAGAAAACGTTATATTTGATTTTGTATTTATACAATTTTTATCAATAATTGCGGTTCCCGACATTTTTGAAATAGAGTGTTCATTTGCTAATAATTTCGTATTTAAGAAAACTGTTGTGTCTGATTGCGTATGGTTTGCTGTACAGTTAAAATCCATATTGCTATTATTTTCTAGCATTATTTGGCCACGTAATTCAGAAAATTTGCCGGTGTTTTTGATAAAAATATTTAAAAAAGCCGGTTTTTTATTTTTTATTCTTAGACTCAGAAACACCTTTTGATTTTCGGCAGATATGTTTATATCAAGGTCATTTTGATTTTCGATTTCGCCGACGTATATAATATGTATTGGTAATTTATATTTTTTTTCTATATTTGTGCTTTTTATGGTTGATAATTCCGGACAAAAGCATCCATCTTGGAAAACAATAGTTTCCGCTGGAAAGGTTTTTATATTGAATTTTTCCCACATGTATGACATATTGCTATATATTATAAAGGAAATATAAATGGGATTCAATTGCGGAATTGTCGGATTACCAAACGTTGGTAAATCTACATTATTTAATGCGTTAACACAAAGTGCCGCGGCAGATGCGCAAAATTATCCTTTTTGTACTATTGAGCCGAATACAGGTCGCGTCGTTGTACCGGATATAACCTTGCATAAGTTAGCAGAAGTTGCAAATTCACAAAAAATTATACCGACGCAACTGGAAATTGTTGATATTGCGGGTTTGGTTAAAGGGGCATCAAGTGGCGAAGGGCTTGGTAATAAATTTTTAGGCAACATTTTATCTACGGATGCAATAATTCACGTTGTTAGATGTTTTGAAAACGATGATATTGTCCATGTAAACGGTCGCATAGACCCACTTTCTGATATTGACACGATTGAAACTGAATTAATGTTGGCTGATTTAGAAAGCCTTGATAAGCAGATAAAGAACCTTGAAAAAAAAGCGCATGGTTTGGATAAAGTTGCTATCAAATTACTTGCGGATGCAAAGGTAATTCGCGATGGGCTTGCAACAGGTACTCCTGCCAGAATGCAAGAAGTAGATACTGCGCCGTTTAATTTATTAACGGCAAAACCGGTTATATATGTATGTAACGTAGAGGAATCGGCGGCGGCAAATGGTAATAAGTATTCAGATATGGTTCGCGACAAATTTGGTAAAATTGCGCCTGTTCTTGTAATTTCATCAAAAATAGAAATGGAGATTTCACAAATAGTTGATCCCGCAGAAAGAAAAATGTTTCTTGATGATTTAGGATTAACAGAATCCGGTTTGGATAAAGTTATAAGAACTGGATACGATACTTTGGGGTTACAAACTTTTTATACGGTTGGTCCAAAGGAAGCACATGCTTGGACGATAACGAAAGGCATGACAGCTCCGCAGGCGGCGGGTAAAATACATACCGATTTTGAAAAGGGTTTCATTCGTGCAGAGATAATATCTCCGTCAGATTTTATTGCGCTTGGTGGGGAAGTTGCGGTAAAAGAAGCCGGTAAAATGCGTCTTGTCGGCAAAGAATACATTATGCAAGAAGGTGATATTTGTCATTTCTTATTTAATAATTAAAGGGTATAAAAATGATACATGTTCTATTTTCAGCGTCAAAAAATATAACCAGTTGGTTATCTGTTGCGATTATAAGTATGGCCGAAAATACGAACAGTAAAGTAACACTGCATATTATAGATAACGGCATAACGAATCTTGATAGAAAAATAATAGAAGATATATGTGTAAAATATAAGCACCTTAGTAAACCTAAATGGTATTTTATTGATATAAACAAAGAGTTTTCTGGTTGTGCAAGTTGGACTGGTGGGCTTGATACATGGTCTCGGTATCTTGCCCCAAATTTGATAAAAAACATTGATAAAATAATTTATCTAGATAGTGACATTATTTTTACAGGCGACATACAAAGAATATGGGATATTGATTTAGAAGGTTTTCCGCTGGCGGTTGTTCCGGAAATATTTATGGGCGCGGATTATATGACTGATAAATTAAAATATTACAGAGATGTACTTCATTTCTCGCAAAAGAATTTATCTTTTTCTGTCAGTACAATCATATTTGATTTAAAAAAATGGCGTTCGGAAAAATATACAGAAAAGTTAAAACAAATAGGTATTAAATATGGCGAAGAAATTGCTGGGGCCCCAGATCAATATGCAATGAATATGTTATTTGCTGATAATTATAAAGCGATTGATACCGCATTGGTACCTACTACTTTTGATGTGGAATGGTTTGAATCTGTTCAAAAAGACAGGTTTTCAGAAATGCAAAATCAAATGGTGATAAGACAATTTAATATATTAAAGCCGTGGTCTGAATACTTAATAAACAATCGTCCGATGTTACATTTTGAGTTATTTTGGTATTATGCGCAAAAAACGCCCTTTGCAGATTATTTCAAGGTTAAATTTATGATATCAATGTATGAAAAGTTAAAAAAATAATGAATAAAAATACCGGCTTTTTTGATAAAAATGTTTAAAAAAGCCGGGTTTTATAACATTGTAATTGTGTCCAGTTTATCGGTATATTTTTGAATTTCTGCATCAATATTTTTTATTTCATCGCCTGCTTTTTCATCGCCGGAAATAAATGCAGAAAATAACTCTTTCTTTTTTATATTCAGCGATTCGAGATATTTTTGTATTTTTAATGAAACGATATATTTTTCGGCCGATTTTTCATCTAAATTCATATCTGATGCATCACCGTCAAAACCGACATTCAATGTTGCTAAAAATTCTGCATACCTTTCCGCCAGTTCTGGATATTTATTTATAATGAATATTAAAGTATTTTTAGTGATAGTGTCTATTTGTGGTAATTCTATATTTGTTTGTTTTGAATCTGATTTTTTCCATTTGTGCCAAGAATTGAATTTTCTGGAATTATATTCTTGTTCATATTCAGCGCGCAAAGAAACGTCGGTTATTTTATCGGTTTTTTGCTTCAAGAATTTTTCTGCCTGTGCACGTCCGCCTGGCGTAGAGACTAAAAAAGATTCGTTAGTAAGTTTCCATAAAAAGTCAACAAGTGGTGTTGCATTGTCTATTATTTTACGCATGGCATCGGCGCCAGATTTTTTTAGAATTTCATCTGGATCTTTACCGCCAGTAACAAAAGCAAATCGTACATCAGAATTATCGCGTAAAAACGGCATTACTATATCACATGCTCTACCCGCTGCTTTTTGTCCTGCATTATCACCGTCAAAGCAGAATATAATATTTCTATTTGATTTACATAAAATAGCAATGTGATCTTCTGTCAGTGCAGTACCAAGCGGGGCAACGGTTTCAGGAAAACCATTTGATTGCATTTGAATTGCATCAATTTGCCCTTCTACAACGATACTTCTATTTGACCGATGAATTGCGTCGCGCGCAAAATTTAATCCAAAAATAGTTTTTCTTTTATGAAACATTTCGGTATCTGATGTGTTTATATATTTTGGTTCAGAACCGTCCATACTACGCCCTGAAAACGCAACAACTTGTCCGTGTACGTTGAATATAGGAAACATTAATTTATCACGGAAAAAGTCATATATGCCATAATCACCGCGCCTACATAAACCAGTAGATAATAATGTTTCTTGTTTTATGTTTACAAATTTATTGGCGATGAAATTATTTTTAGGCGCATATCCTATACGATATTTTTTTATCATTTCATCAGAAAAACCGCGTCCGCGAATATATTCCAATGCACTTTGACCGTCACTTTCAAATAATTTTTTTTGATAAATTTGTGTTGCTTGTTCTGTTATTTGAAAATAGTTTTCTTCCCTGGCAACTTGTTCTGCCGATTTCGGTTTATATTCAGGCATTTTTATACCTGCCTGATTTGCTAATTCTTTTAAAGCATCCACGAAGTCCATATTATTAGATTTCATGGTAAAAGAAATTATGTCACCGTGTTCACCGCATCCGAAACAATGATAAAATCCTTTTTCTTCGTTTACAGAAAAACTGGGTGTTTTTTCATTATGAAAAGGACAGCACCCCCAATAATTTTGACCTTTCTTAACAAGCGGAACGCGGCGCCCTACTACATCAACGATAGATAAACGGGTTCTAAGTTCGTCTGTAAAATTACGGTCATATCCTGCCATTATTTTTTTACGGTCTTTTTAAATTTAGTTGACGGTTTTTTGTTATTTATCAGTTCGATTGCTGTTTCTAAATCTGGTTGTGATTTCACGGATACATTTACTTTATTAGAAGATATATATGCACCATATCGTCCTGTTGGGTAATAATAAATCATTTTATCTGTTTCAGGGTTTTTACCAATTTCAACAGGTTCAGACTTTTTTGATTCGTTTTTTAATAGTTCTTTCGCTATATCCAAAGTAATTGTTTCAGACGTATATTTTTTTGCGGCGACATTTTTTGTACCGTCTGTAACATAAGGTCCAAAACGCCCAATACGGAAAGAAATACCATCACCTAATTCTATTGAATTAGATTTTTGTTTTTCGGTTTTCGTGTCATCTGATTTTACGTCTGCTTCTGCGTCTGTAATATCTAGTTTTTTCGTATAATTACATTTCGGATAATTTACGCATCCTATAAAAGGCCCGAACTTTGATAATTTAATTCCTAAATCCCCACCGCATTTTGGACATTTATTGTTACCAATATATAGTAAATGTTCGTGCATCAGTTCATTTATCGCATCAATAATTTCCGCGGTTTTAACGTCTTTTGCACCGTTAATCATATTTTCTGTCGGAGACCAGAAATCCCGCAAAGCATCTAATTTGTTTTGTTTTCCGTTTGACACGTCGTCCAATGTGTCTTCTGTTTTTGCGGTAAAGTTTACATCAACCAGGTCTTTAAAATATTTAGACAGATAAGAAGCGATAACCCAACCACCTGATGTAGGATGAAATCTACGTTGTTTATCTTGCTGGACATATTTTCTGTCTACGATAGTTGACATAATAGTCGCATAAGTAGACGGGCGCCCTATTCCAAGTTCTTCCAGTTTTTTTACCAGTGATGCTTCTGTATATCTTGCCGGTGGTTGCGTAAAGTGTTGCTCGGGCTCCAGTCTTGTTATAAGGATATCGTCACCGACAGACAACGGCGGTAATTTAGATTCATTATTTTCTTCTGCATCATCTTTATCTTCGGTGTATACACGCATAAAGCCATCAAAAGTTCTGGTTGTACCAACAGCGTGAAAAACGGCACGTTTATTTTCCGTTTCCATATCTGCGGATACACTATCAAATTCAGCGTTCGTCATTTGACAGGCAATTGTTCTTTTCCAGATTAAGTCATATAATTTTGCTTCATCACCGGACAGTTTGTGTTCGTTTGTATCAAAGTGAGTTGGTCTAATTGCTTCGTGTGCTTCCTGTGCGTTTTTGGATTTAGTCACATATACGTTTGGTGACTTGGGAACAAATTTTTCGCCATACGCATTTTGAATATAGTTACGAATATCGTTTACCGCTTCTGCCGACAAGTTAGTCGCATCAGTACGCATGTAAGTAATCATACCTTGTTCGTATAATTTTTGCGCTGTTGCCATCGTGCGTTTTGAAGAAAAATAAAGTTTTCTTGCGGCTTCTTGTTGCAGCGTACTTGTCGTGAATGGCGCCGCCGCCCGCCGAGAAGTCTTCTTTTTATCCAAAGAAATAACTTTTGCATTTATTATGGGGCTGCCTATTCCAGATAAAATATCGTCTACCTGCGCTTTATTTTCTATTGTCATCTTTTCAATTTTTTTTGAATCAAATTGAGAAAGATTGGCGGAAAAGACAAAATCGTTTTTATCGCATTCGGCAGATATAGACCAGTATTCAACAGGTTTGAACGCTTCTATTTCGCGTTCTCTATCAACGACCAATTTAACAGCGACTGATTGTACGCGCCCGGCAGATTTACCAAGATTTCTGCGCCATAGCAACGGTGATATGCTAAAACCAATCAAATAATCTAATGCGCGACGAACAAGATACGCATCAACTAAATCGTTATCTATTTCGCGCGGATGTGCAATTGCTTCTTGTACGGCTTTTTTCGTAATTTCATGGAAAGCAACACGGTAAACTTTTTTACCGTCTAAAACCTTTTTTGATTTTAAAATATCAAGAATGTGCCATGCAATGGCTTCTCCTTCTCTATCCGGGTCAGAAGCCAAATAAACAGCATCTGCCTTTTTTATTTCATCTGTAATAAGTTTTATTTGCTTTTCTTTCCCGGGCATTATCTGCCAGCGCATAGCAAAATCTTTATCTGGGTCAACGCTGCCGTTTTCCGGAACAAGATCGCGAACATGTCCAACAGAAGCAATAACACGCCAGCCACTGCCAAGGTATTTTTCAATTGTTTTTGCTTTTGAAGGTGATTCCACGATAAGTAAATTCATTTTTTAACTTCCTTTTGCAGACAATTGTTGATCTTTATGAATGTGCGCATTTTGGCATAGCCCGAAACCAAACATCAGCGATAAAAGACTGCTGCCACCAAAAGACATCAAAGGCAGTGGCACACCAACAGTTGGCATCAAACCCAAAACCATAGAGATATTTATAAAATAATAAATGAAAAAGTTCAACATAAAACCAAAACATACCAGTTGACCGAACCTATTCCTGCACGTTTTTGCGCACCAAAACAGAACGATTATTATGATTGTATATAACATAAGTAACGAAAAGGCGCCTACGAAACCAAATTCTTCACCAAGCATGGTAAATATAAAATCGGTTTGTTTTTCGGGTAAGAAAGATTGTTGCGATTGCGTTCCTGACATATATCCCTTGCCCAACATACCGCCGCTGCCAAAAGCAATTTTTGCTTGGTTTATTTGATATCCTGCACCTTGTGCATCGTGGTCTGGGTTTACGAAAGTTATAATTCTGTCGCGTTGATAGTCGTGCAAACCGCCGTACCAAACCAAAGGTGTAGCCATTAACCCAAGTATAATGGCGATGATGAACCATTTTTTTTGCGCGCCAACTATATAAAACATGCCGACAGTAATCATACCAAGTGATAAAGCAGTGCCTAAATCCGGTTGTAAAACGATTAATAAAAACGGCACCAACAACATAGTTGCCGGTACGGTATAATTTTTAATTTGTGATAATTCTACGGAATTCATCCAAGCAAAGTAACGCGCCAAAGCTAAAACAAGAGCAATTTTAATTAATTCTGATGGTTGAATATGAAAGAAACCTAGATTAAGCCAACGTTGTGCGCCCATACCAGTATGCCCTACGAACGTTACAAGTACAATCATTATAAAGGCGATTATATAAATCCAGTATGCGGATTTTATCCATGTCTTTATATTAATAAAGGCTGCAAAAAAGAATACGCCGAACCCAAGTAAAATTTTAATAAGTTGCGACATCGCAAAGGGATACCAAGATCCCCCACCGGCTGAATATAAAACAACGATAGAAATAGCCAGAACTAAACACATAGGAATAAATAAAGCCCATGAAAAACGGCTAAGTTTTTCTGGAAATGTCATCATATTAGCATTAGAAACGCGCGTTTGGCGTGCCATTATTTATCCTTTTTTAAAAGTGCGCGCATTGTTGCCGCAACTGTTCGTGCCGCTGGACCGCTGCCACCAGAATGTTCTGTTATTGCACAAACAGCGTACTTTGGTTTGCTTGTTGGTGCGTATCCGACAAATAAACCGTGATTGCGCATATTCCACTTTAATTGCTCGTTAGTCAAAACGCCGCTAAGACGTTCTGCGCGGGAAATGCTACGAACTTGTGACGTTCCGGTTTTGCCGCCCATTTTTGCACCGCTTACATTGATAGCGCTTCCCGCGGCTGTTCCACCGGTCTTGGTTACTTGTTCCAAACCGTTTAATACAGATTTGATATTTTTGTAATTCAAACCAAGATTCGCAAATTGTGGCTTTTCTTCTGTTAAAATAAGGCGGGGCATAACGACTTTATTTGATACCGTTCGTGCCATCATAACGGCTAACTGTAAACAGTTCGTTAAAGTAAAACCCTGACCTATTCCAGATATAATCGTGTCGCCGTGAACCCACCTGTAACCGATTTGTTTTTCTTTCCAATATCTGTCTGGTATAACGCCCGGCATTTCACGCGATAATATACCATCCATATATTTTTGCGTAAACCCAAGTTTAATGGCCATTTGTTTAATAGAGTCAATACCTATTCTTAACGCGACTTGATAAAAATATATATCGCAAGAATGTTTTAATGCACCAGCCAAATCAACCCATCCATGACCTTCTTCTTCCCAGCAATGATATCTTCTGTCGCCATAATCCCAATATCCTGGGCAGAATATTTTTTCATTTGGTGTTATCGCGCCGGATTCTAGTGCCGCCAATGCAACGACTATTTTGAATGTAGAGCCAGGTGGATACAATCCTTCTATACTTTTATTCATAAAAGGTTTCATATAATCTTCGCGCAGTGATGCGATATATTCTTCGCCGTCATCAGAACCAAATTTATTTGGGTCAAAGCTTGGGGCGGATACCATTGCCAATATATCACCGGTTTCTATATCCAAAGCAACGCCACATCCAGAACGATATGATATCAAAGAATCATACATTGCCTTTTGTGCGTCGTCGTTTATAGTCGTTTTTAAATCGCTGCCGATTATTGGTTGTTTAAATTGTGTTTTATCTTCACCGGTTATTCTGCCTACTGCGTTTGTAATCATAACGGTTTGTCCGGGCGTACCCGCTAACATATCGTTATATCTTTTTTCAAGGCCGGTGATACCCGTCGTTAAAAAGGGTGCATTTGCTACTGGTTTTTCTGGTGCACCTACGTAGCCAAATATTTGTGCGCCCGCAGGCCCCATTTCATAAAGCCTTGAAAAACCGCTTCGTACGTGAAGCCCAGGTAAATTTTGCGCCTGTAATTTTGCCAGTTTATTCCAATCTGTGTTTTCGCTAACAAGTACAGGTTGAAATTTTAATTGCTTTTTTATTTTTTTATAAATGTTATTAACGCGCTTATTATTCAGGTTTAATTCTTTTGCAACAATACTGATTAATTCATCAAGATTTTCCGTTTCTTCTGGTATTATATAAATTCTGTATATAGATGTATCCCTGGAAATAGGCGTACCAGAATTAGATAATATTTTACCGCGTTCGGGCATATTTATTTGAATTCTGAAAGAGTTGTTTTCGCTTTTTTTTGTATATTCACGATAGTTGAAAAGTTGCATCTGTAACATACGTAAAACAAGTGCAGATGTTAAAACCGCGCCTGCGGTTAAGAACAAAGCGCTTCTTCTATCAAAAAGACGTGCAACTTCTTTATCTATCATTGCACACCCTTTTTATTAAAGCAGTTACAGGTATGTAAAGCGTTGATACCCATGCAAACGTCCATCCAGCGCGTATCAGGTTTGATACATTAAAGTTCATAAAAGATAATATGAGCAGTGATATACCAAAAAATACCATAAATATTTTTAGCGCGTTATTATCTTGTTTTGATAAATCAATGATACTTTGAAATCCGATTATTGCATAAAACAGGCAATACATAACAGTCCAAAACACTAACGAATCAAATCTGTAATCTATTAAAAAACAAAAAATAGCGGCAAATGGTGCGAACCAAGGTATAGGGCGTACAAACGAACAATAAAATATGGGTATTATTGCCAGGATGCCTGCGGGATTCCAGAACGCAGCAGATAATCGCCATAACACTATTACGGCGATAAAAGGAAACGCGTCGCGCAGAAAATTTATTATTTTATTTTTCATTTATATTCGTCTTGTGTATCAAATTTTAATACAACCACACGTGATAATTGTTTTGGTGGTAATACACTTACATCTGTTTCGTTTTGCATTTCACCGACGGGTATTCCGTTTGGCAAGACGCCGCTTATATTACTTGTAACCAATTTAATGCCGCCAGAAGGTTGGAATTCGGGGTCGCTAAAAAATCCCATTGTTGGTGTGCTGGAACCGTTGCCTTGCATAAAACCATAAACTTCCGAGCCAACAACGCGAACCGGAATATTTGTGTTTGAATCTGTCAAAGCGCGTACGCGTGAAAAATGCGGCGCAACATCAGTTATAATACCGACCAACACGCCATCAGTAGATGTTACAACCATACCTTTTTCTAAACCTTGCTTAATACCTTTGTTAATAAGGAAAGTACTATGATGAAAGGCGGAATCATCGTATATAACATCTGCAATCAAAGAATCACGTGGGTTAGATTCAATAATATCTAGCTCGCGCGCAAGTTTTTGATTTTCTAATACGGCGATTTCACATGCGGTTTTGTTTTTAAGCGCCTCGTCCAATCTTACGCGCAGTTCTTCGTTTTCCGTTCGCAAAGT
Organism: uncultured Pseudomonadota bacterium; assembly: GCA_949290785.1. Taxonomy (GTDB): domain Bacteria; phylum Pseudomonadota; class Alphaproteobacteria; order Rs-D84; family Rs-D84; genus Enterousia. The sequence continues at coordinate 19,109 of CASETE010000011.1, forward strand.
TGATAATTCTCTGATGTTATCAACCGCGTTACCAACGGCGCGAACCGGCCAAGTTATTATGTTACCGGTCCAATGTGCCACGGGCAGAATTATATGTGCCAAACCATTCATTATTTTATAATCGGGTTTAGCAATCATTATATATATAAATAGTACGGGCAAAATTGCTGCTGCAACGGCAGATTTAATGATAGTATATAATCTTGAAGATAATTTATTTTGGCTCATATTAATGGGTAGTGTAAACTCTAAAAGAGCAACATTCAATAAAAACTTGATTTTTCTTTTTATTATGCCAGAATAACGCATGTGTTAAACAAAGCCGAAATGGCAATGGCATTGCCATAAGGTATTAAGAAAGAGGTAAAAAATGCCAAAATTAAAAACAAAGTCGTACTTAAAAAAGCGCGCATCTATGACAGCGACCGGTAAAATTCGCGTTGCCAGAAATGCCCACAAGAAACTGTTACGTCATAAATCCAAGCGTGCAAATAACGCTGGGTCAAAGCCACAGTATCTGAATGAAAACATGGTCGGTCAGGCAAAAATCTTGGCCCCATATGGATTGAAATAAAAGGGGGTAGATTATGGCAAGAGTTAAACGCGGAACAACCGTAAAACAAAAACATAACAAGATTTTGGCCCGTGCCAAAGGGTATCTGGGTCGTCACAGTACAACGTATCGTGCTGCGCGTGAAAAAACCGAAAAGGCGGGACAATATGCATATCGCGATCGTCGCGTTAAAAAACGTGAATTTCGTGGTTTGTGGATTGTTCGTATAAACGCTGCCGTGCGTAGCAATGGTATGACATACAGTCAGTTCATGAATGGTTTAAAGAAAGCAGGCGTTACATTAGACCGCAAGGTCTTGGCAGAAATGGCGTATGCCGGTGACGCTAATTTCACAAAACTGATTGATACTGCAAAACGATTTATCTCTGCCGATGCTAAATAAGCCTTGGCGGCAGGTGTTTTATTTTGTATGATAAAGCCGTCTATTGACGGCTTTTTATGTTTTAAGGTGGAATCCATGCAAGAACAAATAAAAAACATTAAAACTTTGGAAGATTTACAGGCATTGTACGTTGCTACCTTCGGTAAAAACGGGACGATGACGGCGCGATTGAAAGAAATGAAAAATTTGGATAACGACGCGCGCGCGGAACTTAATAAAGAGAATTCAACTTTGCGCGAATTATTCAAAGTTCGTCAATCTGAACTGGAACAGCAGGCATTGATGGCAGGCCTACAAAAACAAAAGTTAGACGTATCGTTGAACCCTGAACCCGAAAATGTAGGAACGTTGCATCCGATAACTCATGCTTTGGCTGACATATCTTCAATACTTGAATCGTTCGGTTACGAATTATGGACCGGGCCAGAGGTAGAAGATGATTGGCATAACTTTACGGCTTTGAATACTCCTATGCATCACCCTGCTCGCGACATGCAAGATACCTTCTTTTTACCGAATGGAAACGTTATGCGCACGCAGACATCTGCAATTCAGATTCGCAGCATGGAAAAGAAAGGGGCGCCGATAAAGATGTTTGGTATAGGTGCAACATATCGTAAAGAAATGGACGCAACGCATGGTCCTATGTTTCATCAGATAGAAGGCTTGTATATTGATAAAGATGTGACGATGACTGATTTAATCGGTGATGTACAAGAATTTTTGAAAAGATTTTTTGAAATGGACAATGTTGAATTACGTATTCGTCCGTCTTACTTTCCTTTTACCGAACCAAGCATAGAAGTAGATATGAAATGGCGTGGTGATAAATGGTTAGAACTAATGGGGGCCGGTATGGTACATCCTGATGTTTTACGTAACTGCGGCATAAATCCAGAAGAATATCAAGGGTTTGCGTTTGGTTTTGGCTGGGACAGACTTGCAATGTTAAAGTATGGACTAAACGATTTAAGAAAACTTTACGACGGTGATATTCGTTGGTTAAAAAACGCCGGATTTTAAATTAAGAACGAGGCATAAGATGAAATGGACTTATGATTGGCTAAAAGATTACTTAAAAACAGATGCTGATGCGTCTTTGATTGCGGACACACTGACGCGTACCGGGTTGGAGGTTGAAGATTTAATAGAACCTATTTCACCAGTTGCGGCTAAAATAATTGAATGCGTACCGCATGAAAATAGTGACCATTTACACGTATTAAAAGTTGATGATGGCAGCGGAAAACTGCGTCAGGTTGTATGCGGTGCACCAAACGCGCGCGTTGGATTGATATCTGCGCTGGCGAAACCCGGCTGCGTAATAGAAGGTCATGAAATACAAAGCGGTAAATTACGTGGTGTTCTGTCCGACGGCATGATGTGCAGCGGTCGCGAGTTAGGTATAAACGACGACCACAGCGGTATTATTGAGTTGCCTGAAAATACAGTAATAGGTTCACAAATATTTCCCTCAGAAACTGTTTTTGATGCGGGGATTACGCCAAACCGACCCGATTATTTGGCAGTACGCGGAATCGCACGCGATTTAGCGGCATGTGGAATCGGTGAATATATTATACCAAAAGACGACGTTTTGGCGCCTGTAACGGGTCAAAGAAAAATAAAAATAGAAACAGATAAGTGTCCTGTATATCAGTTCTGTGAAATACACGATATAAAAATCGGGCCAAGTTCCAGCAAGATAAAATCTCGTCTTGCAGCAATTGGTATAAATCCTAAAAATGCCCCGATAGATGCAACGAATTATATTTGTTATGATATGGCACAGCCTATGCATTGTTTTGATGCTGATGAAATAGTTGGTGACATAACTGTTCGCAGCGCTAAGACAGGCGAAAAATTTACAGATTTATTCGGTAACGAGCATGATTTATCTGATACAGACGTGGTTATCGCGGATGATAAAGGAATTCTTGCGTTGGCGGGTGTTGTTGGCGGTGCGCGTGGCATGACGACAGATAATACGAAAAATATTATTTTAGAAAGCGCATATTTTAATCCTGTATCTGTTCGCAAGACTTCTAAGCGTATCGGCATATCAACAGATTCTTCATACAGATATGAGCGCGGTATAGACCCAACTATTACGGGCATTGCGTTGGCAAAAGCAGCAAAAATAATAATGGAAGCCTGTGGTGGAAAAATAGTTGGTACGGGAATTGGTGGGGAAATACCAAAAGAAACGCGTGCTATACGATACAGTCCGGATTTGTTCAAGAAAAAAATAGGCGTTGATATGGAAAGTTCTCGTCAGCGCGAGATTCTTGAAGGGCTTGGGTTTAAAATAACAGAAACAAAAACCGCGTGGACAATTGTGCCTAGGTCGGCGCGCGTTGATATTGTTTTACCTGAAAATATTATATCCGAATTAATCAGAATATATGGTTATGACAATATATCAAAGGTTGCAAAACACAAAATAGCAAGCGCCGTGCCACATAAAGATTCTTATATGTGGTTAAAAAAGGAATTGGCTGCGCGTGGTTTGAACGAGGTTAAGTCATATAGCTTCGGTAATTCAAAAATAGAAGAATTATTGTCAGATAAAACCATCATAAACATTGCGAATCCTATTATAAATACTATGGATACAGCAAGAAACGGTTTATTGGGCACGTTATTAAGTTTTGTATCGGAAAATGAAAAGCGCGGATTCCCAGATTTAAATATGTTTGAATTGGGAACGGTTTTTGACGGTGATATGCCGGGTCAGCAACATACACAGATATGTATCGTTCGTACGGGCAACACATCGCCTAAACATTGGCAACATAGAAATCGGGTTCGTGACATATATGATGTAAAGGCGGATTTAATTGCATTGATGCACGGACAGAATTTCACGGTCAGCACTGACAATGCACCGCTGTGGGCACATCCATTCAGATACGGTGCAATTATGCAAGGTAAGAAAAAGATATCAGAATTTGGCGAATTACATCCATCTGTTGCACGTAACTTGAAAATAAAAACACCTGTTATGATAGCGATTGTGGAAGATGTAGAAAATTTACCAAAAGCAAAGAAATCGAAAGAACCTGTAATAAGTGAATTTCAGCCTATTACGCGTGATTTTGCATTTATTGTAGATTCTGAATTTCCTGCGGAAAAACTAACAAGTGTTGCGGTATCAAGTGATAACAGAATACAGAATGTGATAGTATTTGATGCATTTGATATGGGTGACGGCAAGAAGTCAATAGCATTTACAATAACAATAATACCGACAGAAAATATGTCAGATGAAGATTTGCTAAAACTTCAAGATAAAGTCATAGAAAATGTCGAAAAGAAATGTAATGCAAAGATAAGAGATAAATAAAGAAAAAAGCCGGTAAATACCGGCTTTTTTATTGTTTTATTTTTTAGAATTTATAACGAGCCCCGATCATAACTTCATGTGAAGATACGTCAATATCACCGTTTATATACAATAATTTACCCAAGTTTAGAATGTTTTCTGCTGCACTATCTGTTACGCTGCCATAATTTGTATACCGATATGCGATATCAAATGCGAGATTTTCGTTTAAATTATAAGATACACCAGCACCAACATTCCAAGCCAAATTATCAGCTTTTGAGTCTATTTCTATGTCTAAAACGCCACCAGGTATATTACCTGTTGCCAAAGAAGAAATTTCAACGTGTGCGTAACCAATACCAGCGTTAACAAACGGAACAAATTTTGTGCCGGTGTTAATATCATAATAGAAATTCAACATAGCATCATAAATAGAGGTTGTTGTTTCATAATTATGAGTATATAAATTGTCTATTTCGAAAGGAAAATCATTGTCGTCTGTAAAATCAGAGTTCCAACCAAATTCTGCTTCTGCACGTAATGTTCCGTATGGAATTGGTGTTTCTGCGCCAACAGCGGCACGACCGCCAAAATGAATATCAGAGTGAGTTGTATCAGAGATGGTATTATTATGGTGTGTTTTTCCGCCAAAAGAATAATCAGACAAAACGTTTGTTTCATTGTTTGAATATATGCCGGCGATTCTTAATCCTGCATATGGTGTCAGTTCAAAAGCGTTTGCATTTGCACCCAATAAACAAATTGCGCTGGTTAAAAAGATAGTTTTTTTCATTTGAAATCCTTTCTTTCTGTTTTTATACCAACGGTGGAATATTTTTGTGAATTTAAACAAAAAATTTCCTTTGTTGGATTACTATGAATATATACCAAAAAAAGCAAAAAATCAAGAATGCATAAAATAGAGAAAAATAATGTTTTGTTAAATGATTTTATCGTTAGCGTTACACCAACGTGCCACAGGGCATTCGCCACATTTTGGTTTTAAGGCTTTACAAGTATACCGGCCATGCAAAACCATTACGTGGTTAACCATAGAATGAAATTTTTTCGGAATTTTTTTTATAAGCTTTTCTTCTACTTTTTCTGGCGTGTTATCAGAATCGTCTGCCCAACCAAATCTGTGGGATAATCTGAATACATGTGTATCAACCCCAATATTTGGTGCGTTCCACAAGACATTCATTATAACATTTGCGGTTTTTTGTCCGATACCCGGCAATTTCATTAAAGCATCCCTATTATGAAATATTTTTGGGAATTTATAATTTTCATCGGCATTATTGTCTTCATCCATTAATCTGGTAGATAATCCGATAATGCTTTTTGCTTTATTATTAAAGAAAGAAATTACGCGAATATATTTTTTTATACCGTCTTCGCCAAGCGCTATCATTTTTGCGGGGCTGGGGGCAATACGAAAAAGTTCTGGTGTTACTTCGTTTACTTTTTTATCTGTAGCCTGCGCCGACAGAATGACAGCAACCGCAAAAGTAAATTCGTTCGTGCTATATAATTCGGAACGAATGTTCATATCTATGGTTTTAGGTACTTCGCGAAAATAAATGTCAGGTTTCATTTTATAAAGAATATCATGATAAAAGTTCTGTACACGCTTGTTGACACTCGTCAGAGTATTCTTTCAGGTACTTTTCCATTTCTTTTGTTGTTTTATACTTTCCTGTTATCGTAAGTGCAGTAAAGGGGTTGAACCGACTTTTTGAATCACAGCATACACATTCGCGGGTATGCAGTATGGTTAAATCGCCTTTTGTATTTTTGTTACCGATATAAAATCCGGCACCAAACAAAGCAAGAACAAGTAATGCACCAGCAATCCAATATAGCATTTTATGCATGTTGTATCCTTATTATATTTTATAAAGAATATCCAGCAAACTCATCCTTGCACAGTTGTTGACACAGTTCAGGGAATGGGTATTCTTTTAGGTACTTTTCCATTTCTTTTGTTGTTTTATACTTTCCCGTTATCGTTCGTGTAAAGACATTACCATTTGAATCACAGCATACACATTCACGGGCATGCAGTATGGTTAAATCGTTTTTTGTGTTTTTGTTGCCGATATAAAATCCGGTACCAAACAAAGCAATTATAAAGGCGGCACCTATTATCCAATAAAATGTTTTACGCATAGTTTATCCTTTATGCTTTTTTATAGAAATAGATAGGTTATAACCTTCTATTTCTGTGTTATATTTTCCGTCACCACGTGACATATTTGTTATTAATGCCTCGTCCATAATGTGTTGGCGGTGTTGTTCAATAGCATTTGCCAATGCTGGATCTGCATTATATTCTAATATTATCCTGTCTGACACATCCATACCAGCATTTTTTCTGGTATCTTGTATGAAACGCAATGCGTCATTTGCCAGACCTTCGGCAACCAGTTCTGAATTTATTTCGGTATCCAACACAATAACAGCGGTATTGTCTGGCAAGGCGCAACCCGTTACACCCTGTTTTACGGTTAAACGTTTTTCAAATTCATCAGAATTTAAAGTATATTGCCCGACTTTCAACTTAGCGTCAGACATTTCGTATTCGCCACGTTTTACAGCAGGTATGATTTCTTTTAATGCGCCACCCAATCTTGCACCGATTTTCGGTGTAATTAGGTATACAAAAGAATCTGCCACGCCCGAGATATCGTCAGTAAATTGAATTTCTTTTATATTTAATTCGTCTTTTATTATATCCGCGTATTCTGTTAAATCAGTTCCTGCAACCGTCATCTTAGACAGTGGAAGACGATTGCGCAGTTTATATTGTTCACGCAGTTGTTTGCCAACAGAAACGATTGATTGCACGCGACGCATATCTTCTACGATTTTATGGTCGTATTCTTGTGCAACAGGGAAAGATTGCAGATGCACACTTTCTGTTCCCGTTAAGTTTTTGTAAATATAGTCGCTGATAAATGGAGCAAACGGTGCCAACGTGCGACATAGATTTATTAAAACGTAATACAAGGTATCAAATGCGTCTTGTTCTTCATCCCAGAAACGTGCGCGACCACGACGAATATACCAGTTATTTAATACGTCCAAGAACCTTACGAATTCTTTAATTGCAACGTCTGGTTTATATTCGTTAAGTGCTGTGGATACAACAGAAACTAACTCGTTTAATTCTGCCAAGATATATTTATCCAACACGTTTTCTGAATCTGTTTTTTCTTGCGCTGTTATATTTCCAGCGTTTGCGTATAAAGTAAAGAAGTGATACGCATTCCACAGCGGCGTCAGAATTGTCTTTGTTGATTCTGTAAAGACCTTGCCTTCTATGTCAATTCCAACTGGTTCCGCCTTTAAGAAGTTTGAACCTAATATGAATAAACGTACCGCGTCTGCACCATATTTTTCAATCTGTTCTTCTGGGTTAACAAAGTTCCCCAAAGATTTAGACATTTTCTTTTTGTTATCATCAACGACCATACCATTTACAGAAACGGTCTTGAACGCAGGCTTATCAAATAACGCGGTTGCCAAAACCATCAAAGAATAAAACCAACCGCGTGTTTGATCTTGACCTTCTATTATATAGTCAGCAGGGAAAGTCGCTTCAAATTTATCTGCGTTTTCAAATGGGTAATGCAGCGATGCAAAAGGCATAGAACCAGATTCAACCCAGCAATCTAAAACGTCTGTAATACGTTTCCACCCGTCTTTTGTAAGTGCGTCTAATGTCGGGCGATGCAGGTCATGAATTTCCACACCGAAAAATTCTTCCATTTCTGAAATAGAGCCAAAGATTTTATACTGCCCGTCTTTTTCCCATATCGGCAGTGGTGTTCCCCAGAAACGATTTCTTGATACAGACCATGGACGTGCACCTTCTATCCAGGACAAAAAGCGGTCGCCGGCAGAAGTCCATTTTGTATAGTTTTTTGTATTCTCAATTAATTTTTCACGGATTTTTGGTACGTCAATATACCAAGAATCTGTTGCACGATAAATCAGCTTTTCTTTACTACGTGGACCATATGGATAACTATGTTTATATTGTTCTTTTTTAACTAGGTGACCGTTATCACGCAGGTGCTGTATAATTTTTGGGTTTGCGACGAATATATTTTCCCCTGCCCAATCTTTGACTTCATTCGTAAAATTACCATAGTCATCAACGTTTAATAGAACCGGGAACCTTGGGTCAATGTTTTTTGCTGCCCAGAAGTCATCTTCACCATAAGCTGGTGCGATATGAACGATACCAGTACCGTCAGAATCAGATACGTATTCAGCAGGTATGATTTGATATAACAAACCTGTTTCGTCATTTGAATAGTAATCAAACAAAGGACGATATTTTTTACCGACCAGTTCACTGCCTTTTAATTCGCCAATCTTTTTTGTGGCTGCAAATTGCTTTTCATATGCAGAAAGTCTGGTTTCAGCGATTACATAAACGCTGCCGTCTTCGTCTTGCATGCGAAGATAGTTCATGTTTGGGTTTACTGCCAAAGCGGAATTTGCCGGCAAAGTCCATGGTGTTGTTGTCCATGCCAATACTCTGTCCCCGTTTTCTAGTTCAAACCAAACAGTGATTGCGTCATCAACGACGTCTTGATATTCACTAGATGCTTCAGAATTAGATAAAACGGTACCTAACTTCCAATCAAACGGGTTAACACGATAATCTTTATATAACAAGCCCTTATTATGCAATTCTTTCATTGCCCATATAACAGATTCCATATAATTTTTGTCCATTGTGCGATAGCCTTTTTCATCACCGCCATCAACCCAACGACCGATACGTTCAATAAATTTTAGCCACTCATTAGAATATGTTAAAACATCATTTCTGCACATATCACAGAATGCTGCAATACCGTCTGTTGCGACAATATCTTTTGCTTGTCTGCCTTGCTTTTTTTCAGCGGATGCTTCTGCGGGCAGTCCATGGCAATCCCAACCAAGTTCGCGAACAACATGTTTTCCAAGCATGGTCTGATAACGACCAACCATATCTTTTACGGCAGAAACGCCCAAGTGTCCCCAATGTGGCAAATTATTTGCAAAAGGAGGTCCGTCATAGAACGAGAAAGGATGGCCTAATTTAGTTTGATTTAAAGACTTGTGAAAGGTGTCATCACTTCTCCAGAAAGTCAGCATTTCTTGTTCCAGTTTTGGGAAATCGGCTTTTGGTTCTGTTTTTGGGTATGCCATAATAAAAACTCCGTTTGGTTTTATTTATAAAAAACGGGCGCCTATGCGCCCCAGCCACGTGCAGAAGCGCGGTGCCGAGTTATTTTATAATAATTATGCTTGTTAATTTCATTGCTAGTGCAATTTTAGTATAGAAAAATATAAAATGCTAGTTTTTTTTATAAAAAAGTTGAAATTTGTTTATTTTTATGGTGTAATATTCCCCGCTAAAAAAGGATTTAGAAGATGAGCAGTAAAAAAATAGATAGTAAATTATTAATGATAAAGACCGTAAACATAGCGCAACGCAGTTGCGTATTGACTGTATTACCAATGGTTTTATTTGGTGCGGTGTTTGCTTGTCCTGCAATGGGTTTGTGTGATTCAATAAACGCGGTAAGAAACACCAAGGATAAAAGCAAGCGCGCAAAGGTTGGTATAGATACTGCGGCAGATACAATTTGTAAAGTTGCCAAAGTACCGTTTGAGTTTGTTGTTGAAACATACAAATATGGAACAGAAAAGTTAGAAAAATACAAATCTCAGAATCAGAAGTTTGAGTTAGCTAAAAAAAACATCGTTCAAACAAAACAGCGAAGCGCGCGGCAAAGATAAAAAGCCACTTTTGTGGCTTTTTTAATTTATCTGGTGCCGGTTATAGGACTTGAACCTACGACCCCCTCATTACGAATGAGATGCTCTACCAGCTGAGCTAAACCGGCATGTAGCCAATATCATAATATATGTTTTTACGAATTTCCAGTATATTTTTTTATTGTTAAATACGAATAAATTCATTAATATATTAATGTATATTTAACTATAAAAAGGAAGAATTAAATGAAAAAAATATTTTTAACAACAATTTTAGCAATATTACCAATATCTGCGTTTGCAGAAATAGAATATAAAATTATAAAACCAAAATTTTTTGTAGAATATGGTGCCACTATATTATCAAGTAATGGCATAAAAACCAAAGCTAATGATACAGTTGTTTCAGATGTTGATACGTTAACTTTTAATGCAGGAAATGCATTATTTGTTGGTGGAGATTTTAATGGTGTTCAATTAGGTTTTTCACCATCGTATACAGACCAAGAAGGAACATCAGAATTTGATTTGTTATTAAAGTTAGATATACCTTTTATGGAAGGTAATTTTCAACCGTATTTTTCTTTATCTGCTGGGTTGGGTATAATGAGTATGGATGATTTAAATATAGATAACGAGCTTGGTTTTGCATATGGTATAGGTGGTGGAGTAAAATATAGTTTCAGTGAAAATATTTATATGAAATTTGGCTTAGAATATGCAGGAACAAGTTTTTCTACATCAGTTGAAAATGTAGACATTAATTTAACATCTTCTGGATTTGGTCTAACAGCTAATTTTGGATATGTATTTTAATAAAAAAGGCGCTAAATGCGCCTTTTTTATTTAGTTGTTTCCACATTTAATTTTACGCAAAACTACCATTATTCCTGCAGGCGTCATCCCTGGTATTCTGGATAAGTCCGCTATGTTTTCAGGACGTGTTGCAGTTAGTTTTTCTATTAACTCGTTTGTTAGACCCGGTAGATTTTTATAATCAAAATTTACTGGTATTTTCATCGCTGCGTCGCGTCTGTACGAAGCGATTTCGCGTTCATTGCGCTGGATATAGCCCGCGTAAAACTTATCATTTTCTTTTATTTTTTCTGCGCGCAGTGCGTATTTTCTATCAAATTCTTCTTCTGTGATAAGACCCTGTTTTATAGCAAGTTTTCCCAGGCGCGTAATTGCGTTATCACTACGCAGTGATAATCTGTATTCTGCACGTGAAGTAAACATACGATAAGGTTCATCAACCCCAAGTGTTGTTATATCGTCTATCAACACACCAATCATAGCATTTGTTCTGTCTAGATTTAATGTTTCTAAATTCAAGGCAAACGCTGCCGCATTTGCACCAGCAACGATTCCTTGGGCGGCGGCTTCTTCATAACCAGACGTACCATTAATTTGCCCCGCAAAGAATAGACCAGCAATATCTTTTGATTCCAAGCGTTCGTTCAGCATACGTGCATCTATCGCATCATATTCAATTGCATAACCATAGCGTGCAATTTTTGCGTTTTCTAAACCCGGAATTGTACGTATCCATTTGTCTTGAATATCCGCGCCAAAACTGGTTGATATGCCGTTGGAATATATTAAATCGCTGTCCAGACCTTCTGGCTCTAAGAATACATGGTGCGTTGTATGTTCTGGAAATCGCATAACTTTATCTTCCAGCGACGGACAATATCTTGGTCCTGTACCACGAATATCACCGTTATACATAGGTGCGTTTGATATATTATCACGGATAATTTTATGCGTTGTCTCGTTTGTATGTGTTATATAACAAACCGCATCATAATTATTTTCTGGATTAGGTTCAGAAAACCAATCGTGTGGGGTATCACCTGGTTGCAGTTCACATACAGAAAAATCAATAGAAGATTTTTCAATACGCGCCGGCGTCCCTGTTTTAAGACGCATTAAAGAAAATCCTGCATCTTTTAATATACCTGATATATTTGTATCTGGTTCTTGATATGTGCCGTCATCTTGTAATCTGCCAGACGGTATTTTTTCTGCCCCACGTGTGACAAGCCCTTGCAAGAAAGTCCCTGTCGTCAGTACGATTGCACGTGCGTGATATTTTCTGTTGACAGTTTTTTCTTTTAAGTTCAGACTTTCAACTTTTTCAAAAACTATATCTAAGTTTTTATATTCTGACAGAATTTTAACGATTGCATTATGATAAAGTTTTCTATCAATCTGTGCGCGCAGTGCTTGCGTTGCCGCCCCATGCGAAGCGTTCAGCGTACGAAAGTGAATACCTGCGGCGTCTGCTGCGCGCCCCATAATACCACCCAGCGCATCTATTTCTGCAACCATTTGAGATTTACCGGGTCCCCCGATACTAGGGTTACAAGACATTGCCCCCAGGTCTGTTTCACTTTGTGTTAATAACAAAGTCTTTGCGCCACGACGCGCAGCAGCAGCAGCGGCTTCTACGCCGGCATGTCCACCACCGATAACAATTACGTCAAATTCTGTCATGATAATTAAAATCTGCCCATTGCGCCGTTTACATGCAAGGTTTGCCCGTTGATATAAGACGCTTCATCAGATGCCAAGAATACGCAGGCATTTGCGATGTCTTCTGGTTCACCAAAGCGACCTGCAGGTATTTGTGCCAGATAAGATTGCTTTAGTTCATCAGACAGAACGTCTGTCATAGGTGTTTTAATAAAGCCCGGTGCGATACAGTTAGCAGTAATCCCGCGCGATGCAACTTCTGCAGCAATAGACTTTGTCATTGCAATCATACCGCCTTTTGATGCGGCATAATTTGCCTGCCCTGGTCCGCCAATTGTGCCGATAATTGATGCCATATTTATAATGCGACCAAAGCGTTGCTTCATCATAGGCATAATAACCGCGCGACACATTTTAAAACAAGAACGTAAGTTCGTATTAATAACGTCGTCAAATTGTTCGTCTGTCATACGCATCAAAAGAGTATCTTTTGTAATACCTGCGTTATTAATCAGAACGTCTATTTTACCGGCTTTTTCAATTGTGTTCATAATTAATTCAACGCCTGCCCCTTCGGCTGCAAGGTCCGCAGGGATTTTAATATAAGAATCGTCAAATTCTGTTTCTAATTTTGCTAAATTTCTACCAGACACAACTACTGTTGCACCGGCTTCTTTCATTTTTTTAGCAATTGCGCCACCGATACCACCGGTTGCACCTGTAATTAATGCGACTTTGCCTGTTAAATCAAACATATTATATCTCCAATTTTTTAGATGTCATGTCAGTACATATGCGTCCGGTAAGCCCTGTTAAAACAGCGCCTGGTCCGACTTCAATTGTTTCAGTTATACCAAGTTCATGCATTTTTAAAACAGATTCACGCCAACGAACGCCATGCGTAATTTGATATACCAACGCCTCTTTTATTTCTGCAGCGTCGCTCATTGGCGCTGCTGTTTTATTAGCAATCAGAACGGCTTTTGGTGCTTTTATTTCAATGTTTTCCAATGCTGCGCGCATTTCTTCTGCGGCCGGTGCTTGGATTCTACAATGAACAGGTACAGACAAGGCAAGCGGCATAGCACGCTTTGCGCCTGCTTCTTTTGCCAGTGCCATAGTTGATTCTACAACATCTTTTGCGCCAGATATAACGACCTGACCTGGACTGTTGTCATTTGCAACGTCGCAATCTGTTTGTGTGCAAATTTCACGAATTTTTTCAATATCTAAACCAAGAACAACCGCAGTCAGTCCTTCGCCAACTGGCACCGCGCGTTGCATTGCGTCCCCGCGCAAACGAAGTAGTCTGGCTGTATCTGCCAAGGATAATGCGCCCGCTGCACATAAAGCGGTATATTCACCCAAAGAGTGCCCCGCAACATATTCAGTAAGAGGCACACCACTTGCCCGCAACATAGCAATAGACATAGCCATAATCGCCGGTTGAACATTCGTCGTCAGTGTTAAATCTTCCATTGGACCGTTAAAGATAATATCAGATAATTTTTGATTTAACGCATCATCAACTTCATCAAACACAGCGCGTGCCGCAGGGTTATTTTCGTATAAATCTTTTCCCATACCAACGGCTTGCGAGCCTTGCCCAGGGAAAACCAAAATAGATGACATATTTACACCTTTGTTCAGTTCATATCCGAATTATACTTTGCGCACAGAGAATTCGCAACCGCAATAATTCTGACGATAAAAATTAGAATTTCTGCCAATTTCTTGACGTAATTTTTCATCCCACTTGATTGGTATATAGGAAATATCTCCTAAAGAGCACTGTGCAGCACGGTCAACTTGTGATTGGTCTTTGTGTCGTGATACACCAAATACAGATGCGACCGCGTCATATCCATTTTCTTTTGCCCAACGTCGTGCAAATTCAAATCTGAATTCAAAGCAACGACTGCAACGTGCACCTCGCTCTGGTTCGGCTTCTAAACCACGTACTGCACCGCGCCAGTCTTCGTGATTGTAATTTCCAACAGCGTATTTAACGCCCAAAGATTCGCAATATTTTATTTGCTCGTTCAGGCGTTTTGTATATTCTGCAGCGGGAAAAATGTTCGGGTTAAAGAACAACACAACAAAGTCATCAACGTCAGGTATTTCGCCGTCCGCTAATTGCTTTATTGCACCCGCACTGCAAGGTGCACAACAAGACATCAGAACCAGTTTCATTTTATTTCCCAAATACTGCCTATTTTTGCATCACTATCCAGTTCTATTATTTCATCTGCGTTATTGCCCTGTCCCAGTTCTGCGGCACTGCACATCATACCGAAAGACTCAGTTCCTGCAATTGTGCGCTGGGATATAGGCTTTTTCATTGTCGGCAGCACGCAACCAACAGGTGCCAATATGCCAATTAACCCAACACGAACATTTGGCGCGCCACATACAATTTGTAAATTATGATTTGTACCGTCATCAACTGTTAAAAGATGCAAGTCATCACGTGATGGATGATTTTTTACTTCGATTATTTTAGCAACAACAGGTTTAACATTGTTGTCTTCTTTTTTAGCATATTTTTCAGTCAACTCTGCAACGCGCGCATCATCAATTCTGGAAAATAAGTTTTCTGGAACTGTGAAAGCTTCGCCATTTTGAATTCTGCGTTCAAATTCTTTTGGCCAAGACAGGTCGTGCGTGTTGTTAAATACACGCTGTATTTTTTCTGCAGCATCTGGAATAAACGGTGCGGAAACGCGCGCATACAAGTCTATCAGTTGAAAGCATTCGTTTAGTACTGCACCCGCTTGCCCGGCGTTTCCATTTTTCACAAGCGCCCACGGTTCTTTAACAGTCATATATTCGTTACCAATTGCATACAACGAACGCAACGCAACAACAGCCACACGGAATTCGCATGCGTCCAGCGCAGCAGTAAGTTCTGCAATTTTTTCGTTTACTTGCGCAGTTAAAGAAGCATCTAATTCGCCTGCATTTGGAACGGTTAGTCCAAAATTTTTATCAGTCAGTTTGCAAACGCGCGAAACAAAGTTACCCAACATACCGTTTAGGTCTTTATTGACGATGTCCGCAAAGCGCGCAAAAGTAAAGTCTGTATCGTCTGTTTCTGGTGCGGATGCAATCAGCGCATAACGCCAAGCGTCAGCAGGTGCAATGCTGACTGCTTCGTCCAAGAACACACCGCGCTTTTCAGATTTAGAAAACTTACCGCCTTCAAAATTCAGGAAGTTCATCGCTTTTAACTGGTCAACAGTTTTCCAGTTGTCGTTCATCGCCAGTTGCTGTTCAGGGAATAAAACCGCATGGAACTTAACATTATCCTTGCCCATAAATTGTGCATAATGACAATCAGGATTTTTCCACCATGTTTCCCAGTCTTTATTTGCAGCCTGCGATATAGAAACATAACCCCAAGGTGCATCAAACCAAACATAGAAAACTTTATTTTCGTACCCTTCTTTATTTACAGGAATACCCCATGACAAATCACGTGTAATAGAATAGTCCAACAGACCGATTTTCTGCCAACCGTATGCGATACTTTTTGCAGTTTTTGACCAACCACTTGAATGAGTAGTCAACCAATCGTCCCAAAGCTTTTGCGCCTTTGATGCTAAAAAGAACAGATTTTTTGTTGGGCGTAGTTCAATATTACTGCTGCCAGATATTGTGCTGCGTGGGTTTAAAAGTTCTGTTGCTTCATATGTCGCACTGCACTTATCACATTGGTCGCCACGTGCCTTATCATAACCGCACTTTGGGCAGGTTCCAACTAACTGACGGTCTGCCAAGAACATGTTATCATCAACAGAGAAAGGTTGCAGTGTTTCACGTTCTTCAATCAATCCCAGCTCATCAAGACGAGAAAATAAATCTTGGACTAATTTTTCCTGCAATTCTGTATGTGTACGTCCATAAATATCAAAAGATAAGTTAAAATTACGAACCGCACGTAAATGTTTTTCGTAATATTTATTAGAATAATCAAAAGGCGACATATTTTCTTTCATAGCACCGACAACAACAGGTGTACCATGTTCGTCTGCCCCGCAAACATATAATACATCACGTCCGCATGCGCGACAAAAGCGGGCATATATATCCGAAGGCAACCAGCACCCGATAAGGTGCCCCAAGTGCAATTCGCCATTAACATATGGCAATGCAGAAGTAATAAGATATTTTTGTTTATTGTCAGTTGTCATATTTACGCCTTTGTTATTTAATAAAAAGGTGCCCAACGGGGCACCCAGGAATCCCGTCAGAAATTTTAGTAAGATTAATTGTACATTCGCATCATTTCTTTTCTTGTTTTTTATAATGGTGGGTGGTATTGGACTCGAACCAACGACCTTTACGATGTCAACGTAACGCTCTAACCAACTGAGCTAACCACCCGATATTTTTCG
This sequence comes from uncultured Pseudomonadota bacterium, assembly GCA_949290785.1. GTDB lineage: Bacteria > Pseudomonadota > Alphaproteobacteria > Rs-D84 > Rs-D84 > Enterousia. The sequence goes on from CASETE010000011.1 coordinate 36,052, forward strand.
GTGCTATGTCCAGAAAGCCAACGACCTTTACGATGTCAACGTACGCGGCTGACCAACTGAGCTAACCACCCGATAGACTTTAAACTTTCAGGATTATACCAAAGAAAAATACGATTGCAATATCAAAAAGCAGCATTTATAATATATACCGCAACAGGTGTTCTGTTGTTGGGCTTACAAACCCATTCAATCAGCGTCAGCGATGGCGAAAAATATCTCCAACTAATTGGTTGGAGTGGTCTGAATATATTGAATAAGACCGCAATTTCTGATTGAATTGTTTGTAAACTCCAACCACCTGAATTTTCCGGTGGTTTTTTGTTTAACGCAAGGGAGTAAAAAGCGCCAGAAAAAATAATTTGATATGTGATTTATGGGTGGTTATAATACATACCGCAACAGGTGTTCTGTTGTTGGGCTTACAAACCTAGTGAACGCGCTTGGTTATCAGGCGAAAATCCAACCAATTGGTTGGAGTGTGCCGAATATATTGAATAAGGCACGCAATTCGTTCAATTGTTTGTAAACTCCAACCACCTGAATTTTCCGGTGGTTTTTTGTTTAACGTAAAGGAGTAAAAAGCACCAGAAAAAATAATTTGATATATGGTTTATGGGTGGATATAATATGTACTGCAACAGGTGTTCTGTTGCTGGGATTCACAACCTATTGTCAAGCGTCCGCAGGGACGAAAAAAACTCCAACCCCTGGTTGGAGGGACTTTAAATATATTGAATAAAAGTCGCAATTCTTGACAATTGTTGTGAACCTCCAACCACCTGAAATTTCTGGTGGTTTTATTTTTGAATATCGGGGGTAAAATGACACTGGGTAATGAAATAGAACAAATCCGACAAAAATGTAATATGCCGTTATTTATTGCATATTCTATATTTGATACCGATGAAAAAGGTTATCATCAAATTGTGATTGGTCGACAAAAACCCACAGTTTTTCAATTAATAATGTTTATTGATTCCACCCACCACCCAATGAAGTGTATAGAATAAAAACAGTTGTTATACACATACTATATTTTATAATATTTAATACATGAAAGAATACAACTTTTGGGTATATATATTATTTAATGATCGTGCCAAGGCAACATATATCGGGGTTACAAATAATTTAGAACGCAGAATAATTGAACATAAAATGGGACTGGTACCTGGGTACACCAAACAGCACAATATTGACAAACTGGCTTACTTTGAACATTATCAATATATACACGATGCAATTGCACGCGAAAAGGCATTAAAAAAATGGAATCGTGCGTGGAAGTATAGATTAATAGAAACAATGAATCCTGAATGGAATGATTTGGCTGTTGGTTTGACAGAATATATAAAAAATATGGTAAAAATTTAAACATTGTTTTTCTAATATATTATCTTATTTGTCATTCCCGCGTCCGTGGGTCAAAAAACTAATGTTTTTATTGGGTGATAATGCGTGTTTTGTCATTCCCGCGCAGGCGGGAATATGGTCTATTAAATTTATATCGCAGATTTCAGATTAATGAAAAAAACATAGATATATATAATTAATTAAATAATTATTTTAGTCCCTATTCCCGCCTGCGCGGGAATGACAGATAGAGGGGAATTTTCAAAATATAATATATCTGTTTGCGGTAATAACAAATAATACAAAAAAACACCGGCATTTGCCGGCATTTTTAATACATTGTTTGCAATATATGCTTGTTTTTGTCCAGACTGGATAACATTTTACCAGAACCGCATGCGACACAGGCCAGTGGGTTGTCAACCAAGAATGCCGGCAAGCCGGTTGACGCGCGAATGGCCGCGTCCAGACCGCGCAGTAACGAACCGCCGCCCGTCATTGCGATACCCAGGTCTGCAATGTCCGCAGATAATTCCGGTGGCGTCAATTCCAGCGCCTGACGAACGGTATCAACAATCTTGCTGACTGTTTGAGACAGAGCAGACGCAATTTGTGATTCTGTGATGACCGTTTCGCGTGGCGTACCGGACAACAGGTCGCGCCCTTTGATTTTCATTGTTAATTCATTTGCCTTGTCTTTTGGAGATATTGCCGTTCCGATACGTTTTTTTATTTCTTCGGCTGTATTTTCACCAATTAGCAGGTTTTTATTTTTGCGTACATAGTCAATAATATCTAGGTCCATTTGGTCACCAGCCGTGCGAACCGCGTTTGAATAAACGATTCCGCCCAGTGACATAACTGCAACCTCTGTCGTGCCGCCGCCGATATCCAGTACCATGGATCCGACCGGCTTTTCAACTGGCAGCCCTGCCCCAATAGCAGCGGCGGTTGATTCTTCAACAATATAAACCTTGCGCGCACCGGCGGCGTCGGCCGCTTCTTGAATTGCGCGTCGTTCCACCTGCGTCGCGCAAGAAGGTACGCATATAATAATAAGAGGTGCGGCCAATGGGTTCTTATGATGAACCTTGCGGATAAAATATTTTATCATTTCTTCGGCGACCTCAAAGTCCGCGATAACGCCGTCACGCAACGGACGAACGGCGGATATTGTACCCGGCGTACGACCGAACATTTGCTTTGCTTCGGTCCCGACGGCCAAGATTTCTTTGCGCCCCAGCAGGCGATTCTCTGCAACGGCAACAACAGACGGTTCGTTTAATACGATGCCGCGCCCTTTTACATAAATAAGTGTGTTCGCCGTGCCCAAGTCTATGGCCATATCGGCAGAAAAGAATTTCATCAGCCAATTGTACATTTTTGTCCCCCAAAGTAATGATGTTTTTTGCACTATAAAGCCTTGAAATTAAAAAATCAAGACATCGTGTATTTAATTTATGTTTTTTATTTGATTATCTTTATATTTTGTTATTATAAGCAGAATGAGAAACACTATAAAAAGACATGACGATTTTTTAATGACGGACCAAGACCTGAATGCGCGGTGCGTTTGGTTTTATGTTCGCGCTAAACCTGTGAAAATATCCGGTGACCCCAGATTTGGCTTGACTGTGACTAAAAAGACGTTCAAGCATGCTGTTGACCGCAATCGGGCAAAGCGTTTATTACGTGACTGGTTGCGCTTTAATGAAAAATACTTATGCGACGATTTTGATTATATTTTTACCGCGCGCAAGCCTATATTAGATGCTACGCGCGACGAAGGGCGCGACGCCATGCGCAAGGCCTTACATTATATAAAAAAGTTACGTAATGAAAAATCAGCAGAATAATTTTTTGGTTAGATGGGCGCGTAAATGTGCAAATATGCTTATACGGGGGTATCAGGTTTGTATATCGCCGTTTATCGGCGGGCGCGCAGCGTGCAGGTTTACCCCGTCTTGCAGCGAATATACCAGACTGGCAATTGAAAAGTACGGCGTGCGGCGCGGGGTCTGGTTGGGAATAAAAAGAATATGCAGGTGCAGGCCTGGTGGGGGCTATGGTTACGACCCTGTCCCTTGACAAGTAACTTGATTGTGGTAAAATCTCACTTACTGATATAAAAAATATAAAAAGGATGTAAAATGTCTTTTCGTGCAACCGTTGAATCCATGTCTAAAATAATGGATGAAATGGGCATTACAGAACTGGAACTGGAACGTCAATTTTTATTCGGCGTTTATCGCAAACATATTCATTTATCAAAGCAACAGGCGACCGCGGTGGCAATGCCTAACTTCCCAGTTGCAACAGAATCAAAAAATACAAACAGCGAACCTTCTGAAAAGGTATTAAATGGTTACGCATTGAAATCGCCGATGGTGGGCGTTGCATATTTGGCGCCGGAACCCGGGGCAAAGCCGTTCACAACAGTCGGCGCGCAAATCAAGGCTGGTGATACCGTTGCGTTGATTGAAGCGATGAAAACATTTAACCCAATAAAGTCTGACAAAGACGGCGTTGTAAAAGAAATATTGGTTTCCGATGGTCAGGCCGTTGAATTTGACCAACCAATCATAGTAATTGAATAAGTTAAAAAATGTCTCAGATAAAAAAAGTTTTAATTGCAAATCGTGGTGAAATCGCACTACGCATAATTCGTGCGTGTCGTGACATGGGTATACGAACTGTTGCGGTATATTCTACGGTTGATAAAAATGCAATGCATGTGCAGTTGGCCGACGAATCTGTTTGTATTGGTCCTGGGCCTTCAAAGGATTCTTATCTTAACGAGTCTGCGATTTTAACGGCGGCGTTATTAACGAACGCCGACGCGATTCACCCTGGGTATGGGTTCTTGTCTGAACGTGCGGATTTTGCCCAAAAGGTTGAGCAACACGGTTTAATATGGATTGGGCCGTCTGCTGCGATGATTGAAAAAATGGGCGACAAGGTTAACGCAAAAAAGACTGCTATTGAATGTGGTCTACCTGTTGTACCGGGGTCTGACGGTGCGGTAACGTCTTTGGAAGACGCATTATCGTGGGCAGAAAAAATCGGATATCCGGTTATGTTAAAGGCGTCTGCCGGCGGTGGCGGCCGCGGTATAAGGCCTGTTATGTCTGCCGAAGAAATGCCGGCTGCGTATCAAATTACAAAGCAGGAAGCAAAATCCGGCTTTGGTGACGACACGTTATATATGGAAAAGTTACTGTTACATCCAAGACATATTGAATTTCAGGTCTTGGGCGATAAGCATGGCAACGTTGTTATATTTGGGGAACGCGATTGTTCCTTGCAGCGTAAGAATCAAAAGGTTATGGAAGAATGCCCTGCGGCAATTCTGACTCAGAAGCAACGCGACGATATGATAAAGATATGTAAAGAAGCCGCGAAAAAAATGGGCTATACAAACGCCGGTACTTTTGAGTTTATGTTTGAGGGCGGTAAGTTTTATTTCTTGGAAATGAACACGCGCCTGCAGGTAGAACATCCAGTGACGGAAATGGTGTATGGTGTTGACCTTGTACGTGAACAGATAAGGGTTGCGGCTGGCGAAAAGTTGGGTTATACACAGTCTAACGTTGTACCGCATGGTCATGCGATTGAATTTCGTATAAATGCCGAAGACCCAGAAAACTTTGTTCCAAATCCGGGAAAAATTGCTTTATATGCGCCGTCTGGTGGCATGGGCGTTCGTGTGGATAGCGCGGTTTATACTGGATATACGATACCGCCGACTTATGATTCAATGATTGCAAAGTTAATAGTTCATGCGCCGAACAGGCCAGCGTGCATAATGCGTGCGACGCGTGCGCTGGATGAATTTGTAATTGAAGGCGTAAAGACGACGATACCTTTGCAACAGAGGTTATTAAAGAACAAAGATGTAAAAACTTTAAATTTTGATAACCATTGGCTGGAAAGTTTTTTACAGGGTGAAAAAGCGCAATCTGCTTCAAAGGAAGATGAAGATGCGACGACGGACGAAACTGTAAAAAATAAAACAGTTAAAAAGAAGAAATAAAAAAGCCGGCAAACGCCGGTTTTTTTATTTGTTTCTATTTTTCCTAAATTCGTCCAAGGATACGACGCGGCCTGTATCTGGAACAGAACCCGGTTTTTCTTCCAACGGTAATTCCATGTCGTTATCTGCCGCCACGTTGCCTTTTGGATGAAAGGATAATATAAAGTCAACAGACGGGTCTTTAAATTCCACCAGCGCAGAAAACGGTACACGAATGAAAAACGGGCGACCGTCAAACGTTAATTGAACGCCAAACTCTTTATCTGATACATGTAAATTATTATATGAATATTGCAAAACGATTGTCATTATGTCGGGGTATCTGATGCGCAGAAAGTCAGGCAGTACAACGCCGGGCGCGCGCGTCTTGAACGTTATAAAAAAGTGAGAACCATCACCCAAGCCGTTTATTTGTGCATGAATTAATGCCTCTTTAACAACGGATTTCAGGGCGATGTCTAGTAAATTTTGATAATCAATTTTGCTCATTTATATTCTCCGCCACAAGTATATTATTTATTGTGCCTCCCTTGCAAGTAACAAATAATGCGCCGGGTACATTTTTAAAAACGCTTGAATCTAAACCGGTTGCCCACACTTGTGCGTTTGCATCGTCTAGGTCCTTGAATAACCTTGCGCGCGCGTCGGAATCAAGGTGTGCAGCCGCCTCGTCCAGTAATATTATCGTATCACGACCTGTTTTGGTATGTATAAGTTTTGCATGCGATAAAATTAAATCTAACAATACCGTCTTTTGTTGTCCCGTGCTGGTAAGATTGGCCGGTAGATTTAAAGATTTATTAAATATGCCAAAGTCGGATTTATGCGGACCGTCTAATATCATTTTATCGCCGATAAGTTCACGGTTAGATTGTAAATATGCAAGATATTTTCTTTCTGTTTCTGCGGCATTGTTTCCTTCTAGTAACATTGATTCAACAATTCCAGATACAGTTATGGCAGAGCCCTTTAAAAAGTAGTTTAATTCCCCTGCATATTGAATGCGCGCAAAAGCAATCGCAACAGATGTGCCACTGATTTGTGAATCTAGCGCGTTTATCCAGTTTATATCTTTTCCGTTTTTTAGAGCAAATGCCCTTTCTGTAATAAGTTTTGAAAGTCTTGCGACGCGTCCAGCATGTGTTGGGTCAAAGCCAGAAACCAGTCTATCAAAGAACGCCCGTCTATCAGATGCGGCATCTACAAATAATCTATCTTCTTTCGGGGTTAGCCATATGATTCGTAGGTATTTTGCTAAATCAGATAACGCAGTATTATCGCCGTCAACTTTTGCCCTACGATTAGAATCCCCAGAATTAAAATACACTGATATTTCCGTATCGTCGGCAAGGTTTGCGCAAACGGCAAAATTACCGTTACCGTCAAAACGCGTTATGTCTGTCATACAGGCGCCGCGCAGACCTCGGTCGCCGCCTAACATAGATATTGCTTCTAAGATGGCGGTTTTACCTGCTCCGTTTGGTCCGGTTATTATTATATTACGACAGCTATGCGTTTTTATTCGGCATGTAGTATGGTTTCTGAAATTAGATAAGGTTATTTCGTTTATCATTATAAAAATATGGAGGCCTGGGTCGGAATCGAACCGGCATACAAGGATTTGCAGTCCTCTGCATAACCACTCTGCCACCAGGCCATAAATAGTGTGCAACTATACTACGAAAAAAAAAATTGTAATTCAACATAAAAATTAATATTATTTATGATATAATATTTTCAGTATTATAGAGAGTGTGTATACAAATGAAAAAGTTGTTTTTCTTGTTATTCTTTACGCCATTACCGGTATTCGCATCGGCAGATTGTTTGTCTACGAATACAGTCCCCCAAGGCAAACTTACTCTACAACAAGTAATAGAATTGGGGTTATGTAGAAATCCTGAAACAACTTCTGCGTATTTGTCTTTGGAATCTGCAAGGTTTAACAAAAACGCCGGATACGCACAATATTTACCAAGCGTCAGCGCATCTGGTTCTGCGACTTTGCCGTATAGAAACGAAGAATGGGCCGATTGGTCATATGGCGCGTCTATTTCTGCGTCGTATTTGATTTTTGATTTCGGAAAAAGATTGTCGGATGTGAACCAACTTATTGCGACATGGCGGGCAACTGGTTTTGATTACAGCGAATCCGTTCAAAATTACGTATACGGTATAATAGGTGCGTATTATGCTTTGTTGAATGCGGACGCTGACGTAATGACAGCGCAATCTTTAAAGGTTGTTGCGCAAACCGCAAAAGATACCGCCGATAAGAAATACAAGGCTGGTGCCGTCGCCAAGGCAGATGTGTTGAAAGCAGATACGACGCTGGCCAGTCGCGAATTAGATTTAGAAAGGGCAAAGAACAACCGCGAAATCGCCAAGGGGACTTTGCTGTCTAAATTGTCTTTTTCTGCGAACCAGAATATAGAAATTGCAGATATGCCGGCAGAATTCGGCACTGAATCAGAGAATAAAAACATAGATGAATTAATTGCGTTGGCTGAACAAAAGCGCCCTGACCTGTTGCGTGCGTCTGCAAATAAAGACGCCGCATGGCACAGAAGAAATAGTGCTTTTTTAAGTAATTTGCCAAGTATTTCTGCTTCTGGCAGTTTGTCTTGGAATAACTCGCCGTCAGATGTGTTTAACGCGGGTCAAGATAATGTAAGCGGCAGTATCGGGATTCGGGCATCTATGCCGATATTTGCCGGTTTTGCAAATGTATATAATGTACGGTCTGCCCAGGCAAACTATGAACGCGCCAAAGAACAAGAACGGGCAACGAAAGATGCAGCGGTACTAGACGTATTTACTGCGTATCAGAATTATAAAACGGCGCAAACTGTATTGAAACAAACGGAAACTTTATTGGCTTCTGCAAAAGAAACAGAAAAGGTTACTGCCGGTATGTATAAGGTCGGCAAGGCCACGATGTTGGACTGGCAAACCGCCTTGGCGGATTTGGCCGATGCGCATAAACAAAATAATGCGGCAAAATATGACTTGTTCACAAAACGTGCGGCCTTGGCGTTGGCAATAGGCGATATAAAAGACGGATTAATGGAGGATGAGGTAGATGAATAAAGAGTCTAAATTAAAGAAAATATGGTCATGGATTAAAAGACGTAAATGGTGGTTGATATCATTTTTGGTTGTTGCTGGTGCGGTTGTTTATTTTATGTTATCCGGCGGCAGTAAAGAAAATACGGGTTTTGCTACTGCTTCCATTACGCGCGGTAATTTGCGTCAGGTTGTAACGGCGACCGGTGAAATACAACCTTTGAATACGATTAATGTAGGATCACAGGTAAGCGGTACAATTGAAGAAATATTCGTTGATTATAATTCACGGGTAAGTAAAGGTGATGTGCTATTAAAAATCGAGCCGTCAGTATTGCAAGCGTCTGTTGATGAAGCCAAGGCGTCTTTGGTAAGTGCAGAATCACAACGTGATTACGCTAAAAGCGAATACGAACGTAATAAAATTTTATATGAAGATGGATTTATAGCACGTGCAGAATTGGAACAATCTCAGACAACATATGAACAAGCGGAACAATCGGTTAATCGTATGAAGTCTCAGTATGACAGAGCAGTTACGAATTTAAGTTATGCAACGATTACATCGCCTGTTGACGGTACGGTAATTTCTCGTCAGGTTGACGTTGGGCAAACCGTTGCGGCTTCTTTCCAAACGCCTGACTTGTTCGCAATCGCAGAAGATTTATCAAAAATGCAGATTGAAACCGCTGTGTCAGAGGCTGATATTGGCATGATAACCGAAGGTCAAAAAGTAACTTTTACTGTAGACGCATATCCAACACAAACCTTTGAAGGCGAAGTGCGTCAAATTCGTCTGTCTCCTACAATCACTTCAAACGTTGTAGTTTATACGGTTGTAATTGACGTTGATAACAGCGATTTGCGGTTAAAGCCTGGAATGACGGCGTTCGTTACAATATTAATTTCAGAAAAAGACGATGTGTGGAAAGTGCAGAATTCATCACTTATTTTGCGTAGTTTTGACGGTATCGTTGAAGACGCGGGTGATGCAACAACAAAAACTCATTTGGCGATACAACGTAATATTAACGGTAACCCAACCGTTGTATTGGTGCCGTATGAAAAGGGATTGGTTACCGCTACAGAAACGGAAATCATCTCGGATGATATTCAAGAAGGAGATAGAGTAATCATAGGTCGCTATGGGCAAAGTTCTTCATCGTCATCTGGTATTCGTATGGGGCCTCCAAGATAAAATAGGAATAGTTTGTAACCGGCAAAACGCCGGTTTTTTTAAAATAGTTTTATGAAAAAATGGTAACGGATGGTATAATGTTCTCAGAAAGAGAGTGTAGTAATGAATAAATCGCAAAACAAAGTTAATATAATTTCAATGGATAAAATCTGTAAAAGTTTTCCCGTTGAAATGGGCGGGCAACAACAGGTTTTGTTTGATATAACATTTGATGTTAACCAGGGCGAGTTCGTTTCTATTATGGGGCCGTCCGGCAGTGGCAAATCTACATGCATGAATATAATAGGTGCCTTGGATACGCCAACAAGTGGCACATATAAATTATACGGCAAAGATGTTACACATTTATCGGCGGACGAATTAGCAATTGTCAGAAACGAATATATCGGATTCGTCTTTCAACAGTTTAATTTACTTTCTAAAAGAAGCGTTTTAGACAACGTTATGTTGCCGTTGATGTATCGTGGTTTGCCAATGGAGGAACGCATACGCAGGGCGCGTGAAATGTTAAAACGAGTAGGACTAGAAAAATTTGAATCTTATTTGCCGACGCAATTATCTGGTGGTATGAAACAGCGCGTGGCTATTGCACGTGCGCTGGCAGGTGACCCAAAGTTAATTCTTGCAGACGAACCGACGGGTGCTTTGGACAGTAAAATGGGTAATGAAATATTAAAGTTTTTTAAAACATTAAACGAAGAAATGGGGATAACAATCGTTATGATTACCCATGAATTTGAAATTGCGCGATATTCAGATCGTCTTATACACATTTATGACGGAAGAATAACTTATGATGGAAAAATACCGAAAGACGAAAAAACGTTATTAAAACACACAGGGAAATAGGTAGAAAAATGACTTTTAATGATATTTTTAAAGAATCTTGGTTGTCTATCAGTGGAAATAAGATACGTTCGTTTTTGACGGTTCTTGGTATAGTTATCGGCGTTATGGCTGTGGTTATAATGGTCGCTGTCGGTGAAACGGTGTCCAAGGAAATAAACGACCAATTTTCTTCGTTGGGGACCAACACCATAACGATTCGTGCCGGTGCCGCGCAAAGCGCCGGTGTAAGAACCGGTAATAGACAGACGTTAACAATCCAAGATTCAGAGTTTATCGCACAATTACCAGACGTCGCTGCGGCCAGCCCAGTACAAAATGCAGCCGCACAGGTAATTTATGGTAACCAAAACTGGTCTTCTTCCATGGTCGGTGCATACCCCGATTATGCAACTGTTCAGAATTTAGAAATGAAGTACGGTACCTTTTTTGATCAATCTGCTGTAAGGAACGCTTCTACATATGCGGTAATCGGGCCGCAAACCGCCGAAGAATTACAAATGACTGAAAACCCAGTTGGGGAAGTAATACGTATTCAAAATATGCCTTTTGTAATAATAGGCGTTACGAAAGAACGCGGGGATTCCGCAATGGGTAGTCAAGATGATATGGTAATAATACCTATTACTACCTTGAAAAAACGTTTACAAGGCAGCCGTTTCCCAAATTCCGTAAACATGATTACATTAAAATTGTATTCAGATGCTGATAATAGCCTGGCCATAGAGCAAATTACCGCCCTACTTCGCGATAGACATAAGTTAGATGAAGAAGACGCCGATGATTTTCAAATTATGGACATGAAACAAGTTATGGATGCAATGAACACAGTAACCGGTTATATGACGATGTTATTGATAGCAATTGCAGCAGTGTCTTTGCTGGTCGGCTCTATTGGTATTATGAATATGATGTTGGTATCTGTTGCCGAAAGAACGCATGAAATAGGCATTCGTAAAGCCATCGGTGCCAGGGAAAAACATATAATAATTCAATTTTTGTCTGAATCTATTTTAATATCTTTTATAGGTTCCCTTTTTGGTATGTTTTTGGGCGTCGGTTTATCTCAAGGTGTCGGCAGATTTGTTTTAGGATATTCTGTACCTTTCAGTGTATGGCCGGTTGTTGTTTCTGTCGGGGTTGCTGTTATCGTCGGTCTGGCGTCGGGTGTGGTACCGGCCAGAAAAGCCGCAAAATTAAACCCCATAGACAGCCTGCGATACGAATAAAAAAACCGGCAAATGCCGGTTTTTTATACATTTAATTTCTTTTGCATTGCTTTTAAAATTGGCACCTCGGTTTTTAATTGCCCTGCTCTGTTAATTAAACCGTTTAGTGCGAATATACCCTCTACGGTACCTTCGGGTTTATCGCCCTTTGCAATTGCCATGCCGCCCGCAAAATTACGGCTGGTTGCAGAGGTAGCAGATAGAAATAAATCCCCTATTCCGCATAAGTCTAAAAATGTACGCATTTTTGCCCCGCTGGCCAGTCCTATATTCATGACCTCGTTCCATGCGCGCGTGAATATCATCGCGCGTTCATTTTCACCGTTGCAAGCAATAAAATTATAACCGCAAATCAAGGCAACCGCATTTTTACCGACACCACATATTTCTGTGCCTATTATATCGTCACTGTCGTTTATGTATAATAAATGTAATATATCCCTGCCGATTTTTATTGTTGTTGGTGTACCTGCAAGCGTGGAACCTGTCGGAACACCGCGTGCGACTTCTGCGGCGAATTGTGGACCAGACAGAACGCCAAAATCTGAAACTTCTTGTAATTCCGATTGTAAAATTTCGGACATAAAACAGCCGGTTGAGTATTCAGCACCTTTGGTACAAATAATTATAGGCTGTTTGTTGTAAAAAGGAACGAATTTTCGCAAGGTTTCACGAAAAAAAGCCCCAGGTGTAACCATAAGCCATGCGTCACAACCATGAAGATCTTTCATGTCTTTTGTTATGCACAAATTTTTTGGGACATCTATACCATCAAATTCTTTTTTTTCGCCGTCATAAGACCACAGTGTTACATCCGCTCCGCCGCGTGCAGAAATAATAGCCAAGGCCGTTCCCCACGCGCCGGCACCAATAATACCGACTTTCATTTAATTTTCCTTAGTTTTTTTTGTATTTCTGGAATGACTACCAGTCCATCATCGGATAATTCTATTGCGCGCAAATACGCATCTTTTGCTAATTTTTTATCGCCAGATTCTATGTACAAATCCCCCAGTTGCTCAAATAAAGAGGAACATGTCATAGATAATTCACCGACGCGCACCAGTACATCTAAAGCCGGTTGTAACCCTTCACGTCTATATACAACCCGCCCTAACGTGTCCCATGCGTTTATGTCCGTTGGATTTTTTGTAACCAGTAACATGGCATAATCATAGGCGTTTTCTATTTCTCGATTTTGTGCCGCCCATATCTTTGCTTGTAAAGATAATACATCTGTATCCAAAGGAATTCCTTTTGCGGCGTCGTGCAAATCTGATTGTGCTTTATCAAAATCGCCGAATGTATAATAAATTAAAGCACGGTTCTTTAGCAAAAAAGCACGCCCTGCATCATTTAGTCTTTCGTTGTCCAGTGCTGTGTTAACAACGCGTAATGCGGCGCGCTTTGATCCGTTCTTTGTATGATGAGCAACCAGTTTGTTTATTGCAGGAACAAATAGTGGGTTTTCTTCGAACGCTTCTTCTAGTTTTTCTATATCCCCATTTTTATCGGCCAACCGTATGGTTGCAAAGAGATAAAAAGGACTTTCTGTTTGAATCTTGTTAAAGTTTTGTTCGTAATTGCCGTCGTTATTATAAAAATATTGCCCCAGATAATAATTTATTGCGTCATTACTTTCAGAGAATCCCGGGCCAATTATTTGAGCAAAACGTAATAATAAAATAGATAAGTCCGAATACATCATTATTTGAGTATGCGATACATTTTGCACTAAACTGAAAGCTAAAGCATTTTTATATCCAGAAAAATGTGACCAATCAGGCACGTTTTTATGGTCAAGCATAAACATCCCACCCGGTCTGGCGGTAAAATCTGAGTATAATTTATTGCCGGTATCTGTCATGTTATGATGCTTATAAAAAGAACTTATATACAGATAGTCGTTTATATTCATGAAATCTGGGCTTACTTTTGCGAAATACTCTGCGGCCTTTTCAGGCTGGTTTAATTCCGCATAAATCTGCCCACGAACAAAGTCTTTCCATGAGTTGTTAGTAGGTAAACCATCAATGAATTTTAGCGCCTCTTTTTCACGGTTTGTCGCCACAGATGCCCATATTTTCAAAGGCGATGCCAAAGCAGATTCGTCTTTTTTATGGCGACTGTATAGTTCTTTCCAGTTGTCTTGCGTTAAAAGATACGCGTCGTAAATCAATCTGGAAGCAGACGCTTTTTCGTCTTTAAGAGATTCTACGTTTTTAGGTAGGTTGCCACTAAGAAACTCGGCCAACATTTTTGTAGATTGTACAGTTGGGTAATCTACGTCTTCTAATGTTCGTGCAAATTCGGCCGCTTTTTCAAAATCATTAACATATACTGCGTGCTGTGCCGCTAAAAACGCGCCGTATTTTGTTGTAGGATAGTTAAAATTATCAGCGCGATTTGTTTTATCTTTATGATACCAAAACGCACCGCCCGTTATAACGATAACGGCGATTAAAATAATTCCGGTTAAGAAAGTTTCTGTTTTCCTCATGTAAAACTTATGCTACAATAATATTCATGAATAATAAAGCAAAATTTAATCTTTATGAAAAATTATTGCGCGAATGGTCTAATAAAATGAACCTTATTGCGCCCAGCACGATTGAAAACATACAGGAAAGACATTTTGCCGATTCTGCACAGTTGGCTGATATCATGCCTCGCGATGTAAACGTAATAGATTTGGGCAGCGGTGCCGGTTTTCCTGGCGTTGTTCTTGCGATATTGGGGTGGAACGTTGTTTGTATAGAGTCTATTGGTAAAAAAGCCTCTTTCTTGGAAGAAGTAAAAAAACAGTTAAATTTGGATAATTTGACGATTTATAATGGTCGGGTAGAGGTTTTTATACCTACCCTGCCCCGTGATAAGAAAAATATTATTTTTACTGCGCGCGCATTTGCACCTTTGATTAAAATATTAGATTATGTTGCAAAAACAAAATGCCGGCTTTTTCTATTAAAAGGCCGGGAAGTTTTGAACGAAATTTCTGTGGCAAAACAAAAATATAAATTTGATTACGATTTAATACCGTCAAAAACCGGTGATGGTTATATATTAATTATTCAAAACAGCCGGTAATTTCATATGAAACTATGTTTATCTGATTGAAAATAGTATTTTTTTACATATTAATTTGTTTTTTGCTTGGTTGTAACGGGGTATATGTGTGTTGTTTCACATGAAATTAGTTATAACGGTTTGATTTTTCTTGTTTTTTACAATTAAAATATAATTGTCTTGACTGAATCGTGGCGTTTTTATATTCTGAATAAGAAATAAAAAACGGAAAGGAAATAGATGACAAAAATAATTGCTTTTGCAAATCAAAAAGGTGGTGTCGGTAAAACTACCACGGCAATAAATATAGGTGCGTCTTTGGCTGCGATAAAAAAACGCGTTTTGTTGGTGGATTTAGATTCGCAGGGAAATGCCGGTACTGGGCTGGGGTTTATTCGTGCTTCTCATCGTCAAAGTGTTTATGGTGTGATTATGGGGACAGCGAATGCGGCTGATAATATTTTGTCTACGGCCGTTCAAGGAATGCATATAATGCCTTCTACGATGGCTTTGGCCGGGGCCGAGGTTGATTTGTTAGACGTTGATAATCGTGAATATCGGTTGCGTGATGCTTTGGCGCCCATTATGGAACATTATGATTATATTTTGCTAGATTGTCCGCCTGCCCTTGGCTTTTTGACTTTGAATGCGTTAACTACGGCCGATTATGTAATTATACCTTTGCAGTGCGAGTTTTATGCTTTGGAAGGAATCAGTCATTTAATTAATTCTGTAAACGAAATAAAAAATAAATGGAATCCGAATTTAGAGGTCTTGGGTGTATTATTAACTATGTACGATAAACGTTATGGTTTAACGCGCGCCGTGGAAGACGATGTAAGAAAAACTTTTGGTGATAAGGTTTTTAAAACTGTTATACCGCGCAACGTTCGTGTGTCAGAAGCGCCAAGTCACGGAAAACCGGCGTTGTTTTATGATTTTAATTCTGCCGGCGCACAGGCTTATTTGCGTGTTGCCACCGAATTAATACAAAAAATAGAGAAAGAGGTAGCGTAATGTCAAAGTTTGGTTTAGGACGTGGTTTGGCTGATTTAAAAGAAGAGATGGGGGGGATTCCTGACATTTCTATTTTAACTGGTGGTGAACGTGTTGTTGTTAAACAAATACCTTTGGTACAGATTGGTGCTAATCCGGACCAGCCAAGGAAAACTTTTTCTGACGCTGAATTACAGGAGTTAGCGGCATCAATCAAAGAGAAGGGGGTTTTGCAACCTATTTTATTGCGTGCTGTAACTGGGCGTCCTTATATGTATGAAATTGTTGCCGGTGAAAGGCGTTTTCGGGCTAGTAAAATAGCGGGCTTAAATGAAATTCCTGCCTTAGTAAAGAAGATAACAGATGAAAATGCAATGGAAATTGCGTTAATAGAAAACGTTCAACGTGAAAATTTGAATCCGATAGAAGAAGCGGCCGCATATAAGAACCTTATGGATAAGTGTGAATATGCTATGTCGGATGTATCTAGGTTAATAGGAAAATCAGAAAGTTATATAAAAAATACGATAAGATTATTGTCCTTGCCGACGGCTGTTACAGACATGGTAGAGCAGGGAAGTTTATCTCCGTCGCATGCCCGTGCATTGGCTGTGGCAGAAAATCCTGTTCAACTTGCTAACGAGATAGTGGAAAAAAAGATGTCTGTTGCGGAAACGGAAAAGATGGTGAAAATGTCGGGGCGTTCTGCAAAAAGTCGCGCGTACGTATCCAAGACCATAGATGCAGACACTGTTCGTGATATTGAAATGCGCATAAAAAATGCCCTGGGCGTCCCGGTTAAATTAAACGAAAAAAGGGGCGGGGCGGGCTGTGTGATTTTGTCTTTTACAACAAGAACACAGCTGCAAGATTTAGTAGATAAATTGACCAGATAAAAAAAGCCGGTATTTACCGGTTTTTTTATTGAATGATTATATTGATTCGTTTTTTATACTTGCACGGCAAAATAAAATACTTTTGTGCGATTGAATTATTTTTATAAAAAGACCGGCAAAAGCCGGAAAATAGAGTGATAAGATTATATGTTTTTTGTGGAAATTTTGAATATATGAAAAACAAAAAAATACCGGCATTTGCCGGCATTTTTTTATACACATACAATTATTTAACTGTTGTGGTTGCGTTACGATTCCATTTCCAAACTTCTTCGCCTGTCCCTTGAACCAATGGACGTTCTTTACCGTAAGAAATTGTAGAAATACGTTTAGAATCAATACCGTCTTTTACCATTACATCTTTGGCAGCGTTTGCACGGCGTGCGCCTAATGCCAAGTTGTATTCTGTTGAACCGCGTTCGTCGCAGTTACCGGCGATTTGGATATTTGTTTCTGGGTGATTCTTCATATACAAAGATTGACCCAACAAATTATCGCGTGCTTCATCAGAAATTTCAGATGAGTTAAATGCGAAGAATACGCGTTGATCGTTTAAATCAGCTGGTTCAACGATGTTAGAGCCACCGCAAGCGGCCAACATACCCGCAACACCGGCCAATATAGCAAAGTTTTTTATTTTCATGAAAATACTCCCTTGAGTTTTTGTTGCTCGTGTTTTAGTCTATAATAAAATGTTTATAAAATCAAGGGAAATCAAAACGATGTATGGTAATGATTTGCGCGATTTGTCTTTATATGGCGTGAAGTGGGAATTAAATAATATTCCGATGGTGTTAAGGGCCACAAAGCAACCTTCTGCTGCCAATGAAATGTCTGGCGTTAGTACGTCAGATGGGCGAACAAAAACTACCGTTGTGCCGCCGATTGAACCGGTGGTCGGCATGTCGGTTGATACGGTGCGTTCTATGGCTGGTCGTCCTTGTGACATGCTTAGTTTAAACAGAATGATTAGCGAGTTTAATCATCCGCTGCGTGCGGGTGCAACGAATGTTGTTTTGCCCAGCGTGGCAAGCGCGCCAAACGGATTGGTGATTATTACCGATATTCCAAGTGGCGAAGACGATATAAGCGGTAAGATTTTATCTGGGGGGGCAGGGGATTTGTTAGATAAGATGTTATCTGCGATTAATATGACGCGTGAAAATGTGTCTATCGTTCCGCTGGTGTTTTGGCGCACCCCTGGTGGCAGGACGCCATCGCAAAGTGAACTAGATTTAACAAGGCCTTTCGTAGACAAGGCGTTGGATTTATTAAAACCGCGGGTGATTTTGACGCTTGGGACTTTGGCGGCGAATCAGGTTGCCGGCGTCAATTTGCCAAAGGCACACGGAAGTGTTAATAAGTTAGAATCTGGTGCCGTTTGCGTGCCTATATTTCATCCGAACTATTTAATGTTAAAGCCAGCCGCAAAGCGCGACGCGTGGACCGCGTTGCAACTTGTACAAAATTTGTTGAAAAGTGCTGATGAATAGGTAATAATTTCCGCATAAATATATAAAGGAGCCTACAATTAAACAAACATTTAACCGTGATAATCGTCGGGACATGGGACCGCGTATAAACAACAAGATATTTGCAAAAACGGTGCAAGTAATAAGTTCTAATGGGCAAAATATGGGCATAATGCCGACTTCGCAGGCTTTGCAGGCTGCTGCTGACGAAGGACTGGATTTGGTTGAAATAAATGCAAACGGTGCGACGCCCATCGTGAAAATAATGGATTATGGTAAGTTTAAGTACGAACAGAAAAAGCGTGCCAGCGAAGCCAGAAAAAATCAAAAAACAATAGAAGTAAAAGAAGTTTGGGTAAAACCTTTCATTGAAGAAAACGACTTAAACATAAAAATGAAAAAGGTTTTTGAGTTTCTGGGGGAAGGTAATAAAGTAAAAATTTCTGTAATGACTCGTGGGTCTAAAAAAGTGTTGGCGCGTGGTAAAGATGCTATTCCTGAATTGTTTGCAAAAATATTGGAATTGGTGGGCGATAAAGGTACTTTGGAAACAAAGTCAAAGCCTGATGAACGAACCAAGTCCATTCTTATTGCGCCGGCAAAGTAATATTCCCCGTTTTATACGGGGATTTTTGTGCTTTTTTATTAATATTTAAGTTATTTTATTTGCGTTTCTAGATTTAATTTTGTATCTTTTCCGTGTATAAATAAGGGTTGGTTATGGACGAAAACAAACTATCTTTTGAAGAAGCGTACAAGCAATTAACAGAACTTGTTAAAAAGATGGAGGCAGGTGAACTGTCTTTATCTGATTCTGTTGTTGCCTATGAACAGGGAATAAAATTAAAGGCTTATTGTGAACAATTGTTAAAAGAGGCAGAATTAAAAATAGAAACCTTAAAGGTTGGAACGCAAGCATAAATGGATTAAGTCGTGGCGGATAAAAGTAAATTGACCCCGGTTATGCAACAGTATGTTGATATGAAGTCTGAAAATCCAGACGCTTTATTGATGTTTAGACTTGGGGATTTTTATGAGGCGTTTTTTCAAGACGCTAAGACAATCAGTGAGAATCTGGGCTTGGTATTAACGCAACGCGGTACAGACGGTGACGGTGAAAACATACCAATGTGTGGGATACCTTGGCATGCGGCGGATAATTATTTCGGTCGTTTAGTCAGGGCGGGTTTTCGGGTTGCGCTGGTAGAGCAGATGGAAACGCCGGCCGAAGCGAAAGCGCGCGGGCACAAATTTATTGAAAGAAAGGTTATTCGTGTTTTGACGCCTGGTACGCTGACGGACGAAAATTTGTTAACGCCGAAAAACTCTAACTTTTTATTGGCTGTAACAGTACTGGACGGCGGCAAGTTTGATATTGCCGGCTGCGATATTTCAACGGGTGAATTTTTTATCGGGCAAACGGCGGATGTTTTGGATGACTTGGTCAGAATTAATCCTGCCGAGGTTATTTATCCGGAATCTTTGGCGGAAAACGAAACGATTTTACATTTACGAGACGTATTTAAAACAACGCCTGTGTATGAAAAGTTGTATCAACGCGCTGATATAGGGCAGATTGTATCAAAGGTTTTTGGTGGTGCGGTTCGTACGGATAACGAAAATACAAACTGTGAAAATGCGATAAGTTTACTTGCGGGATATTTATTTAATACGCAACGCGGGGCATCAATTTCATTTAGGGCGCCTTATGTATACAAGTCTGGCCGTCAGTTGTTAATAGATTCTGCCACGTGGAAAAGTTTAGAGATTGATGCGCCGATTAATGAAGGTGGAACCTGCTTGATAGATGTCTTGGACAACACGAAAACGGCGGCGGGCGCCAGGAAATTACGTTCTTATTTGCGTACTTTGTCTGGTGACATTGTTGAAATAAGGTGCAGACAAGAACATATAGGACATTTTTTAATAAATCCAGATGTTATGGCTGCTGTATCTGCTGTGTTATCAAGCGTTCCTGATGTGGGGCGCAGTTTATCAAGACTGCTTGCTGGGCGCGGCACGCCGCGTGACATGCGTCATATTGCAGATTTTATGATAGAATTACCAAATTCTAAGATGTTGGCGACGCGGTTAGACACAAATTTTGCGGGCAGATTCGCCGAAATCAGAACGCATGACGAGTTAGCGTTAGAGTTGAATTCTGCGCTGGCCGATGAATTACCAACTTTTTTTCGTGACGGCAATGTCATAAGAACTGGTTTTGATATTTCGTTGGATAACATGCGTGGTCTGGCGCACGGTGCCAAAGAAACGATTGCTGGTATGCAAGCGGAATATGCCGCGGCAACCGGGGTTCATACGTTGAAAATAAAATATAATAATATATTGGGGTATTTTATAGAGGTGCCCAGTGCCCGTGCAGATGCTTTGATGAAGCCGGAATCTGGTTTTATACATCGTCAAACAATGTCCGGTAATATGCGCTTTACAACGGCTAAATTGATAGATTTAGATAACGATGTGCGAAGTGCAGCCGAAAAATCTGCAGCCATAGAAAACGATATAGTTGCTAGGTTGATTCAAAAGATTCGTGATATTTCAGACGATTTACTATCAACGGCGGAATTATTAGCGGATTTGGACGTCTGGTATTCTTTGGCTGTTGCGGCAGATAAGTATTCTTGGGTTCGTCCTAATATGACCGAAGATAACGCGTTTGAGGTTATCGGCGGACGTCATCCAGTGATAGAGGCTGTATTGCGTGCGCGCGGGGATAATTTTGTAAAGAACGACTGCAACTTAAACGCAAAATCAATTGCTTTGTTGACGGGTCCAAACATGGCGGGAAAATCAACGTATTTGCGTCAAAACGCGTTGTTGGTAGTGTTGGCGCATATGGGCTCGTTTGTGCCGGCGACGCGTGCCACGATTGGTATTTGTGACCAGTTGTTCAGTCGTGTGGGGGCTTCGGATAACTTGGCCGCGGGGCAATCTACTTTTATGGTGGAAATGAGCGAAACCGCAAACATTCTTCGTCGTGCAACGAAAGAGTCTTTTATAATTTTTGATGAAATAGGGCGTGGTACCGCGACGTATGATGGTATGGCGATTGCGCAGGCCGTTTTGGAATATTTGGATGACCTGCAACCTAGGACGCTTTTTGCAACGCATTATCATGAACTGACCGCGCTGGTTGGGTGTGCGAATGGACAATTGCAGAATGTGTCTTGTTTGACCATAGATGTGCGCGAGCATAATAATGAAATAATATTCATGCATAAAATAGTTGCAGGCGTGGCAAACAGGTCGTATGGTATACATGTGGCAAAGATGGCGGGAATGCCGGAATCTGTCGTTGCGCGTGCCGAAAGCGTGTTGGCGGATTTAGAAGACCGTAATTCGTCTGTTTGTAAAAACGCTGCAACAGAAGAAAAAACGCAAAAACAAAATGTGAACAAAGTTTCACAAACGAACGCGATTACACAACTTAATTTATTTGGCTAAGGTGGGTATGATGAAAGTTGAAACTGTATATGTGTTTAAAACAGATTTTTATGCACCAAAATATAAAGAATTTGATAACAAACATAAATTAAAAAACTTTTTAGAAGATTTTGATTTTATGGAATCGCATAAGCCCAGCAATTTTCCAACGGGCTTGCCAGAGTTTACTTTGGGCGTTTGTGTAAAATTAAAAATAAAGGGTGTTTTATATAAATCTGACGTTAAATGGGGACCTAAATTTCTTGTAGGTCGTTTTGTGCGTCAGGACGATAAAGGAAAACTTTTTGCCAAGGTTCCTATGGATAAGCCAGGGCGCAATTTACCTATGATAGAACGCGAATATAAAGAAGTACCTTTTAAAAAGCATAGTGCGGATGCTGTTATAGATTTAGATAGAATGCTGCAGGTATGGCCTGTACGTAACAAATCTAGAACGGAACTGGCGAAATTTTTTAATCGGGCCGCAAAAGAAAAAAACAAAATAAAAATAAGATAATAAATAGGAATTGATAATATGTATGTGCAACCTTTGATTGTTTTTCATACGAAACTTGGCGACGAAATCCAGCGGGAGTTTTTACGCGGATACGAATTAAGAAATTTTATAAAGTCATTTGATTTTTCTAAAAATTATGATGCAAGAGGTAGGGCATATACTTACAATAAGTCTTTTGCTTTGTATCCGCCGATTTTCTATCTGGGGCGTTGCTTTTCATTTGCAGAAAACGGCTATAGAATTAAATCAGATGTTACGTTTCTGCAAAAAATGTGGGCGGGTCGCGGGGTAGAGGCTATGCCCGTGAAAAATACGGACTTTATAGATTATGTCATAGAAATACCGTTTGCCAGAAAGAACCATTATGAAAAGTACACGGTAAGACAGCATAAAAACGATGATTTTACCGTTATAAACCCGAAAACCTTGCAGCAGGTCTATCCGCCGGTTGCAAAAAAAGACTCTAAGTTAGAGTTGTTTTTATCAAACGTATTGTCAGAAAGGTTGATAGATTTCAGCAGGTAATACAAATAATGGGTTTTATAAAATTTTTAATACATTATTTGTAAACTTTTTAATTTGTCCATGATAATCGTGGGATGTATCTATAAAAGGCATTTTATGCTTTTTAGCATCGTGTTCCAAACGACGACTGCTGTCTATCATAGAATTTACAAATACGCGTAAATCTTCATCGTTTCTGCGATTAGCGGGTGTTTTACCGTCAAACTTTCTGATGTCTGCAATTTTTTTATCAACATCTGCATTAGGATATCCAATCGCGATAATTTTAAATTTTTTTCTATCAAACATTTTTGCTGCCATGGTCGGTGTCAGGTAAGCGTCTTCATAAACGACCGTAGATACGTCTGATTGTTCAGATAAAAAACGGGTGGCAACATTGTGTAAATCGCGTATCAGTCCGGCCTTGTATGCGCGTGACATGGCAGGAAATACGTGTTTTAATGGTCTGTATATTGCAGTATAAAAGAAATTCTTTTTACGAATCTGTGTCAAACCGCCAACCAAAGCATCTGCAGAAATTACAGATACTGGATGTCCGGCCGACTCTATCTTTTGAGCCACAGACTTTGCCAAAGTTGTTTTTCCTGCACGTGGAATGCCGATAATTACAAGGTTTTTCAATGTTTGTTCCTATGTTTTTGTCTTTTTTTGATACAAAGTAAGTATCGTTTATATGAATTATATACGAATTTTTTCCTGTACAAAAGAAAAAAAACCTTTTTAATATCTATATTATGTGCAATGCATCCGGGTTCGTTTTATTAGATAAGCCATCTGGCATCAGCAGTCGTGGTGCCGGTGCGCGCGTGGCGCGAATGTTTGGGGCAAAAACTTTTGGACATATTGGTACGCTTGACCCGATGGCTTCTGGCGTTTTGCCGATTGCGCTGGACGCGGCCACAAAAATGATTCCTTTTATGGAAGATTCTTCTGATGGGAAGAAGCAATATTTATTTTCATTACGTTTTGGGTTTGAAACAGACACTTTGGATACAAGTGGCACAGAAATCGCAAATACGGGTTTTGTGCCGGATGAAAAACAAGTTTTGTCTGTTTTACCGTCTTTTATTGGGAAAACAGCCCAGGTTCCCCCGATATATAGTGCCGTGCACGTTGATGGACGCAGGGCGTATGAGTTGGCTCGTGCCGGTAAAAAAATAGATATTCCTAAACGTATGGTTACAATATATTCGTTGGATTATGTTGGAAGAATAGACGATTCTTGGCAGTTTAGGGTGGTGTGTAGCCGCGGAACTTATGTTCGTGCGCTGGCGCGGGATATTGCAGAAAAATGCGGAACGTTGGCGACGGTTGATATGATACGCAGAATGCAAACGAATGGTTTTGATATAAAAGATTGTATAAAACTTGATTTTTTGGAAAATCTGTTTAATAATGGTGCAGATTT
Organism: uncultured Pseudomonadota bacterium; assembly: GCA_949290785.1. Lineage (GTDB taxonomy): Bacteria > Pseudomonadota > Alphaproteobacteria > Rs-D84 > Rs-D84 > Enterousia. The sequence goes on from CASETE010000011.1 coordinate 60,101, forward strand.
CAAGGGATACTTGAAACAAATTGATTTTGGGCTGGGGGACATTCCGGTTCAAAATCTGGATGATAAACAGGCCGATTTTTATAAGCACGGTGGTTTTATCAAAACAGACGCTGCTGATGGAATGTGGCGCGTATACAACAATAAACATTTTGTTGGTATAGGTGTCGTATCTGATGGGGTCTTGCGTCCAAAGCGAACAATATAACTAAAAAAGGAAAAGTAATGTCCATAACAAAAGAAAAAAAGACGGAATTAATCCAGGCTTTTAAAACTACAGAAAAAGATAACGGTGGTTCCGCCGCATCACAAGTTGCTGTTTTAACAGAACGCATTCGTAACTTAACAAAGCACATGAAAGACAATCATAACGACGAACATTCTAAACGTGGTTTGTTGTTAATGGTTAATCGTCGTAAAAAACTGTTGGCTTACATCAAAAAACGTAACCTGGCAGAATACGAAGCTTTGATTAAGAAATTAGGTTTGCGTAAATAAAATTGTCCGGCCGGTGTGCCGGATTTTTATTTGCAAACAGATAAATATATTTTATAATCTGAAATGCGAAGGAGAAATTGTTCTTTCTTGCATTTATAAACAGAATGCAAAAACGAATGATTTTTCTTCGCATTTATTAAGTTAAAAAAATGGAGAAATAAATGTTATTTGGTTTGTTTAATAAAGATGAAAAAAATCGCTTAAATAATCCCGTTGGCGTTGAAATAAAATACGGTGATGAAACGTTGCGCTTGGAAACTGGTCGCATGGCAAAACAGGCAAATGGTTCAGTGCTGGCCACGATGGGCGGGACAATGGTATTGGCAACTGTTTGTGCAGAAAAAACGGCAGTTGAAGGACAAGATTTCTTTCCGCTGACGGTTGATTATCAAGAAAAATTTGCGTCTGCGGGACGTATTCCTGGTTCTCGGGATAGACGTGAAGGCAAGGCGTCTACGTCAGAAACGTTGATTGCACGTTTGATAGATAGACCTATTCGTCCATTGTTCCCAGAAACGTTTAAAAACAAAGTTCAAATCATCGCACAGGTTTTTTCGTATGATAAAAAGAATCAACCGGATATCTTGGCTATGATTGCATCAAGTGCTGCGTTGGCGTTGTCTGGTGTTCCTTTCGCGGGTCCTATTGGTGCGGCACGCGTTGGATATATGGACGGTAAATATATTTTGAATCCTTCAAAGAAAGAAACGGAAGAGTCCGAGATGGATTTGGTAGTTGCTGCAACCAAAGACGGTGTTTTGATGGTTGAATCTGAAATTGGTGAATTAGACGAAGCAACTACATTGGGTGCTGTAAAATTTGGTTTTGATGCGCAGCAGGCAGTAATCAAGGCGATTAACGAATTAACAGAAAAAGCCGGTAAAGAACGTTGGGAAACGCCTGAACATTCAGATGAATATGTTGCGATGCAAAAAGATTTTGAATCTTTTGCCAGCGATATAGAGTCAGCTTTGCAGATAAAAGAGAAATTGGTTCGTTTAGAAACGTTGGGCAATATACATGTTGCGGCTAAGGCTCGTATTCCAGAATTATTCCCAGAAACCGCCACCGCTACATCTACTTTGGAATCGTGGGCGGACGAGATTATAGAAGGTCTGACTGCACGTATTATGCGCGGCAACATATTGGCTGGCAAGCCTCGTATTGACGGCCGCGATAATAAAACAGTACGTCCGATTGAAATAGAGTTGGGGGTATTACCGCGTGCACATGGTTCTGCGCTGTTTACGCGCGGTGAAACGCAGGCTTTGGTATCATTGACTTTGGGCGGTGGCAAAGATGCTTTACCAATTGAGTCCTTAGATGGTGCCGAAGAAAGAGATTTCATATTAAACTATAATTTCCCTGGATATTCTGTTGGCGAAGCCAAGGGGTTAAAATCACCTGGGCGCCGTGAAATAGGTCATGGAAACTTGGCTTGGCGTGCAGTGCATCCAATGGTGCCAAGTCGTAGTGAATTTGATTATGTTATCCGTGTGGTGTCTGATATTTTGGAATCAAACGGTTCTTCGTCAATGGCAACGACTTGTGGTGCTACATTGGCAATGATGGACGGTGGCGTACCATTAAAGCGTCCCGTTGCAGGTATCGCAATGGGTTTAATCAAAGAAGGCGATGATTATGCCATCTTAACGGATATCTTAGGCGATGAAGACCATCTTGGTGATATGGACTTTAAGGTAACCGGAACGAAAGAGGGCATCACTGCCTTGCAAATGGACATAAAAATAACGTCTATTACGTTTGAAATTATGGAAAAGGCGTTGGCGCAGGCGAAAGACGGTCGCATGCATATATTAGGCAAGATTGAAAAAGCAATCAAAGCCCCACGCAAGCATGTGTCTGAATTTGCCCCACAGGCCTATTCTATGAAAATCAATCCGGATAAAGTTCGTGACGTTATCGGCAAAGGCGGTGCCGTGATACAGGCACTGACCCGTGAAACAAATACCCAGATTGATTTAGAAGATGATGGCTCTATCAAAATCATGGCAACGGCCAAAGAAGATGCAGACGAAGCAATCAGACGTATAAAAGAGATTGTTGCAGAGCCAGAAGTTGGCATGATTTATGAAGGTACTGTATCTGGGGTAAAAGATTTTGGATTGTTTGTAAAAATCTTGAACGGTTTTGAGTCAATGGTTCATATCTCTGAAATCACGGGTGAAAGACTGGCCAAGATTACAGACGCTAAAATAAAAGAAGGCGACAAAGTATTTGTAAAATACCTTGGCGCGGATAAACGTGGAAAAACGCGTATGTCTATGGTCGGTATTGATCAAAAGACAGGCAAAGAAATAGAAAAATAATAAGTTGTCACCCCGTGTTTATATGGGGTGACCGACTTTTTATTAAGGAGAGAAATATGGATATGGAAGCTTTATTGGCCCAAGCAAATGCTCTGCAGAGCAAAGTTAACGATGCACAAGAAAAGTTAGATAAAATGCACGTAAAAGGAATTTCCGGAAAAGGTGCCTGCATTATTGACATGACTGGTAAGTATGATTTAGTTGATGTAAAAATCAGCGAAGATGCTTTGGCTTATGGTGCAGACAAAGTTGCAGAGCTGGTATCGTTGGCTTATCGTGATGCCAAGGCAAAGGCAGACGAGTTAATAGACAAGGTTATGGGGGAAGCGACAGCGGGCGTTCCAATGCCAGAATAAAAAACTGGACAAGTGGGAAAAAATGGTTTATTATAATCGCGCTGTTTCGGATGTTTAGCTCAGTTGATTAGAGCATCTCGTTTACACCGAGAGGGTCGGGGGTTTGAGTCCCTCAACATCCACCAAAAAATACAATCGCCGAATGGCGATTTTATTTTTTGCATGGGGATGTGGGACGAAAACCCCCGAAGTAAGGGGTTTGAACCGCAGACGAGAGGCAGACGGCAGTATGCCGGTTCATGCGCAGCATGAACGAGTCAAGGTCGGCGAAGCCAATCCCTCAACATCCACCAAAAAATACAATCGCCGAATGGCGATTTTATTTTTTGCATGGGGATGTGGGACGAAAACCCCCGAATAAGGGGTTTGACAATGACTAGGCGAGATAAGCGTCAAGCATAATCGAGCCGTCAGGAATGCCCCGCAGCCGGCGTGACAACGCCGTGCGAGGGAACCGCACCGCATAAATACGCCCAAACGGGCGATTTTTATAAATATGATTTTTAACGGTTACGCGGTTTTCCTCTGTGTAAAAATTTAATAAGGTTTATTTTTTCAGTAATTTCAAATAGTTTTTTATAATAATTTTTCCGGTCTAACCCATTAATTATGTTTTGTGAATTTTCCTGCGCATTCTGCTGTTTTGCATTTACTGCGGTATTCATCATAGTTTTTTTTGATATTTTGGTATTATTTTCTAAAAAGTTTTCACCATAACTTTGTAAATTTGGCGCATAAAATTTATATAAAATTTTATTCTTGTACATAAAATTATTTTTTATATTTTGTAAACGCGGCGCATACAAAACATCAAGGCTTTCGTTATAAAACAAAGCGTCGTTACCGAATGATTCAATTTTGTCTACGCGTAAATATTTAAGGCATTTGTTACAATACAAGAACGCATCGTCTGCAGATTGCAATTCGTTTAATTCCAATTGTTTTACCTTTTTATTACTTGCCATAAAGTTATATCCGACTTTTTGCAGTTTATCCGCTTTAAATTCGTAAATATTTTTATTATGAGATACAAAATTGTTACCGACATGTTTTAAGTTGGCTAGGTGTAATTTTGTTAACCCGAGATTTTTATATAAAAAGTTATCGTCTACGGATTCCAGGTTGTCCGCGTTGAAAGAAGACAAGTTAATATTATTTTGTAAAAATAGCGGACCAATTTCTTTTGTATTCGGCAGATTTAAAGCGATAACGATTCCTTTTTGTGTTGTTATAACGGGCACGTCGTTCGCAAATAAAGTGACGGTATCGTCAGATTCATTGCGTTGCATACGTAGGGCTTTATCTTTTATTTCTTTGTTTATGACATTGATAAAACTGTCTTTGAAAACAAGATTATATGGTATATTAAATTTTTTGCATGCAATATTCTCAATATCTGAAAACTGTTTAGTTGTTATATCAAAAAGGAAATAATCTGCAATAAATTGTGTTTCTTTGTTTATGTCTTGTATTTGATTGTTGTAGACCCAAAAGTCAGGTCCTGAAAGTATGCCGTAAAGATTATAATTAAATTTGACGATTTGACCGTTTACTGTTTTAAATCGCTCTGATGGTAATAAATTAGCATTATTACGCATCGGTATATTAAAATATTTATGCAGGGAAGCCAACAGCCCCGGAATGATATTATCTGCAAACTTAATGGTATTACCATAACGATTATTAATATAAATATAGTTATTTGACTTGTCTATTTGTATAGATAATACAGATAGTCCATATTTGTCATATGGTTGCGGGGTTATAAAGTCTGCACGATTTAGTCTTTCTGCTTTGTCGTTTACTGCGTTAATAATATGATAGTCTTTATATTTATCGTTTTTTTTGAAAATGCCAAGTTCTTCTGATTTTGTAAAGTATTTTTGTATATAATTTTGTGTTTCTGGAGAATCGGCATAAACTGCTTTGTATCCTGCTGATTGTAATAATTCAAAAGGCGACTTTTTTGCCAATTGTTCATCTATGCAAGATTTTTTTATGCTTTCTAAATATAGTAATATTGGTTTTGCGTCGTGTCCGGCATATTTTACTATTTTATCTAAATTTGGGATATTAAAAATACCGTTATCATAATCTTGAATGGAATCGACAAACTCTTTGCCGTTTTGTTTTTTTATTATACTAAACATAGACATTTTTTACCTCGCTATAAAAATAAACGAAAATTAAAAAATGTCAATTCATTATAGGAATTTTTGCATTTTAATAATTCAGAAATTTTTTATGTATATTCCGGGGTACAGTTAAATAGTTTTTTATATAGTATTGCAACAACCGCATGTTTATAATAAATCTGGAAAAAGAGGGCAGAATAAAGGCACAGAATAAAGCAAAACCCGCAAATGCGGGTTTTTATTATTTTTGCTTTTGTTGCCAGCATATGGCGGCATTTATATATTGTTTTGCACGATTTATATCAAATGTTTTTGTCCCTGGTGTTTTTAATTTCCCTTCTGCATCTATCCATATATCTGTGCGATTACCCGCAACTTTTGCAATTTTATCAAGGTTTTGTATCACGTTTTCTGATGATATGCGTAATAAATCTATTGCTTTATTTACAGGTATATCTTCCCTGATGTCTGAACAGGTTATATAGCGTAATTGCATGTTTATTTCTTTTTGTTGTTCAGACGCAATTGCCCACAAGCACTCCCTATATCCTGCCCGCGTTCGCGTCTTATTCTGGTGTGTATTCCGTTTTTGATAAGAATGTCTTGAAATCTATGAACTGCATTTCCAGAAGGTGCGGCGAAATCACGTTCATCAACCGCATTCCATGGTATTAAGTTTACCATACAGTTTTTGCCTTTTAGTAAGGCGGATAATTTTTCTGCATATTCTGGTGTGCAGTTAAATAACTCTGTTTCGCCTTTATCGTTCTTTTTGCCAAGTAATATGTATTCTATCATCAGTTGACGGTTGTGCAGGTCTGAAAATTCAAAAGCGGCGTCCAAAACTTCAGACAATTTGTATTTGTTATTAATTGGCATAATCTGACTGCGTAATTCGTCTGTTGGCGCATGCAGGGATATTGCAAGGTTTATCGGTCTGCCCCAAGCAGTTAAATCTTTAATTCCTGGTACAATTCCGCAAGTAGAAACTGTAATTTTTCGCCAACTGATACCCATATCTTTATTTGCGCGTTCTATAAATCCGATAACGTTTTCTGTATTTTGTAATGGCTCACCAGTTCCCATAACAACTATATGAGAAACATCATCGTTATTAGCGTCGCCGTTCGGATGTATATGTTTGTCAGAAAATTTGTCTGAGCGCAGTTCCCATTGCGCGACCAGAATCTGAGAGAAAATTTCGTTTACGGTCAAATTTCTTTTCAAACCTAACAAGGTACTTGCGCAGAACCTGCAGCCCATTGCGCATCCCGCCTGAGAACTGACGCAGACACTGTTGCCGTAACTTGTTCGCATCAGGACGCATTCTATTTGCTCACAGTCACTCAGTTCCAGCAAGAATTTAGTTGTTTGATTATCAGAAGACTCCAATTTTTTTACGATTTTTACCGGCAGCGTCTGAGCTGATTCGTCTAAATCATGACGCAATTTTTCGGGCAAGTTTTTCATAGACCCAAAGTCTGGTGCGCCGCGTAATAGCCATTCACGAATTTGCTTCGCGCGAAACTTGGGCTGACCTAACTTTTGAATGAAATCCGTTAATTCCGCATCTGAAAAATTAAATAATATCGGCTTCATAATTTATACCTGTCGTCATTTATCACGATAACAGCCTTGCGTCGCAGTTGCTTTAATTGTTGGTCAGCCACAAACATCGCCTGTTTGTACATCGCGTTTTGTTTGATTATATCGTCCAGTTTTCCGTATTCTGCAGTTTTCTTTGAACTACATACCAACAAAACCGATTTATCTACAACCGGCGACCACGTTAATTTAGGCAGATTAATAACGCGTTCACGAATGTCTGCCGATAACTCATATTGCAGGGCAGTAAACTTTTGTGGGACCCCGCCTAAATCTTCGGCAATTTTTATTGCGTCGTCGCAGTTTTTAGGTTTGGTTAGTTTTGTTGCTACTTCTGCTGGAACGTCAACAAGTCTGACAATAGTCATTTCTATGGGCAGACCGTGTTCTTTTGCCAATTCGGCCTTTTCCGATGCAATTTCTTCTTTTGATACTTCTATTGTTGGCAAAACGGTTCTTGCAACTATTATTTGCCATGCAATTTCTGCTTTTAAGGCGGAACGCGCCATTGCTTTTTCAGACGCTGATAATTCGCCTAAATTCATTTTCTTTAATTCTTTTTCAACGTCTTTGTCATCAGGTACTGCGCCAAAATTAGATGCGTAGGCAAGTTTTACATTGTCATCTATTATGTTTTGCAGTGCTTGTCTACGATTGTCCGTAGAGGTTTGTCCTTGGCGCGCCATAAGCGTTGTACGTGCGGTGATGTCGGTGTCTGTTATAGGCTTGCCATTAACGCTGGCTACGACGCTGGCACCAAAAGCAGGTAATACAAACAAACAAGACGTCATTATAAAAAATATTTTTTTCATCTCTCTTTCCTTTAATATCTTTGACCATCAATGCTCATACCAAATCGGAATTGAAACGTTGTTGTACCGACATAGTCTTCTTTTATTGCGTTATCACGGCGATACTCCAAAGACAAATAGTAACAAGGGTGTGTATAAAATATCCCGCCGGCATGTCTTTGAAATTGATCATATGTGACGTTATATATAGAATTAAAGCGCAATGACCAACGGTTTGTCAATTGGATACCAAACCCGCCGGCAATTTCGTTGATGTTGTCCCCAATTGTATATGCGTCAATGAATTGTTGAGACCATATATGACCAATGTTTATGAAGTTTTTGGATGTACCGATAACAGCGCTTGTTTCGATATGATTTAAAGACAAGTCAGATTGAGATAATCTGAATCTGCTGGATAGGTCAATCCACTTCATATTATCATATTCAATGCGACCGACGTAATCAGAAGCCCCGTTATGAAATCCGCTGTTAGGGTCTGTTGCTGCGCGGTCTTTGAAATCGTATGTTTGCCCCAAAAATACTTCAAAGGTTTGCCCGTCTTCGTTATTAAACGCTGCCCAACGCATACCATAGTCTGCATAGGTGCCGTTTTCCCACAGGTCTAACCCTGCAAATCTGTTATTTGAAAACAGTGTTGTATCAGATAACAAAGCGCCCGCCGAATCGCTGTTAAGGCCGAATTGGTCTTCGTCAGTTTGACGCATAACGGTCAGTCTTGCACGTGGCTCTATTATCTGTGTCCATTTGCTTGTTGGTTTGAATAGCGGCAGTCCCCATTCAACATATCCACTGGGCAAGAATCTGTCTTTTAGACCCGAAAAACTTTCATAATCAATCATCTCTGTGTTATTAAAGTTATATATATCATATCTAGCTGATAAACTGGCCGTAATTCGGTTCCCTCCCCACAAAGTCCAAGGTGATGTTATTCTTGCGTCTCCAATCAATCGTTGAGACGCGGTTCCGTCACCAGATATACCCAGAATGTCTGTGCTGAATGTTGCATAAGTTTCTTTGAATATAGGGGCTGTTTGATAAACGCCGCGAATGTTTGGTAAAATATTACCGGACGGTGTAGAATAATTTCCCCTTGTACTACGCAGTTCTTGGAAGATATGTGTATCTGCAACAATATAACTGGATTGACCGAACAGTTCCAAGGTTGCCCCAGAATCCAAGTAGGGTTGGTCGTCATAAAAACCGTACTTTTGTAAATACGTCTTGTCTGATGCCCTTTCTATAAATACAGTTGCACGTGCGTATTCGCCCAGTTCTATAACATCATTGTTAAATATGTGCCAACGGTTTTCACCTTCACGATTATGGGTAAATGAACCGTGCGTTCTGTATTCAGAATGTGACATATTTAACCTGTGTTCTAATTTGAATAATGGGTTTTCTTTGGTTAAATAAGACGTTGTAAATGTTATATCGTGCGTATCTGATATCGCGATATACAAAGGTATGTTGATTTGTGTGCCCATGTTATTGGTGGATTCAAAGTCGGGCGTTAAAAATCCGGTTTTATGCTTTATACCAGGGTCGGGCATCTCAAAAAAAGGCAGCCAAAATACAGGGATGTCATAAGTCCACAATACAGGACTGTAAAAACGTAACATTCTGTCGTCCATATCGTGCACGATTTTTTTTGTAGAAATCTTCCATGCGTCTCCATATGCGTCACAGTCATCACAGGCTGTAAAGGTGGCTTGGTATGCGATTGTATCTGGGCCTTCGCGGGTTATTTTGTCTGATTCAATATATACATGGTTACCTAGCCACAGTTTTATATCATCACCCGATAAACTTTCGCCGTTTTCAGATAAATAAGAATCAGTTAATGTCATTCTCTGACCAGATTGATTAACTATTTCCGTTTCGCCAGATGTTTTGATTGTTTTGTTCTGTACGTCATATTCTATTTTATCTGCGTTTATTGTTTTAGGCGTGTTGACATCAATTGACGCACTGTAAGCCGGCGCGGTAAACAAGCATAAAATTAAAAATAGGTTTATTTTCTTCATTTTTTACATAATACAAATAATATACCGACCAACGCAACAATCAATGCCAGCGCCAATAATATAAGTTCTGTTAAACTGCCAATCATATTAGATGCAGACATAAAGATTGACATGGCAATTGCCATACATGCAACTGCGAAAGCAGGAGCAAAACTAGCACGGCGTCTTAATAAAGATGTGCGTAACAGTATAGTCAAGCATATTGCAGCCAACATAAGATTCATAATCGGACCCAAGAACCTGCTGCTTAATTCTGACAAAATCATTTTATGTTGTTTTTCTGAAGGGGCGTCCAATACTGAATTTATCAAGGTTAACGTTGGTACGCGTCTGACTTTGAAAATGTTGCTCTCATCTTTATCTGAAACGTTTAGGTCCATATCAAAACTATCAAATGTACCGGTCGTCATTGTGTCGCCATTTGTTTGTAGCGCACCGTTTGTCATAACGATGGATAGACCGCGCGTCGTTGATACCAGTTTACCCTTTTCTGCAAATATGGTAATAGATGTTTTTTTATCGCGCATATCAGACAGCATTACTTGTGACAAGTCATGCCCGGATACTTTGTCTACGTATACAACCAAACCGTCGGTTAGTTGCGTAAATGCAGATTCTTGCAGTTTTAAATGAGCCAATCCATAACGCAGGTTCCATTGCGTGCTGTAAAATTGTGATTGCGTCATCGGAACCAGCCACAGGTTTAACAACAGATGCAATGCTGTTAAAATACCGGCCATAATTAAGGCAGGCTTTGCAATTTGACGTGGAGATAATCCAGACGCCATCATAACCGTAATTTCATTATCTGCAATCAGTTTATTATATACGAAAATTATCGCGATAAAAGTTACAAAAGGTATTATTATGGATACTATAAAAGGTATCATCAGCATGGTTAATCCGATAAAACTTGATAATTCAATGCCGTAATTAAGCAACAATTTCATTGTGGACATTATTTGCAACATCCATGCCAAACCAGTCAGTACCAAAAGTAACATGATAAAAACGGCGATTAATTGTCGCGTAAAATACCTGTCTAATATTTTCATAATTTCCAGTATAAAGCCCAAAATACCCACCGTCAAATATATTTACAACAGGCAAAATGTTTTTTCTGGCGGAATAAAGATTTTTCTTGCGATTTGTCGATTCGTGGTTATAATGTATGATGTTCTTAAAAAGTTTTTTAAGAGCGGGGTTGAAAAACCCCGCTCTTTCAATAAAATATAACCAAACAAGGAGAATACGATGTCTTTTGTTTCTATGCCGCGTCAGGATTTATTGTTGGCGATTGATTCTTTGGCACAAGAAAAACAAATTGATCGCGATATTGTAATTGCTTCGTTAGAGGCGGCAATTGCAAAAATCGCTAAACATAAATATGGCGAAGAATTCAACATTGTTGCTGAAATTGACCGTAAAAACGGTGCGATACATGTAAAAAGATTATTTGAAGTTGTTGAATCGCCGGAATCAAAGGGCGATGATTATGACGCAAACACAATGTTGACCGTGGCACAGGCAAAGAAATACGCTTCTGATCCCAAGGTTGGCGATTTTGTAGAAGACCAGTTACCAGAACCAGAATTTGGTCGCATGGCGTTTCAAACGGCGCGTCAGATTATGACCGCGCGCGTTCGCGATGCTGAAAAAGGTCGTCAATATGAAGAATTTAAAGATAATATTGGTGATATTGTCAGCGGCGTGGTAAAACGTATTGAGTTTGGAAACGTGTTCGTAGATATTAACGGTAAAGCCGAAGGGTATATAAAAGGCACAGAATTGATTCCAGGTGAAAAATTGGCGGTTGGCGATCGCGTTCGCGCATTAATTATGGACGTTGCGCGTTCTAATACTGGTCCTCAGATTTTCTTGACGCGTACACATCCTATGTTTATGGAAAAGTTGTTCGTTCAAGAAGTGCCCGAAATTTATGAAGGTATTATTAAAATTAAATCGGTTGCACGTGCACCAGGCAGTCACGCTAAAATCGCGGTAGAAACCCAAGACCCGTCTATTGACGCTGTCGGCATGACCGTTGGTATCAAAGGTACAAGAATTCAACCTGTTATAAATGAATGTCACGGTGAAAAAATAGACGTTATTCTTTATTCAGAAGACCCGGCTGTGTTTATCGTTAATGCGATGCAACCTGCAAAAGTTGCAAAAATCATCGTTGATGAAGACACGCGTAGTGCAGATGTCGTTGTAAACGAAGACCAGCAGTCTTTGGCGATTGGGCGTCGCGGTCAGAACGTTCGTTTGGCGTCGCAATTAACAGGTTGGAATATTGACGTTATGAACGAGACAGAAGAACAGGAACGTCGCGCAAAAGAAGTCAAAGAGAAAACAGACTTGTTTATACGTGGCCTAGACGTTGATGAAATGTTGGCGCACTTGCTGATTACAGAAGGTTTCAGAACGATTGAAGAAATTGCGTTCGTAGACGTTTCTGAACTGGAAAGCATAGAAGGGTTTAACGCCGAATTAGCGGCCGAATTGCAAGATCGCGCAAAGAAATATTTAACAAAGCAGGAACAAGATTATAAAGACGAAGGTCATAAACTGGGTATGTCCGATGATTTATTAAACTTTGACTTTATAAAACGACCTGTAATAATGCAATTAGGTAATGCAGGCATAAAGTCCTTGGACGATTTGGCCGATTTATCAACCGATGAATTGGTAGAAATTTTGGGCGAAGATACGATGAGTGCACGTCTTGCCGGTCGTGTTATCATGAAGGCGCGTGAATTGGCTTATGGTATAACCCAAGGGGACGAGGAATAAATTTAATTTGACGCTGTGGGGACAGCCCCACAGCACAGATAAAGGGTGAATTATGGCAACTTTAACACTTGGAAAATCAGTAACGGTTGGTGCGGTTCAAAGTAAAAAGGGGGACGCTGTTTTTGTTGAACGTCGTCGTCGCGTTGTTGCACCCGGCAGTAAAGAGTTACGGGACGAACCCGCTGCGCCTGTGGCGCCACGTAACGCGGCAGATGACAAGTTGCGTGCTGTGTTAGAAGCGGCCCGTGCGCGCGAAGAAGAAAGAAAAAAACGCGAAGCCGAAGAATTGGCGCAACGCGCTGCACGCGAAGCAGAAATTGAACGTGAAAATCGCGAATACGAACAAGTGAAAGAACAACTGGCGGCCCGTGAAACAAATGCCCCCGTTGTTGATGTAACAGAAAATGTCGGTCTTGAAACAAAAGTTACAGAAGAGGTAAACAAAAAAGCGAACGCACAATTTGAAAGTCGTCAAAATTCATCCAGAAACAAATTTTCTAGGGATGATGAAGATATTCGCCCGTCAAAGTTTAATAATTATAAAAAAGACTTTAAAAAGTCCGGAAAGATTTCTTTACATGACATCGTTATCGGCGAAGGCGATGACGAAGACGAAATTGGCATTCGCGGTGCAAACAGACGTCGGTCCGAGGCTTCTTTGAAAAGATTTCGTGAAAAAGCCAGGACTGTATTTTCTGCACCACAAAAAGTAGAACATGTCGTTACATTAGGCGATACCATTACCGTAAAAGATTTGGCCGCTGCAATGGCGGAAAAAGTTGGTAACGTAATCAAAAAACTGATGGAAATGGGTATGATGGCATCGCAGAATCAATCTATTGATGCCGATACCGCGGAATTGATTGCAGGTGAATTCGGGGCCAAGGTAAAACGCGTTGATGTGAAGCCTTATGCCGAACAATTGGAGCGTCAGCCTGATCCACAGCATTTACAACCGCGTGCACCTGTTGTTACGGTTGTAGGGCACGTTGACCATGGTAAAACATCGTTACTGGATGCTTTTCGTAATGCAAACGTTGCAGCGCGTGAAGCGGGTGGAATAACGCAACATGTTTCTGCGTACGAGGTAAAGACGAAATCGGGTGCGATGATAACGTTCTTGGATACGCCTGGACATGAAACATTTACAGCAATGCGTGCGCGTGGGGCCCAGATGGCAGATATCGTGGTGCTGGTTGTTGCAGCCAACGATTCTATTATGCCCCAGACAATAGAGGCGATTAATCATATTCGTGCCGCAAAAGTACCCTTTATCGTGGCTATTAATAAAATAGATTTACCAGAGGCGAACCCGCAACGCGTAAAAACCGACTTGTTACAACAAGAAGTGCAAGTAGAAGATATGGGCGGCGACGTTCAGTGCGTAGAAATATCTGCTACGAAAAAAATCGGTTTGGACAAATTAGAAGAAGCAATTTTATTGCAGGCAGAGTTAATGGATTTAAAGGCGGATCCCGATATGCCTGCGGTTGCATACGTGGTAGAAGCAAAAATGGAAAAAGGCTTAGGCGCTGTTGCAACTGTTTTAATAAGACAGGGGACTTTATCCATTGGTGACGTATTCGTCGTTGGCGAGACTTTTGGGCGTGTACGCGGGTTGATTAATTCCGCCGGTGAACGTGTTAAATCTGTTAAACCTGGACAACCGGCGGTTGTATTAGGCTTGACGTCTGTTCCAAGTGCAGGTGATGATTTGCACGTTATGGAAACGGATGCCCAAGCGCGCGAAGTCGCAGCATATCGTGCACAAAAAGCAAAAGACAAGGCGAACGCCGTTAAACGTTCATCATTGGAAGAATTATTTGCGAAGCGTGACGCGAACAAAAAATTGATATTGCCGGTTGTATTGCGTGCAGATGTGCAAGGCAGTGTAGAAGCGATTAATGATATGCTGAAAGATATCAATACCGATAAAGTAGGGGTAGAGGTTTTGTCTTCCGGCGTCGGTCAGATTACCGAAGGGGATATTCGTTTGGCTGCTGCGTCTGGTGCGGTCATAATTGCGTTTAACGTTCGTGCAGACAGCATGGTGCGTGACATGGCGCGTTCCAACGGCGTAGACATTCGTTATCATAGCGTCGTGTATCGTATAACAGACGAAATAAAAGAAATCTTGTCTGGAAAACTGGCGCCAGAAAGAAAAGAAAACTTTATCGGTTATGCCGATGTCATCGCGTTGTTTACAGTTGGTAAAGGAATACGCGTTGCGGGATGCCGTGTATCCGAAGGCGTTATAAAGAAAGATGCATTTGTTCGTTTGTTGCGTAATAATGTCGTTATCTATGACGGTAAAATAGGCGAATTGCGCCGTGAAAAGAACGAGGTAAAAGAAGTATCTGGTTCCGGCGTTGAATTCGGTATGTCTTTTGATAAGTATAATGATTTAAAAGAAGGCGACCGCGTAGAGTGTTACGAAGTGCAAGAAATCAAGGCTCAGTTATAATGATAATGAAAAATAACCCGTGCTTGAAGACGGGTTATTCTGTGTCGGTATGAGATTGATAATTGCTATCAATCGTATGGATTATTATCTTTTTTATACTCTATTGCAATAGGTAAGTGTTCCCAATGTAGTGCGTTTGCTAAACCGCGTCGCAGGTATCGCGTATAAGATTCCGGTATGTCTGACGCCCCGCCTACATTGATTGTGATTTTCATTGGGTGTCGTCCCGTTTGACGTGCAAATTTTATTTTCATCGGACGTTTTAACCTAGACATTGGCGGTTGCCTATCGGCGACCAGTTTTTCAATGATTTTATTTATTAAACTGGTTGGCGCATCGCTGTTTGAAATGTCGTATTGTTCATATACGCGACGGAACATATTTCTGACCCCGCTGCCAGTTTCCGCAGAAATTGCAAAAATCAAAGGTTTTATAATTTGATGAAATGAATTTGTAAATTGGTGTTTTAATTTTAACAGTTTTTCATCACGTTCTGATTGTTCTATCAGGTCCCATTTGTTTAAAGCAACGCATAATATTTTGCCGGCATCGTATACGCGCGCGGCGATTCCCAATGCTTGATTTTCAATGTTTTTTGTTGCATCAACTACTAAAATAACGATGTCGGATTTTTCAATGGCGTCCAAAGATTTTAATGCTGACAAAGTTTCTACATCGTCTTTGATGCCTGCTTTGCGTCGTAATCCTGCTGTGTCCATCAAGATTATATTTCTGCCGTAAAATTGCGTTGGGATTTTCACTGTGTCTCTTGTGATTCCAGGAGCGTCCATAACGATTTGTCGTTTTTCACCCAGTACATAATTGACCAAAGTGGATTTACCGACATTTGGCTGACCGAGAATTGCAACTTTTATTTTTTGTTGTGTTTCTGGGGCAGGTGTACTGATTGAATCGCCCGCTTTATTATCTACGAATTCATATATTTTATCAAAGCCTGTTTTATGCTCGGCCGAGATTAACACGGGTTCACCAAAGCCAAGTTTATAAAATTCGTGTATATTAGATAGTCTTTTTTCAGATTCCGCCTTGTTTATTAATAACATTACAGGGGCTTTTGTCTTTCTGCGTACCAATTTAGCCCAATCAAGGTCTTCGTTTGTTAGACCTGTACGACCGTCAACGACAAACAAGACGATGTCGGAATTTGTTATTGCGTTTATTGCCATATTCGTAGAATCCAGCCCGATTCCAGATTTCGTATTTTCTAATCCTGCCGTGTCAAATATTTGATATGGTCTGTCACGCATAGTGCCAGAAATAGTGTCACGCGTTACCCCTGGTCTGTCGTGTACCAAAGCGTCACGTGTACCTGTTAATCCATTGAACAGTGTTGATTTTCCTGTATTAGGGCGACCTGCGATAGTTATTTTTAACATTACTTTTTCCATTGATTTTTTTTTATTATAAAGCAAAAATATAAATAATCAAATAGGGACATAAATTATGAAAAGAATAAAAAATGCTTTTAAACATATAAAAAACATTTTAATAAACCCAAAGTTGTATTTTACAAAAATAGTTGCCGACGGAAACATGGATGAGTCTATGTTAAAAGCTTTTATATACGGCTTGTTGGGCGGATGTTTGGTTTTGTTGTTACGTCTAATCGGCGGGGCGACAATAACCATCAGCGCTGTATTTTCAGCGGTTATAATTGTACCGGTATTGGCGGTTGCCTTGTTGTTTGTTATGGGCGGCTTGTTAATGTTAGTATCTGAAATTACGGGCGGTGAACGAGATTGGGAAATCGCGATAAAAGGGCTTGCGTCGGTTTTCTTTATTTATCCGGTTATATTAGTATTAAACGCCTTGGCCTTTAATTGTACATCTATGTGGATTATAAGTTTATTGGTTGATGCGTATGTTTTGTTCTTGTTTTATAATATTGCTGTTTATTGTATGCGCGGTAAGAAATTGAATGTAATGGTTGTTATTGGCATCTTTGCTGTGTTTTTAATAACTGTTTATGCAACAGATTATCGTATCGGTTGGTTTATGCTGAAAAATACCAGCGCTACGTTGGCCTGTTTGTTATAAAATAATGGCTTTTTATATAATGATATAAAACCCGCAAGTGCGGGTTTATTTATTTTATAATGTTACCGTTTTCTGCATTTATTTTTTGCTTGTGTACGGTAATTACTTTATCTTTATACACGGGTTTAGATTGTTTAGATACTTCCGTGCGCCAATATACAGCGCCATCCTTGTTTCTGATTGCGTATAGATGATTGTCAGTTGAAACGACAAAAGAAACATTATCCGTTACCGTAAAAGGTACCGCAACGCCGATAGGTAAACACCAACGTTTATCACCTGAATAAGCATTTATTTTGCAAAAAGCGTCACCCAGACCGCCGACATATACATCGTTACCTTGGACTACAATAGGTGCAATAATATCCACTATGGAAGCGCCACCGGTCATATTGCTGGTACGATATATATCTGATATCCACAATATTTTTTTTGTTTTTGGGTTTATTTTTACTAATTCACCGGTGGTTAATCCAGCATACACGTAACCTTTATCGCATACAGGTTGTTGCGAACTTTTTACAGAATTATTAGTAGGAAACCCGCTGAATATTTTTTTATCGCCGGCCCATATAACATTTGTAGAATCCTGGGTATATGGACATTGTTCTGGTGTTTCAACGGATAGGTTTTCCGGTAAATTTTGGATGTTTTCGTTTAAAACGTTTATATCAGATTCATTAAAGATTGCGGTCCTGGTTCCGGGTAATATTGGGTCATGTTCGGAACAAGCGCAAAGACCGATTAGGCAAGCAATGAAAGCGACGTTTTTTCGCATGGTGATTAATCCTTATCTTAATGATTGTGCAGAAGCGGATATGACTGCAGGTGCCGAATCATCATTGATTATTTTATCTAGCCATTTATTTGCATTTTCTCTGTCACCCACGCTGATATATTTCTGAGCGATAGTTAGTCTGCTAGTGTAATAAAAAGGAGATTTTTTCGTGTTTAAAGGTTCCAGATAATCTTCTACTTGTTGCGGTGTCATATCGTCGCCTTTTATGCCGATTATATGAATGCGCGCTAAATCTTTGAAATCATGTGTATGTCCGTCTTGAGCCAACTTTTCCAGTTTTTTAATATCGTTGTCTATTAAATAGGCTTGAAAAAGAGCCAAGTCTGCGGTTGCACCGGATGTATCTTCTGACAACGCTGCCAAAGCATTCGCGTCAACAGATGCCACGGCCGCCTCATAATTTGTAGCAACTGCGGTTTTATTGTTATGGTGTACGCGTATACCGATTTGAATGGCTGTTGCGATAATCAGTATTCCCAAAGCGCCGGCAATTAAGTGACGATAGTATTTCTTTACGAAAGCGTGAGTTTTTTCATTATTAACTTCTTCCCATACTTCGCGATAAAGTGCGTCTTCGGCATATTCTTCGCGGGACTTTTTCTTTGGTTTCATGTTTTTATTTCTTTCCAAAATAGATGCCATGGAAAAATCTCCTGTGTTTGTATTGGTATCTTGATAAATCTTATTTTATTGGTATACTATAAAAGTTATGAAAAAGCAAATCAAGAACGCTTTACCGGTTAGTAAAAATCAAAGTCTTGTCGTTGCGCATAATGTCAACGAAGATGCCGGTTTGGTTCAATATATTCAGGAAATACAAAAATTCCCAATTTTAACTGCCGAAGAAGAATATGAATATGCAAACAAGTGGGTTAAAAACCAAGACGCCATTGCTGCAGAGAAGTTGTTGGCCAGCCATCTAAGGTTGGTTGTTTCTGTGGCGTATGATTTTAGAAATTATGGCATTCCTGTATCAGAATTGATTGCCAGCGGAAATATGGGTTTGATGCAGGCGTTGCAAAAGTTTGACCCAGAAAAAGGCTTTCGTTTTTCTACGTACGCGATGTTTTGGATAAAGGCAGAAATGTACGAAACGATTTTAAATAATTGGTCCATTGTTAAAATTGGCACTTCTGCGAATCAGAAAAGAGTATTTTTTAATTTATCGCGTGCGAAACGGGCCTTGGGCATAATGGATAAAAATCTGTCAGAAGAACAAACGCGACAAATAGCGGATTATTTAAAAGTTCCGGAAAATGACGTTAAACGTATGTCAACGCGTATCTCTGCTCGTGACGTTTCTTTGAACGCGCCTATGCATTCGGATTCTGAAATGCATGACGTGCTGTCTAATATGCCCGACGATAAAGTTGGTATAGAAGATACCATAGAACAGATGCAATTGCGTCATCGTGGATTTGAACTGCTAAAAAAGCATCTTGCAACGTTGCCGGAAAGGGACAGGGAAATACTAAAAGCGCGACGTTTATCGGACCCTGCGGTAACGCTTGAATCTTTGTCACAAAAGTACGGGATATCGCGCGAAAGGGTCAGGCAGATAGAAGAGCGGGCTTTTAACAAACTAAAAAGTGAAATATTAAAAGAAACCCAGGGAAGTTGATAAAATGAGTCTTTCTTACAGGTATGGTATAAAAATCTGTGCTGCGTCCGTAATGATGTTGTCAGCGACTGCGTCTGCGCATGCAATTCAATATAATAACGGCAGATTCGCTTTGAAATTAAATGGTTATGCCACTGGCGGGGCGTTAGAGCAAAAGTTAAATACCACAGATGTTATTGGTGACTGGCGGTTGCGTACGCAAATGAATTATGCCATCGCGTCCGGACAAACGTTAGGTTTGGTTTACGCGATAGATGCGGCGGCAATTGATGAAGATAAATTTATGAGAGAAGCGTTTGGTTTATGGGAACACAGGAATTATGGTCGCGTAGAATTAGGATTTACCGATTCTGTTGCACGTAAGTTAGGGGTTGGCTTGCCCGATGTTGGCGGTTTGCGTGTAAATGATAAGCCGTTGTTTTACAAAGTGATTGAGCCCAAAGGTCCTGTAATTTCTGATACGACGATTACGACCGGGCGCAGTGCTTTGCGTACAAATATTGTATCTGTTCCAAAGCGTGGCATACAATATGGTTTATCTGTTGCGGGGATAACAGATGATTATGATTACGCGATAGATGCGGCGTTAAAAATTAGACAACCAGACGGCAAGATAAAAACTGCATTTTCATTTGGTGCTTCTTTTATGGACAAGCCTGACAATTATCGGACAGATTCGTTTTCGCCGCTTGTAACGGCGGATTGGCGTGCGCAATTATCTGGTGGAATGAATTTGCAGTATAATAGCTGGGTGTGGGGGGCATCTGCTCGTTTGATTTATGATGAAAATCCAATAGGTCCTGTTTCTGATGGTTTGGCACTGGGGACGGGCGTCAGTTATGATATATTAAATTATAGCATATCGTTGACGTATATTTTTTCTGATACGGGCGTATGGAATCGCGACGCGAAGGATTATATGGATCACACGGCGGTTGCTTCATTTAGATATAAATATAGTCAATACATAGATGGTTGGATGTCGCTTGGTATAACGACAGAAACGCCCTTTGCATCTGTTGGGTTACGTTTAGTGTTTTAAAAAACCCGCTTTTGCGGGTTTTTTATTTAACGCCGGCCAATAGTTTTTCAATTCTTTCCATACTAGGTTTATCCATTAAGGCAGAAGCAATCATATAGGCAGATTGTAGGTCGTTACGCGCTGCCTCTTTGTCGTTTAGTTTTATATTTAGAGCGGCCGATTTTTCAAAGTACGACATTGCTTGGCTGGACAATAACTCTCTATCTGCTGCGGTAGTTACGCCTTCTATTTGTTCGGATATGACGCGAATTGCGCTGGCATAATCGTTAATTGCTTTTACGTAGTTATTTTTTGCCGTATAAGCCTCGGCGCGTTCTGCATATACGGACGCGCTAACTTTACCGTCTTGTCTTGCCAAAGAGTTTGTATAATCTGCTATTGCGCCGTCCCAGTTTTTTGCCCATAAGTTTAATTGACCGCGTTTTGCGTATAAATCTCTCATTTGTAATATGCTGCTTGGTTTTTCCGTTTGGGCCGCCAAGGCATTATTTATATCGCTTAATGCGGTGTCATAGTCTTCTAAACGCATGTTTAATAGTGCCCTGTCATAATATGCGACTGCGTTTAAATTATCTTGTTCGATAACTGTATTAAAGTCAATTAATGCCTGTCTGTAATTGCCAAGTTGCATATACGCTTCCCCGCGCAGAATATAAGTGTTGGCTTCTTTGTTGCCGGCTTCTATCGCAGCGTTCAAGTCCGTAATAGCTTCTTCTACATTACCGGCCAATAATTTAGTTTTTCCGGATTCATAATAATCATTTGCTTGTAATAAAACTTCTTCCGTGATTTCGGCGGTTTGTGTTTGCTCTGTCGGTACAAAAGAAGAATGACTGCGTCCCAAAATATAAAAAGTAGCCGCAATAAAGAATAAAATTATGAACCAATAAACATAAATTGACAAAGACCAAGTTTGATTTTGGGCTTTTTTTAAACCTTGCGCTTCGTTTGCTTTCTTGCCGGCGATATTATTTTTTTTCAATTGCGTATTTTTTTGTTTAGAGACATTTTTTTTCATAATAAAACTCCCTTCCCTTTATTAAGAATTTTAAAGAGATTTTAACATTGCGTCAATTGTTTTCTGTGATATTTGTTTAATTTGTCCAACAGGTAAATTATCCAGCGATATCGGGCCGAAAGAAACGCGGTGTAATTTTCTGACCGGGCAGCCACATGCACGTAAAACGATTCTGATTTCGTTTTTTTTACCTTCGGTTACTTCCACTTTTAAATTATTATTGCCCAGAACGTCTATTTTCATGGGTCTGTAAGTTATCCCATCAACAGTTATTCCTTGTCGTGCTTTTTCCAAGCCCGTTAAGTTAATTGTGTTTACCGTTGCGATATACACGCGCGGAATATGCGAAGAAGGCATGGTTAGTTTACGCGCCAATTCCCCATCGTTTGTAAGTAGTAATAACCCTGTTGTTTTATAGTCAAGGCGGCCAACGTATTTTAAGGTCTTGTATTCTTTTGGCAAGCAGTCGTATATCGTTCGTCTGCCGGCAGTATCGTGGGCGGTTGTCATGACGTTCAAGGGTTTATGAAATGCGTATAACTTTGTTTCTTGTCGTTTACTAACTATTTTTCCGTTTATTTTTACTTCGTCTTCATCGTCATCTATGAAAAATACGGGTGTGTCGATGATTTTGTCGTTAACAGCAACAGCGCCGTCAGCAATTAGTTCTTCGGCGCCGCGTCGTGACGATATTCCTGCATCTGCAATAAATTTAGCAATACGTATTTTCATTCTGTTATCCGGCTTATTGCGACTGTTGCCGCTACTTCTGCCCGAAGAATTGTTTTTCCTAAGTTCAAGCTTTTGGCGCCGGCGTTATCCAGTGCAGTAAACTCGGCGTCGGAAAACCCGCCTTCGGGTCCGATAAGTATCTTTTTTGCGCCGCGTGCGTTTTGGTCTGATTCCTTTCCGTATGCCGCACGTTCGTCCGCAAAGACCATATCAGTTAAATCTATATCAGAAAATTTTTTTATTTCTAGCAATTTCGGAATGCTGTTCCTGTTTGATTGTTCCGATGCTTCTATTATGATTTTACGCATACGTTCCCAATTTATATTCTTGGTCACGGTCCTGTCTGTTATGACGGGTTGCAGATAGCCAACGCCCATTTGTGTTACCATATTCAGCATATCGTCCAATTTTTTTATTGGTGCAAAATACAGCGTTATATCATTAGATGGGTCTTTGTGTTCTGTTGCATCGCCGATAATAATGTTTTTTCCGTCTTCGGAAAGTGTGGCGGAATATTCCGTTCCGTTACTAAAGCACAAGCAATCGTTTCTGCGCATTACGTGCTTTAAATAATGGGTTATATTTTTGTCGGCCTGGATATGTAGTCCGGTGTATAAATCTTGGTCAATGAACACGCGTGGGATATTTTTCACGAATTTTATATTTCCTGATTTATAATTGATTATTTTTCTGATATAATATAACACAATGGTTGAAAAGTTCAAGATTTTATCAGCAGGAGGAGATTCCAAGGGCTTGAATATATTCAAGTCCAGTGCTTATAAAGAGCATCAGCGCAAACCGATGGCGCAGGTTTTTTGGTCGTTGCGTTGGTCGGTTGGCATATGGCTTGCATGTGCGTTGGCTTTTGGTTTGGCTTTTATAATAGAGCATTTATGGCGATACGGTTTTTCCGCGGCCAGTGCTAAATGGACCTGGTTATATTTGCAAAATATGTTATATAGTGGCGGTTTGTCGGTGTTGGCAGAGGTTCCTGCGTGGTTTAATCGTGCCGTTATGCGTACTGATATTGCATGCATAACGCCACTTATCCCGATAATTGCGTATTATTTAATGGCTGACAGTAATTTTGTAAAAGAATTTAATCCGTACGGCAGCGATAAGTTTTCAGAAAAGTCTTCTAACAAGGCAACCAAGGAAGATATTGAAAAAATGGGCTTGTTAAAAGGCTTTATGATGGTTTTGGGTTATTTCAAGAAAAAGCCATTGATGATGAACGAATGTCTGTCTGCGCTGTGTGTTGCGCCCCCGGGGACCGGTAAAACCCAAGGTGTTGTTGTGCCTACTATTTTTGAGTGTAACGGCGTTTCAATGATTATAAACGACCCAAAGCCAGAATTGAAACAGATTACTTCTGCATATCGTTCAACTGTTGGTCCAGTTTTTATAATGAACTGGGCGGGGCAGGACGATCCAGAACGTGGCATATATTATCCGTCATGGAATCCGTTGTCACCTGAACATGTTCCTTTTGAGACAGAACAACGCGATTTATATATTGATTCAATTTGTAATGTATTGGTACCAGATGTTGCATCATCTTCTGCAGATCCGCACTGGACGATATCTGGGCGCGCAGGATTGTCTGGGTTGATTCAATTTATTGTTTCAAAGGTTGAACGTGCGCGTGCGGACGATTATTTTTATTCTCGTATAACATCTGGTACTTTTGATGGTGAAGATGCGGCTGTATTATCTGATTACTATTTATCTATGATGAATGACCCGAACGCATTTGCCGCGCAGGCTTTGTTGCAAAAAGGCGAACTAAATGCGATGAATTATGTGCATATAGGAACTTGGGATAAGATACCGCCTGCATGGGTCGGGAAAGAGGCATCTTTATCAATGATACTAGATTGGTTAAATGCCAGTCAGATTAGTATCGCGCAAGAAATGGAAGAACGTCGTCGTCAAGGTGACCAGATGGTTATGATGGCAGACCCAATGAAAGACTTGTTCCAGGCCGCGGTAGACGAAGCACGTTTATATTCGTATGCACATCGTGCTGTCTTAGAATTAACGCAACTGGCGAACACGCCTGATAAAGAACGTGGTTCTATATTGTCCACCATAATGGCGGGGTTGGGTATATTCCGTAATGCCGCTGTTCGTAACAGAACAAGTCATTCGGATTTTCATTTTGAAGATTTGCGCGGGTTGCGTGATCCGCGTGATGGCAAGATAAAACCTGTTACTGTTTATTTATCAATAAATATGGTTGACGCACAGGCGTTAAATCCGATTACCGGTATATTTATTGAATTAATGACGAATTTCTTGTTGGCGAATGCACCAGAGCAATATCGCAACGGTCAAAGATTAGGGCCTTATCCTGTGTTGTTTGTTTTAGACGAAATGCCCAAGATGCAAAAATTGCAGGCAGTTATCCAAGGTCCAGACCTTGGACGTGGTCAAAAGGTTTCTTATTTGATTATCGGCCAGGATTTGCATCAGATTGCGGAAAAATATGGTAATGACGCTGCTGCAACGATTATATCTACAACAGCGGCAAAGATTGTATTGCGTCAAAACGACCCCGATACAGCAAAACGTTTTTCTGAAATGATGGGGTATAAAATGAAATTAAAAACCGTCAAGGGGGCAGATGGAAAAGAAAAAGAAGAAACCAGCGAAGAATTGCTGTATACGCCGATGGATATTATGAAGTTAGATGATAAAAAGCAGTTGGTGATATTCCAAGGTTGGTACCATAGACCTATAGAGGCTGATAAACAAATGGCGTTTAATGACCCCAGACTTGCTGGTTATATGGCCATGGGTGAATGTAGTCCGTTACCAGAATTTTTAATACCTTCACATCATGCTGCGTTGGGATATACGGGAACACCGCGAATTTATATACCACAAACGAAAGAGACAAAGGTCCTGCAACCAATCAAGTAAGTAATATTGACCTTTGGACAAGTGGTGTTTATACTGTGTGTATGCGCAAAATATTTTATTTTTTATTACCCATATTCATATTAATTGGTTGTGCCCAAAATATGCAACAACGTTTAGATAACGTTCGTCAGGGATTTTTTGCAAATGATTTTGTTGATGCAGCCCAAGAATTTTCCGGGGGAACTGATTTTGGTGCCATGGATAATTTGGAATTGTTAATTAGCAGTGACGCGCTATTTCATTCAAACGATTTTACGGCAAGTGACGCTGGATATGAAGAATTTAATCATAGAAATATAGACCTAACAGGTGGAAGCTTGGGGCGCGAAGCGACGGCGTTAATTGCGGGCAATATGGCAAACGAATATCGCCCTTATATGATGGACTCGTTGTTTGTGTCGTATTATCAGTTATGGGCGGCGTTGGCGCAATCAAGATTTGACGATGCGCGCGTTATCATAAATCAATCTTATGCGCGTCAGCAGAATATGTCACGCGAATATGCAGATTTGATAGAAGAAAGTCAGCAAAGTTATGCAGAAAATCCGGATTTAGTTACACAAATTCAAAACAGTAATTCTAATTGGTTGGCGTTTAGGAACATTATGAATCCTGCGTTAACTTATCTTGCTGGTATTTACTTTTTGAATATGGGTGATTTTTCAGATGCGACAACGTATTTGAAACGTGCCGATGGTATGAGTCCCGGAAACAGTTTTATTAAGCAAGATTTGCAAAGCGCCGAACAAGGCAAAATACCATCAAATGTTGTCTGGGTGTTTATAGAAGACAGTTTTGCTCCAAAATTACAAGAAGAAAGAATAAACGTACCAATGGTTACGGGCAATGGCATAAGTATTGTACCGATTGCTATATCTGAACCTGTTTTCTTTGATAGTGTTGTGTCTATTGACGGCGCCCAAGAACTGGCAAATGTAGATGCTTTATTTATGACGGAATACGGGCAATATAGGATAAATGAGGCTCTGCGGGCATGGGCGTCTGCAACAACGCGCGCGGTCTTACAGTCGGCAATGTATAATTCAAACAGTCAATATGCGCCTTTTATGGGTTTGTCGTCTACTTTGTTTTCAGTTGCTACAACTAATGCAGAGGTTCGTACATGGGCGACTTTACCTAAAAACATTTATTTATTAAGAACGCAAAAAAACAAAAGTGGCTTGATTGAGTTACATTCAAATGGTAATCTGATTGCAGAGATACCAGTGCCAGATGGTAATGTTTTGGTATATATCAGATTTGGTAATAACGCTTATGATACCAAGGTTATAAAAATAAAATAAAAAGGGGGATATATGAAAAAATTTTTACCTGTTGCACTTTGTGTGACTTTGTGTGCTTGCGGTGGAACGCGCGTCGTTGACTTGGACAATGAACGCGAAGTGGCCAGCATGCAAAATGTTATGGAACTAGAATATCGTGATTGGACTGATACCGCAGAAACTATGACGAAATCAATGGTAAACAGCGGTGCTTTTACAAAAATCAAAGATCCTGTTATTGCCATCGGAAACATAGAAAACGATACTATGCAACGCTTTGATACGGATATTTTGACTAAGAAAATTCGTACTACATTGGTAAATTCTGGAACCGCACAGGTTACAACGGCGTTCCAAAATAAGAAGACTACGGATACTGGGTATGTGCCGGTATCTGCAAGGGTAGATTCTGCAAAGGTTGGGCCGTACGGTGCATCTGTATCATCTGCCAAGGCGGACGGATTCGTTGCTGTTGAATATGAAAAGAATGTAAGTGAAGACGAAACAACACATCAGGTACGTGATACTCGTGGTAACCCCGAATATGACGCTTCTACGATTGTAGGGCAGGGAACGTTGGTTGCGCCTAATTTATCGTTGTCTGGTAAAATGATACAAAGAAATATAAAGTTGCAGTCTGGGTGGTTCTCAAACGTTGATACCCGCGTAGAATATTATCTGCAATTGACTTTGACTGATATAAAGACAGGTTTATCTGTTTGGGAAGACGAACAGCCTATTGTAAAAGAAGGCGATCGTGCGCCAACTTGGTAAAAAAAACGCCCAAACGGGCGTTTTTTTATTCTTTTGTAGGATCGATAATTGCGGTAAATGTTGCTTCGGCTACTTTTTTGCCGCCGACCATTGCGATACCGTGAAATTTATAAAGTCTCATTTTTGACATTACTAATTCAACGTGTAATTCCAGAACGTCGCCTGGCATTACCATATGTGAAAATTTGATTTTTTCCATTGTGGTAAAATAACCAAGTGTTTTGCCGCCCGTAATTCCCATGTTAGATAATGCAATAAAGCAAGCAGTTTGTGCCAATGCCTCTATTTGTAGTACGCCCGGCATAATCGGTTTGCCTGGGAAGTGACCGCTGCACCAAAATTCATCGTCACGAACATATTTTATACCAACGCCACTGGTTTCGTTATATTCGCGAATTTCGTCTACTAGGCGCATTGCACCACGATGTGGAATAACGTTTTCAATACCTTTTGCGTCTATCATATCTTTCTCCTAACCTTTTATTTGTTTTTTTATCCATGCATAGTGGCGCATAAATTCTGTTCCTGGACCTGCTGGGTATCCCATGTGTTTCTGACCTGCTGGAACGTTTCTGAATACACCGCTGTGTGCGCCAATTTCTGCATCGTCACCAATCTTGACACCGTTTGCAATTCCGACCTGACCGGCTAATAATGCGCGGTCGCCGACAACAACGCCGCCCGCCAAACCAACGCCGGATGCCAAGAAGCATTCGCAGCCTATTACTACGCCATGTGCGATTTGGCACAAGTTATCAATTTTTGTGCCGTCGCCTACGGTTGTATCTGTCATTGCGCCACGGTCAATGCAAGTGTTTGCACCAACCGAAACCCTGTTACCGATAACCACACGACCAACGTGTGGTATAAAAACATTATGTCCGTTTTGACGCGTATATCCGAATCCGTCTTTACCGATGACCGCACCGGCGTTGATGACACAGTCTGAGCCAATCGTTGCGTTTTCAATATGTGCGCCAGTTTGTATAATGGTGCCTTTTCCGATTGTCACATTTCGTCCGATAAAAGCACCCGGATAAATTTTTACATCTTCTTCAATGACGGCGCCGCGTTCAATCGTTGCATATTGCCCGACATATACGCTTTTCTTTTTTCTAAAGAACACGCCGCGTTCAACAGTTGCATATTTGCTGATACCATAACGTGGCTTTTCGCGATATATTTCGCCCAAGATTTTTACAATATTGCCACGTGGAGTATTTGTTATTAACAAAGTCGCGCCTTTTGGGGCGTTTTCTATTTGCTCTGGTTGCACAAGTATGACGCTGGCGCGCGTGTTTCTAAGTACCTCTATGGGCAAGATTTTAAATGCGCTGCTATTCTGTTCAGTAGAATAAAATGCCAACTGTCCAGGTTTTGCGTCTGCAATTGGGGCAACGCCACAAACCTGTGTGTCGGGGTCGCCTTGTAATTCAAGACCGAATTTCTCGGCCAACTGTCCGGCTGTTGTTTTAGTGGCGGCCGGTGCCAATAAAGATTTTATTTTGTTTAACATGTCGCGATTATAGCTGATATTTTTTAAATTAAAAGCAGAATATTAAAAAAAACCGCCAAAGCGGCGGTTTTTTTATTTTATCTTAGAAACCCTTTGGCGTTTCCATTTTTACATTAGATACTTTTTTATTTAATGCAGAAATAACTTCGTTAGTTATATCCAACTTTTCTGCATCTTTGCCGGTACGTGCGAAACGACCGTCAATCACCAAAGACAAGTTCTTTTTTTCAATTACGCCCGTGATAATTGGGTCCAGGTGCTTTTCTTGTACTTCGTTTAATGCTTTCTGGAAAGACATTTCTATGCTTTGTGCGCGTTCTGTTAAGTCGCGTTGCAGTTCTGTTACGCGGTTTTGATAGTCAACAATGCGACGTTGTAACGCGTCACGAGACAACACGTCTTGCGATTTTTCAATTTCTGCTTTTTCTTTTTCTAATTCTTTTTGTTTGCTTTCTAATTCTTTACGTAATTTATTTTCATAAGATTCTTTTTGTTTGCGCAAGTCTTGCAATGCATTTGCTTCGTTTTGAATCGCATCCATGCGAATTACTGCGATACGCAAGTTTGCTGCATTTTCTGCGTCTGCGGTTACTACTTCTAGCGCTTCATCAACGGACGCGCCACCACCGTTACGTAAAGCACTGATGCCCCATGCGCCTAACGCCGCAACGGCGACAACTATGGCCACGACGATACCTGTTTTTGTGTATTTTTTCATTGCTGTGTTATCTGTTTTTTGAACCATGTTTTTCCCCTTTTTTTATATGTTATGCAAAAAGTATAGCAGTAAAATTTTTAAATGGAAAGAGAAAGTTATCCGCAATTATCTAGCAGGCGCCAAGCGAATTTCAACGCGGCGGTTTGTTAGTCGCCCTATGTCGTCTTGGGCGGCTATTGGTCGCGTAGACCCGCGTCCAACAATGAACATTCTGGTTGTGTTTATCCCGTGCTGAGAAAAATACACCCCGACACGCTGCGCCATATCTAGTGACAGGGCGTTCGCGCCTTGTGTGTTTTTCATTGCGTCTGTATATCCGGCAATTTCTATGAATGTAGCATTATATTTACGTAAAATTTTTGCGATTGTGCTTAATGTATCGGCGCCTGTTTCAGAAATGTCGGCTACATTTAGTTCCATTATCGCATCACGAACAAGAATTATTACTACGTCTGTTCCGGCCCTTTGTACAGATATACCCGGTTTACGTAAGGAGTCATATAATTCATATTCCAGTTTAGACATATAATTAACGCTGATAGAATTATCGTTTGCAATTTTATCGCCATATTCTAAATTTGCAGGTGCATTTTCCCCGGTTACAAGTTTACCACCACTACCCAGATAAACGGGTCTTTTCGCGACGCGCGACATTTCCGTCATGTCAGTAAAACTTGCGCCCATTAAATATTTTGGCCAGGTTGTTCTATCAGGGCTGTGATATGGGGCGCAACCGGTCATAAAACCAGTTAATACTAATGGCAAAAGATGTTTTTTTATCATAATCATTCAATTACAAAAGAAATTTCATTTGTATTTGTTGAAAAGCAATCTGTGTTAATATCTTTATCAAATCCATTTACTAATAGTTTAGTTGTCCATTTAGGCGTTGATGCTATAAAATACTGGCATTCACTTTTACTTAATTGTGTAAGGTTGATTGCAAAACCTTTGCCGTCATCTATCGGTTTAACAGACCAGTCTGACCCACCAATGGGTGCACGATTAGATTTTAGTGCACCAGCAGATATTAGATAATCA
Source organism: uncultured Pseudomonadota bacterium (assembly GCA_949290785.1). GTDB lineage: Bacteria > Pseudomonadota > Alphaproteobacteria > Rs-D84 > Rs-D84 > Enterousia. Next base: position 90,651 of record CASETE010000011.1, read on the forward strand.
ACAGACAATCCCGTATAATCGCCACGCATTTCCATTAAAAGTTTTGTGTTTTTTACAATTTGCTCCATTTCCATAGAAGCAATTTTACGTATTTGATTATTTCTTATTACGTTATATACGCCAATCGCACCAGCGCTCATTATGCCGGCAATGGCCAATACCCCCAGTATCTCTATTAAAGAACGGCCTGATTCTTGTTTCATATGTTTTCCTTATTTTATTTAGATACCCCGACGATTTCCGCATCTGAAAAAAGACTCATTGCGCTGGCGACCAACGGGTCTGATTCCAGTTCTTCTTGCTTTTTTTCCGTGACTGTTTGCGTATGTTGCGATTCTGTTGCGCGCTCCAGCGCCCAAGAATGCCCTGTTTTTTCAGTTAGCCATGCAGATAATTTATGTGTAAAGTCCGCATCGGTCCCCCTGTCAAAATATTTTATTTTTCCGTCTGAAAAATCAACGATTTCTATATTGCTGCTGTAGTAAGAATACAACAAGATTTCTTTAGATTTTTGTAAAGCATTTGCAAGTTCTGTTGCAGACGTTATGTGTTCTTGTTGTTTTTCTTTTTGCTGCGGTTGTTTTTCCAGTTTTGGTTGTGTGTTTTGATTATTTTGTTGTTGTTTTAAAATTTCTGTAACCGAAGGCATGTCTGCAATATGCATCAATCTTATTACCAGCATATCAAAACATTGCTTTTGATTACCGGCAGATTGCATTTCTTGTACAGACGCAACCATAACTTGCCAAATACGTGATAATGTGTTTAGCGAGATTCGATTGTTTATAGTGCGAATTTGTTCGCGTTGATCCGCAGTATAAGGCGAATTAGCTGTTTCTCCTGCGTGTAAAGCAGGGTGCATACGTGTTGCCCAATGAGTCCATTCCATCATGTCGTTTAACAACATTGATAAATCTGCACCGTTGTTATAAATTTCATCGACTTTATCCAACGCTTTTGCCGTGTCGCCAGACAGTAATGTGTTCATAAAGTCAACGACAACGCCGCGGTCTGCGCGCTTTAACATATCCAATACAGATTTTTCATCGACTTTGCCGCCCGTTTGTGCGATTGCTTGGTCTAATAAAGAAAGACCGTCACGTACGGAACCGTCTGCTGCGCGTGCCAACAATTCATTTGCAGTATCAGACAATTCAATGTTTTCTTGTTGCGCAATCCACGCAAAGTGTTTTTTTAATGTATCAACAGGGACGCGAACCAAATCAAATCTTTGGCAACGCGACAAAATTGTAACGGGAACCTTGCGAATTTCTGTTGTTGCCAAGATGAATATTACATGTGCTGGTGGTTCTTCCAAGGTTTTAAGCAGTGCATTAAATGCACTTGTTGAAAGCATATGTACTTCGTCAATAATGTATACTTTGTATCTGCCGTTCGTGGGTCTGTATTGTGCTGCGTCCAAAATGTCGCGCATATTATCAACGCCAGTATGCGAAGCGGCGTCTATTTCAAGAACGTCAATATGTTGCCCGGCTGCAATTGCACGACAATTATCGCATTTACCGCACGGCGTTGCAGTTGGTCCGTCAGACGATAAACAGTTTAACGCCTTGGCCAATATTCTTGCTGTACTTGTCTTTCCTGTTCCGCGGATGCCCGTAAAAATATAAGCGTGCGCAATGCGCCCTGTGTTAATTGCTGTGGTTAGAGTTTTTACTAAAACATCTTGCCCGATAAGAGATTGAAAATCTTGGCTGCGGTATTTTCGCGCTAAAACTGTGTAATTACTGCTCATGCTTAAACTTCCTTTGTAAAAAGCATAGCAAAACGCCAGTAAATTTCAACAATTAAAGTGCGAATAAAACCGTTTTTATTTCAAGTCTGTAATAAAATCAGGAAAAGAGTTTTCTTCGTCTTCCGTTACGTCAAGGCTTTCACTAGAATCAACGTTGTCCATAGATTCTTCTGTCGCAACGGATTTATCTTTTGGGTCGCGTGTAGAGTCTATTTTGCCCTGTTCTTCGTTAACAATGCGGCCATAATGTTCTGCCGTTTGCATTAAACGTTCGCGTTCAATTTCATCGGTCGTTTGACGCGCTTGGTCCATGTATTGTTTTCTTTTTTGACGCCACTTGTGGCAACGCTGAATCATCAGCCCAACAGACGATTGATTTTTTTTACTTTGCATGTTCTTTCTTTTAATAGGAAATTTATTTTTATAACGATTTTTATCGTTATCGTTTATCCATGATTTAAATAATAAAACATCTTAAAACTGATTGCAATATTTTTTTTCAATTGCTATTCTTACCAACAAGGTAGGAGATATATTTTGCAAGGACAAAAAGGTAATTTTTTATTACAAGCGTTATTGGCACTGGCCTTGATTTTCGCATTTCTTCCATTTTTTGCACAGCAGTTAGCCGGTCGCGACATTGATGCGCAAATGTATTCTTCTACGCGCAAGGTAGAGGTTGCGCAAACGGCCGCCAGAATTTTTATTCGTGAACAAGCAAACAAATTACCTTATGAAACGACGGTTGTTTCTGGTAACGCGTTTGCAGATTTGTTGGAGCCTTATGGTTTGCCGTTGGGGTTCGTGGCGCGTACTGCTTTCGGTCAAGACATAGCGTTAGTTATAAGCAAGTCTGGCACGGAAGTTAACGCTTATTTGCGTTTGTCTGGTGGCAGTTTGTCGGGGTTGCAATTGGCGGAATTAGCGCGTCGTATCGGTTTTTATGCAACGACAAATGGTAATAACGAGATAATTGTAGGGTTGGCCCTGGACGAGTTTTATTCAGACGTCGTAAAAAGAAACGAAACTAATTTAGATAACGGTGCTTTTTTAACAGATTTAGATATGGGGGGATTCAGTTTAAATAATGCCGGCAGCGTATTCGCGCGTCGCGGTGAATTTGAAACGGGGCAGTTTAATACTTTGACGATGTTTGGTATAGAAAACGGTCGCAAGGCTAGAAATTCTATAGATTTTATGGGAACTGAAAAAGCGATATTTCAAAGTCCTTCTGGTGGGGCGGCGTTATCGTTGACGCGTGGTTCTTTATATGCAGAAACTGTTAACGCAAAAACTATTTCTAATTTTGGAGATGCTGGGAATTTTACGGCGAATTCTGCGGCCGTTTATGAGTTCGCAATGTCTGCTGGTCGTACAGGGTTTTATGGGCCGACGTCTTGGTATGTCGGCGGAGATGTAATTACAGACAATATAAATTTTAGCGTTGAAAGATTAGAGTTAAATTCTTTCTTAAATGCGTCAAGGGGTCAAGACGTTTACCTTTATACGGATACTTTTTCGTACAGCGTACGCAGTGGAATAGAAACGGGTACCATACTAGCATCAAATATAACGTTGCGCGATCAGACGTCCAGCGCATTAAACGAGGGCGAAAGTGGCAGCGTCATATTAGATATAAGACCGGCTGGAACGTCTTTATTGCCGGATGCTTTGGTAGATTCTATTAATAATGGCGCGTTTAAAATATTGGATAAGCCGACAAGTGATAGTTCTAAAACTGTAGATTGTCGTTCTATTATTACCAAACTTGGTGGGCAGTATAACCAAAAATCTTTGTCGCAATATATAATTTGTCAGTATGTTTTTTGGCAAAGACTAGAAAAAAGAATTGATGCAAAACAATGTTTGTTAGAGGGAAACAGTGGCTGTATATAAAAAGAAATTTTTTGATGATTCTTGCAGTGGGGCCAGCATGCTAGAAGTTATATTGGCTATGGCAATTGTTGCCATGGCAACGCCGTTTTTATACAGTCAAATTTCTGATACTAACAGTACATTGCGTGACATTGCCAAGGCCAAAGAAATTATTGATTTACGGGGGCCGGTATTAAATTTTGTAAGGTTAAATCAAGGTAAATGGCCGGATGTTGTTCAAATTAAATTGTCAGACGATGAATTGGATAATATTTCAACCTTGCCTGATTACGGGTTTATAGATAAATACGTTGTAAACGGTGCAACAATAACAGATGTGTATTTAGCATTTGAACTGGATGAAAGTCAATTAAAGACTTCAAAAATTGCAAAACATATAGGTATGGATGCGGCTGTTGTCGGGCAAGATGGTATCGCGTATGGCGATTCTTGGGCGGTATCAGCCCCTGATTTTAAACCTGGCAGTCTTATATATCGTATATCTCGTGACGTAAACGGCGAAGATAAATCAAAGTATTTACATCGCACTGCAACGGGTGAAGAAAAATTAAATATGATGTTACGAGATTTAAATATGGGCGGCAAAAATATATACAACGTCGGAGAGATATTTGCAAAATCTGCAAACATCAGAAATGTTGCAACTTCGTTCATAGAAACAAGTAGTTTATTATCTGACGCGATTTATTTTTCGTCTGGTGCCACGTTAAGCGGTGATTCTGCTGCGTTTAAAAATATACGTGTGTCTGGCGATGTTTCGGGTTTTCGTAATATTTATGCAAATGCGTTAAACGGTAATAAATATACGACAAACGGTCGTATTATTACGGACAGGGCAACTGTTATTGAATCGGTCAATGTTTCGAATAATTTGACTTTAAAGTCTGATACTTCTCGTACGATTGGCAGTTTTGTTGGTGTTTCTGCGCATTCGTTAACTACTTCATATATATCGGCCGAAGAAATAACTTTTTATGAAAATTTTGGGTTGACGGTATCTGGTGAATTGTTGGTGTCTACGACGGCGCCCTTAAAAATTGGTAATTGGTCTTTTCCGTCTTATACGCCGCCAAAATTTTCGTCTTTAAATCTTTCTCGTGCGAAGATACCGAACGCGCCAAATGTTAATATGTTTGGGGTAATAATGTCTGACGGGTGGCAAAGTGCGATGCCAAAGGAAGTTAAATGATGCATAAAGTATTTTCGTTTGTTAATAGAAAACAACAACGCGGCAGTATGCTGGTTGAATTGCTGATGAGCGTTGCGTTGGCAGCAATAGTTATGCCGTTTATTTTTAGGTATCAAAAAGATGCAATTGTCAGGGCTGAAAATATTGCTATAACGCGTCAGATGGAAACCGTTCAAAGTGCTCTTGAAAGATATATTGTTGATAATCGAGAGGCCTTGTTAAAAACCGTTGGTAAAAACATAACTCGTGTAAATTTTGCGGATTTAGTTGATTATGGTATTTCCGAGGGCCTAGTTTCTGAATACAGTAAGGAATATCAAATAAGGGTTTTAAAATCTAATGATGTCAATAATCAGGCAACTTTACAGGGAGTAATAGTTTTTTCTTCGGATGAGATTTCGCCATTACGCACGCGTGAAATTGTTGCGATGGGCGGTGATTCTATGGGAATCATAGAGGGGAATCGGGCGTATGGTACTTTTGGTGCTTGGCGTGCCGATACGGTTGATTTAGGCGTAAATATACAAGATGGTATTGTTGGTACAACGTCTATAAACCGTGACAGTGCATTGTATTTGTGGCGTGTTCCTTCTGATAATGCGTCAGATGCAACCATGTTATCTGGGTTGAATCTGGGCGGGCATAATATAGATAACGTAGCGTTTTTAAACGTTGCGTCTAACCAGTTTGATGAAAATTTAGTTATGGGGGCGACTGTTGCAAAAGAAACGATTTTTCAAAATTTAACTACATTGGATAAAAGTTTTGAGGCGATAAACGCAACCGTGGCTGGCATTTTGTCTGCGGATTCCAGAACCATGGAAGTTTCGGGTAATTTTAATCTGGCGGATACTGCAAAATTTACAAGTTTTACTGTTGGTGACTTATGGGTGACAAATATGACGTTGTCTGGTTTGTCTATAACCGCAGAAACTGAAGTGTCTGTGTTAAAAGTTAATAAGAATATTGATATGACATCTGGGTGGATTGATGCCATGTATGTTACGGTTGGGTTTACGGGGTCAATTACGCCGCGCCTGGTTGTTTATAATAGAATAGAAGACTCGGTCAACCCGAATTATTATTGGGACGTCGGTGCTGGCGTTGCGAATTTTCAAGACATTTCTTTTGAAAACCTTAACAGGATGGCGATTGATGCGGTGTACGTTGAAAACGGCGGTAACACAGAAGCCGGTAAAATTTTTGGTGCTGTATCAGCTAATATGAACGCTACGGTATCTGATTATATGAACGCAATACAAGAAATACAAAATAAAGTTACCGCAAAATATAGATTGTTGAATTTGGAGTAAAATGTGCTATGAATCGTCATATGAAGACAGTTTGTGATTTTTGTAAAACAGAATATACGTTGGATGCTGTTCCAAAAGCACCCGTAAAGTGCGCGGTTTGTGGTAATACATGGGTTGTGCATCCGCCTGTTCGTCGTAATTCTATATTGGTGTTTATTGCGGCGTTATGTGCGTTGCTATCTGCTGTGGTGTTTGCGGTTGTTGCAATCAGTCAACATCAGATAAAGACAATACGCGAAAAGCCTCTGGTTGCGGAAATACAATCTATTGACACGATTACAGACGACAACGGCGTTGCGCATTTTGTTGTTGCCGGTAACGTAAAGAATCGGTCAGAACAGATATATGGTGTTCCCGGGTTGATAGTTATTTCTTATGGCGAAGATGATAAGATTATTGACCGTCAGAAGTTTTTACCTTCTGCCACGCTGTTAGATGCTGGGGCAGAGACGAAGTTTTTACATGTTTTATCCGTACCTACACAAAACGTCAAAAAGATATCCGTTGATTTAGAAAAAGTAGGAGATTAAAAATGAAACGGTTATGTTATGGTTTGTTTGCGTGCTTGTTGCTTTTGCCTTTGGCTGTACGTGCCGAAGAAACGGAAGAGAAGCCTGTTCCTCCACGTATTAGCATTTTTTCTACCAGTACGGATTGGCAAGGTTTAACTGGTTTGGTTTATCACGAGTATCACGGAAAGTTTGTTCCGTTGGCAAGTATGGTTGGCAAGGGTTTGGTTTTGTACTATCTTGACGGTTTTCCTTGTTATGGCTTGGGTGAAGGGGTTCGTATTTGGCTGGGCCCTAATAATAAGCACGACGGTGAATTAAGAATAGCGTGCCTGTACCCGCCGAAAGAAATTAATTTTACATGGCGCAACGCCACGCGGGATGCTGACCAGGCACAAAGTACAGGGATATTAACTTGCCCGGTTGAGTCTGATGGACGCGAATTAACGATAAGTTTATCAAAGTGCACCAAGGGGCCCGATTGGGACGAATATAAGTAGTTTTCTGATGAATAAAACGCATATTTTTGAAGTTTCTGATACAGACATAGGTTTACGCATAGACAAGTTCTTGGTCGGTCAAATGCCGGATTTTTCGCGCAGTGAAATTCAGGGCTTTGGTGTTTTATTAAACGATAAGCCTGTAAAGTTTTCACAAAAGTTAAGACTTGGGGATGTGGTATCGGTTACAATTCCTGTTCGTCAGACAGACGTTGCGGCAGACAATATATCATCGGATTTTGCGCTGGATATTTTATATGAAGACGATGACATTATCGTAATAAATAAGCCGCGTGGGGTTGTTATGTACCCGTCTGCGGGTAATAAAAGCGGAACGTTGGTACAAAACATCTTGGCGCATACACAATTGTCGGCTCTTGGGGGGGCAACGCGTCCGGGCGTTGTGCACAGGTTGGACAAAGATACCAGTGGTGTAATGGTGTTTGCAAAATCTGACAGGGCGTTTCGTGGCTTGGTAAACATTTTTTCAACACACGATTTAACGCGTAAGTATATGGCGTTTGTATGGGGGGTGCCTAATTGGGAAAGTGCGGATATTACGGGAAATATAGCGCGTTCTTCTAGGAATCGTCAAAAGATGACGATGGTCAAGACTGGGGGAAAGCCCGCGCATACCCAGGTTGTTGTATCAGAAACGTGGTCGCGTGCGGGGATTTCTTTATTTAGATGCAATTTATTGACCGGGCGTACGCATCAGATTCGCGTTCATTTATCAGTTCACGGCTTTCCGGTATTGTGTGATCCTGTATACGGTCGCGGCAGTAATCGCCTGGGCAGTGTAAAGGACAGCGATTTGTTAGATTTTTTAAAAAATCATTCTGGGCAAATGTTACATGCCGAGGTTTTAGATTTTTTACACCCTGTAACAGGGCAACAGATGCATTTTAAGGCGCGCATGCCCGATGATATGCAAGAATTAAAGTGCATATTGGATGAAATCGGTTAGTGTTCACCGATAAATTTGCCCCAAAAATAACATTTTGTTTTCCTATATTTTTTCTTTATCAAAAGATGTTTTTGTGTTATAATTAGACAATAAGTATGGAGTGAGTCTAATGAATCTTTTGAAAAAAACAATTGGTTTTATGGCTGTTTTTAGCGCTGTTCCGTCATGTTTTGCCTTGACGGCGCGTCCGAGTGTGATAGGTACTGCGATGTCGCGTATACCGACAATGGCGACGTATATTACCGGCGGTACGAACACAACTACTACGACAAATACCACTTTGTTGGCGAATGCCGATTGTATAGAGGCTTACACCAGTTGCTTAAAAGGCGGCGACGTTTGCGGCGCGAATTTTGAAGAATGTACGAATAACACGTTATTTTTCTCTAAGCGTCCATTATGTACCAGTACGTTGATGCAGTGCGAAAACACTGGGGTTAGCTCGTTGTTCGGTACCAGTAATCAGGCGGCGTTTGCAAACAAAGACGCAAACGGCGAATATGTTTATCCGACGCCGGGTAGTGTTTTAGGCCAGTTGATTGAGGCTGCCTCCATAAGCAATCGTTACGATACCAGCGATTGCGTAAAAAGATATACGAATTGCTTAAAGAAAGAAGATGTTTGCGGAACAGACTTTGAATTATGTACAAGTAATACGGAATTCAAAAAGCAAAAGTTGTTCTGTGAATCCACGTTGGCGCGTTGTCAGGACGAAGGTGTGACGGAATTATTTGGTTCTACGAACAAGACTGCGAACCCAACCAGTAACAGTCGCGTTGGTATTATGATTTCCGAAGGGGCGGCGTTGGCTGCGGTAAACGCTGTATCGACTTGTTACAAGGTTGTTGACCAATGTTTCTTGAACGCTTGTGCGGCTAATCCGTATAAATGTAAAGAAGGCAGTACCCAAGAAATTATTAAATATGCTGATAACGCCAGCAATACTAATGGTGCGGTAACGACGGGCGTAACAGATTTCATTCAAACGACGATAAATCGTAGCGAGGTATCAGGTTTCTTGAAAAACGCGTGTTTGGATACGATTGGTGCGAATAAATATTGTTATGCGACATTCTTGGGTAATGGTGTAATGCCAACGAATTCGCAATTAAACGACGAAGATAATAAAAACGACATTTATGCCGAGGCTTATTCTTCACGTATGAACGACGCGATGCGTTCCAAGATTGATGACTTGATTACCCAGTTTGATAAAAAGGTCAAAGAACGTTGTTCAGAAACAATCGTATCTTGCGCAATGCGTACATGTGGCGAAGGCAGCGGCGCGGCATGCTATGCATCTGCGTTTAACAGCGCAAATAAAATAAAAGGCGTTACGAACCCTTCTACGATGGAAGACATAAAGGTTGGTTGTGAAGCGGTAATCAATAATGATACGGCATGTCAATATGCAACGGCGACATTTGATACTACAACTGGTGCGTTGATATTTGAAGACAACAGTTTGTTTGATAAATTGTTTACGTCACCAGATGATGTAGATGTAGCCAATCCGGACCCAGTTGGTGCGGTAGCGACTTTGAATTCTCGTTTGGCGACGTCATATAATCAGGCGGCGTTAGATCAGATGAAAAAGCAATGCGAAGCGGTCGCGACCAGTTGTGTAAAATCAATGTGTGGCACGGATTATCAGAATTGTTATCGTAATCGTACGGATATAATGTCAACATTAACGAATACTGGTAATAACAAGTTTGATAAAAGTATGAACAAGGTTGGTGGTGTTTTGGATCATACGATTATCTTGGGCTTGTGCTTAAATACGGTCAAGAATAACAGTGCATGTGAAGAACATATCAAGGCGGAAATTGCACGTAACAAGGCAGATTCTTCATATACTGCTAATTCTTGGGGTGCTGGTATTACAGATACGCGTACTGGTTGGTTAGATGCTGGTAATTATGGAATTACGACCGAAGTGCAAGACATTGACGCGGACGGCAACCTGCTTTGCACGACGGCGCAAGACGGCGACGGCAGTTCCGGTCGTTGTGATGACCCCAGTGGTATGTACATCTATCCAAAGATGGTATCGCAGACAACATACGCGCAAAACCTGGCAGAAAGACAAGTGTTCCGTGATTTGATTGCGGACCTGGAAATGGAGGCACAGGCACAATATAATGCAAAATTAACATATCAACAAAATATGTGTATGTCTATGAACGAAGGCGGAGTCATTGGTAATAAAGATACGGGCAGTGCATATATGTGGGTAAAGTTAAGAAGTAACAAAATCCCATCGGATTATAGCACAATGGGATTGGCAGAAAATGACTTTACCGCCAGTAACGATTTGTATGGTTCGTTCTGTCGTGTTCGTGTCACGTTGCAGTCAGAGGATACGAATATACAAAACTTGTTAAAAACTGGTAAATTCACAACTGCATATTTTGCAACGGGTGATACGTTTACCTGTGGCAGTTGGATTGGTGCAAACGAACTGGAAGCAATTGCGAACAAGATTGCAGAGGAATCAGTTGCGGACAAGGCAGAGGCTCAAAAACGTACACGTACATGGTTGACGGTATTAGGTACGTTGGGTTCTGGTATTGGTGGCGGTTATTTAACAGATTCATTGCAAGACGGTGATTTCTTGGGTGGTTTGTTAGGAACAAATAACAAGAAAGATGACGACAGTGATATACTGTATAAATACACCAAGGCATTGAATGCATATGTTGCGGACAGCAATCCTACAACAGCGCAAATGTATGGTGAAACTATGATTAGTTTGGCAAATCAGGCGGAGGTAGATGCAGCGAATATAACCGCAGCACGTAATGCGTTAAACAACACCCTTGGAATATCACAAGCGGCGCCAGTTGTTCAAAGCACAAAGTCCGTGTACTCATATTCAGACTACCAGACGGCGTATAACCAAGCTGGCATGGGTAATTTTGAACAACCTGGTGAAAAAATGTTAGAAATAGCAAAAGCTTATAATCTTGATACTACAAGCGCGCAAGAAGTCTTGGATGATACTATAGCTGCATATAACTCATATGTTATTTGTCAGCTTGATAAAACAAACAGTTGCTTTACAGAAATCTACAAATTATCAAGTAGTTGGGAAACATTTAATGAAGAGTTTGAAAAATTAGGCAATGCAATACAATTATTAGGAAATGCAACAAATGTTATTGGCACGCCGGCTGTGACGAATAATACAGCAACAGTTGCCCAGAACAAGTCAGCAGCAAACGCTACATTTACAAGTTTGAAAACCGCTGTTGAGTTTGCTTTAGATAAAAAGGGTGACAGTGAAGATGAAAGTAAGGCAAAACGGACACGTTCTGTGGTTAATTTGGTGGGTGCGGCCGCTACAGCAACTGCGGGCGGTATCATCATCAACAGATTAACGAATGATATACAACAAACCAGTCTGGATGCTGATAAAAAGGCCGCCTATACCGAATGGATGAATAATGTCGGCAGTAAAATCCATTGCTACATAGGGGCTGAGTACGCAGGTGACTATGGCAATAGAATAAGTGTATCTATTGAATAATAAAAACGCCCAAACGGGCGTTTTTTTATTTTCTTGTTTTTTATTTTTATACGTGATTTTTGTCTTTTCACATGACATTTTTTATGTTAAAATTAAACCCAAGAGAGATGATAAACAATATATCAAGATTTTTATGCGTTGCATTGGCATTGATATCTGTCAATGCATATTCTGCACCGGTTGCCACAACCGCGGGCAGTAATTTGACCGCGTATAATCCTGCATTTGGTTCTAATAACAATAACGCATGGAATTCTTTGACGAACGTTCGTTCCATGGGTGATAGCGGGAACGTCGTTGACAACAGTGCACCTGTCGCAGATTTTGGTAATTGCAACGCCTTGATTTTGCGTTGCGTGCAACCAAAGTGCGCAACAGGCGGTTGTACGACGCTGGACATCGCGCGTCCGATTGTCGCCGGCTGTGTAGAGGATAATCAGGTTTGTAAGCAATATGGAAACACTTTGATAGATACGCTTGCCGCGCAGGTGGTTGCTAATACCGTGGCAAAGTCTAATCAACAGGCCACCGCCGCGCAAAATAACGCTATGCAGGCAGAAATGCAGGCCGCTGCACAGGCTGCCGCGCAACAAAGCGCACAGCAAATACAAGCGATGCAGGAACAAATGCAGGCAATGCAAGAACAAATGGCGCAACAAAACGCTGAAACGGCTGCAATGTTACAAGAGGCTTTATCTGCGCAACAGCAATCTGCATCGTCTGTTCAGGCGCCAAGTGTTTCAAATACAACGGCTGCAACCGCATCAGGCGGTGATACCGTTAGTGCGGGTTTAACAGCCGCGCAACAGATTGCGGCCGCATCGGGCGTATCGGCGGATGTTTTGGCGCGCGAACAAATTGCTGGTCAGATATTATCGCAAATAGAAAATGCAGAGGTTTCTTTGAAGGAACTGCGCGCAACGTTGAACGATGTGTATAATTATGCGGGTTGTGATTCTTCGGGGAATAATTGTACCGGGCCAAAACGTGTAAAAACATTTAAAGAAAAGGCCATGAACTTTTTTGAGCCGTATAATAACGTTTTGGACGAGTTGTATGAAGGCTTGATACTGGCACAATCTGTTGGTGTTGATATTACGGATATTTATATGATGCTGAACGGTACCTGTAACGTTTGGGGACTGTATCTATGTGCCCCTGGTCAGGTTATGTTTTATAACACTCTTAATTGTCCAGATGGTCGTTCGGTTCCTACGAGAACGGCAGAGGGATCTGTATTAGGTAATGCAAAATGTACTGTTGGTCAGGTTGTGCCGATGTCAGATGGTGGGTGTCAGTTAATAAAAATGCTGACTAATAATGAAGAAGTTCAAAAGACTTGGTTGTATCCAGAAGTTGAACCGGCAGACGACAAAGCAACAGTTCGTGTTGGTTGTGCGTCCGAGGCGTTGGATAATTCATCCTTGTTCAGTAATCGCAAAAAGCAGGCGTCTATTGATATAGAAACTCTGCAAAGAATTATTGAGCAAGATGCACCTACTTCTTATGGAAGGAGTGTTTTGGGTGGAACAAAAAATCCAGAGACCGACGGTATTATATATTGCAAAGTTACAGACAAAACTTATGATGATTTACAAAAATTGGTTTCTTTAAAACGCTTGCCAGACAAAGTGTGCGTGACAGAAACGCAAATGACACAAATAAGTACAGACGGCAACGTAGTATATTCAGAGGATACAGAAGAAAATAATGTATTTATAATGTGTGCAAAGGCACGTACAAATGATGAATATAAAAGATGTTTGTGTGAAAATGGTTTGTCAAATCTAAGTACCAAATGGAATGCAAGAAACAAGACATGTGAGTGCGATGATAAAACATATAATACATTTGATTATGACGTAGCAGCTTGTATAAATTCAGCTGGACAAGAAATGCCAATGTTTAAGATACAAGAAGAGCCTTGGAAAAACCAAAAAGCCTTTTGTAATACATTTAATGGCGCTAAGTGGGATTCAGTGAAGAATACTTGTGATTGTACAGGTGTTACAGGAAATGACAGCATTTGGTGTAAAATACAAACACAATAATAAATGTAAAAAAATGAAAACAAAAAATTATAAGTTTTTTATGTTTAATAAAGCAAAGTATTTGATATTTTGTTCGTTATTTTGTTTTGCTTTATTATCATTTGATGCCTATTCTGCAACAAACAATGGTTGTTCTGACGATGATAATAACAGGATTAATCCAGAAATTGCATTATGCAGTACGCATGTGTATAACATAGGTGATACAACCAATCCAACAGATGAAGCAAACAAGCAGGTAATGCGAGATGTCATCGCACTAAAAACAACTGTAATTACACAGCAATTAGAACAGCAGTACGATTTCTTGGAAGCAACTGTAAAGCGCTTAAAAACACAACTACAAAAAGCCGTCTTAACAACAAAGTTAGAGGCGTCAGGCGCATCATCCGGTTCTTCTTCAAGTAGTTCTACTTCTAGAGATAGAAATGTTGTTTTGATAGGCGCGGAAAATTGCATGTTGAAGTCCAGTACATCAGACGGTTTATCTTGTATACAGAATAATATTCGTATAGTTTTGCAGGCGGTAAGCGCAGGCAATATTGGCGAAGCATATCGTCAGTTGCAGAAAGATATAGAGTTTGCCGAGGCATATTCTGTTAGCGGAGTTGTATACGATACTGATAGTAAAAAATTAACACAGCCAGAGGCTTGTTCTGATACTAAATTAAAGGCTCAACGCGATTCAGTAAATAACTGTGCATATGCTTTAAATATCGCGGTTATGCAGGCAATAGAAGACCAGCAAAATAAATATCAACAAAATATAAACGCACAACAAAGATAAAAACGCGCACAGGCGCGTTTTTTTTATTTTTTTGTCGAAAGGATATCTTTAATAAAAATCCCCGTCTCAAACGGGGGTATTTGTTCTTTAACTTTTGTTTTATGGGCACAATGCCAGCTGATTTAACACGTTTTGCACATCGTTATTTACAGATACTGTTATTTCACGTTGCAGGCCGTCTGTATACGTGTAATTAAATGGATAGTCCTTGAATTCGGGCATCGCCTTGTATACGTCTTTGAACGGTGCCAGCATCGCTTCAAACCATTGACGACCACGACACAGACATCCGTTTCTGACGTCTGCAACAACGCGCGCTGTTGCTGTGTTCGGATACTTGGCGTCAAGGTCTTTGTCTGTCATCATTAAACAACGCGCCCCCAGACCGTAAAAATTCGCGTCATCTGACAAGAATTTATATACCAATCCATCTGTTGCGCCGGCTTGCTTTAAAGAATACGCCATGCCATCTGTGCAACAGGCGTTTGCAGAGCCCATAAGTAACTTGTATCTTTCCAACAGCGGTGCCGAAACGGCCGCGTTCGCGGTTATATCTGGATTGCATTGTGCCGCGCTTATAAATTCTGCGATTTTTTCCGTACGAATTTTTGGACTGCGCGGTGAAACAGTTTCACGGACGATTGGCTTTCTGCGCCATATTTCGCACTCTGTTTCCGTTTCAAATGGGCAACCGTCGTAACTATAAAAGGTTGTTGTTATAACCTCGCTTAAGTCCTGGGCGACATATTCAGGACGCGGCGCAGGAAAATCGTCAGTCCATAAATTGTCAGACGGCTTTTGTGGCGTTAATAATTCCTCTACCCGTGCACGCGTCGCTGCGGCGTCAGCCATGTTTTGATTATACAAGTCAATGACGTCGATTTCGTCTGTCTCTCGTACATATATTTCGGGCATCGGTTCCAAGAACCAGTCAGAAAAATCTTTTTGCTTATAACTAGATATTGAATCGTCCCAGATTGGTACGCCGTCGCGCCAATCAACGGTCTTGTCAAAGCCGCGTTGTTTATACTGACCGTTCGTGCCGTCCCACAGCGGTGCACGTGTGTCTGTCGGGACAGGTTTAATAGACAGCATTTTAACCTGACGCATTGGGATTTGTTGCGCATAAATACACTCAACAGTTGTACAATTATCTGATGCCACAGGTTGGACTATATCTGCAGTTTCTGTGTTTACAGTTGGGTAACAATCGCCGCCGGTGCATTCAGAAGCCAAAACGTCATTTGCACCACATAAACACAACAGCGATGAAAAAATTAAAATTCTGTTTTTCATACTTTGAATAATATCACAAAAAACACACATTTTGAACACAATTTTAAATAGTTTTTTTATTGATAAGTTTTTTAACAATTTGCTATGATAATATTCGTAAGAAGGTTAAACGGAGAAAAATATGAAAAAAATATCTATTTTTATACTGTCTGCTTTACTGGCTATGCCCGGATTTGCACAGGAAGCGTCGTTGGCAGAAGAAAATATTGCAAGCGATAACAACAGTGTTGCAACTGTTGCATCAGGTAATACGGCAGATATTAAAACGGAAAACAAGGCCGAAGTTAATCCGGATGTAAAATTTCCTCATGGTTTACAACTGGGCGTTGGAGTATCGGCAACAAGCGGTTTGAACGGTTTCGTAGGTTATGCAAATAAAAATTTCGATTCGTTCTGGTGGAAACGTTTCGGCGTTCGTTTGGATTTTGCCACGGCCGCACCTTTGAAATCTGCCATTAATTCAGGCATAGATTCTATTATGGGTGATGAAGGTATTGAAATGGGCGACGGTCTTAGAATAAAAGACGGCTCTATCAAAGCGCAACATTTTGCGGCGATGCTTGATTTTTACCCGTTTGGGAAGACGTGGTTTCTTGGTGGGCTTCGTTTAACCGGTGGATATTATTTTGGTGAATTAGATTTGCGCGCCAACCTTGTCGGTACGATGAGTGATTTACCTGATGCGGAATTTGCTTTTGAATTAGAAGGAACAAACTATAAATATCTTGGTAATGAAATTCGCGGCACGGCAAACGCGGATTGGAATTATCGCGGGCCGTATTTGGGTACGGGATTTGACTTGGGCTTATTTGCGGGCTTTAAGATTTATCTTGATGCCGGCGTTGTATTTACTAATAAGACAGCGCAACTGGGGTTGGATTTACCGACGAACAATTTGCAGAAATGGAACGGGACTAGCTGGGAAGATGTAAATTTAGACGGAATTGCGGAATTTGAGCGGGCAAAGCATGATGCATTGGCTGATGCTCAGGAAGAGTTGGATAAATTAAAGTTTTATCCCATGGTAAAAGTCGGGTTTATGTACAGGTTTTAATGTTGTAAATACGAATCGTTGAATAGAAGGCGTCGAATCGGCGCTTTTTTTGTTTGTTTCGAATCGTGAAAAAGAGGGTTTACGAATCATTTTTTTGTGTTTAAAAAATAAAATGCAAAAAACTTTTAAAATAAAAATGGCGGATTTCTGGGGTTTTTGGTTTTTTCTTAAAAAAGATAAAAATTATTTTTGAAAAAACGCTTGACTTTTTTGAGAATTGCGAACATACTATGCGGGCTTTCAAGTTGGGAACAAATCAAAAAAATCTCAACCCCTGAAATTCTGCGGTTAACGGAACGACTGATGAAACGGGGTTCTTGTTAAACACGCAAACATTGTGAATAAAAGCAGCTCATCAAAAGATTTTGATACTTTCAAAATCTGTTCAAGAAGAGATATGCAGACAGTTGAATTTGGAATTATCCAAACTTTGACTAAGTCAATGTGCATATCCTAGACAGGTAGTAGGTTTAT